>JBDNGT010000402.1:0-7324 GCA_041689145.1 Geopsychrobacter sp. | reverse complement strand
ATCCTTATCAGAGGTGCCAAAATACTCAGCGTGGTATCACCCACACCGCGATCGTTTCGGGTCAACCCTGAATTTGCAGTTGATTGACGAACAAAGTGGCCGCAAGCAGATCCGCGCTGCCACCCGGACTGAGATTGAGCTGAATAAACCTTCGATGGATCCCACTAGCATGAATTCGCCAGCCACGACGATGAACTCCGCCATCCGCGAGAAACTCACGGGCAGATTTTTGCGCGAAATCCAAACCCTTATCTCCACCCCGAAACAGAAGGTTCGTATCGGGCAGGACCTCCATCAGACTAAATAGGCATTGAACCGCTGCGCTATTCGCGTTGCCCCCCCGGCTTAAACATTTCTGCAATGCCGGCAGACCGACCTCGAACACGTGCGGGAACCCGGAATAAGCTTCATGCAGTGCTCCGCCAACACCACAACTTGCAGCAATCTGCCTGCCATGGCTGAGCATTGGCAACGATTGGCCATGGCCTCTGATGGCTTCCCCCCACCGCGCACTCACCAGGGCACCAAGTGCCTTACATTGCAACGAAAGATGTGTCTCTTGAAGATAGCCGGCAGCTGCAGCTAACAGCCCAAGGTTGAAGATCGCCCCACGGTGAGTATTGATCCCCCGCGTGGCCTTCAGCATCCGTTCTTCAGCAGAAATCCCAAGTTGCTTTAAGGTCGCAAACGGAGCATTCCGCATTCCTGCCAGCGCAATCTCACGGAAATAGCTGCGCAGGGAAAACAGACTACGGAAAAATGTGCTCGCATCCATATCCCGGTGGCTACCACAGTCTACAGGACTGACCAGACCAGGCTTTGGGTAAGCACTCAGCTCTTGGTGGAGCGCCTGCAGGGCGGCTAATCCGATGGTCTGGTGGACCTGTCGACTGGCTTGCTGAGCGCTTGGCAAGGGTAGAATCCCTTGGTCAGAATGCAAATTCTGCGGTTGGTTCATGATCATCCTTGCAGAGGGAACATGGGCAGACTCGCACAAGTCACCTAGAGGGTTGAGATCAGATCGGCGAAACGCTCACCTTGGACAATAACATGGCTTCTAAGTAGTTTTGCCGCCTGCTCACCGTCGCCAGTAACGATCGCCATATAAACTTTGGTATGCTCCTCATAGGAGGTTCTCATCCGATCTCTGACCCGTAACTGAAGTCGCCGGTAAGCACTCAAATGACGTATCAGCTTTTTACATTCATCCTGCAGAAAACCATTATGGCTGGCCGCATAGATGGCGGAATGAAACAACTCGTTCATCCGATAATATTCGTCTGGATCAAGTTTTTCGCCCGCCACCTTGCAGGCCTGATGTGCTTCAAGCAGTGCATGTTGGTCATCACCTGTCATTCGGCGGGCCGCCAATCGGCCGCACATGGCTTCCAGTTCGGCCATCACCTCGAACATTTCGCAGAGGCGTTGCGGGCTGATTTCGGCGACGACGGCGCTCCGGCGTGGCTGCATATCGATCAGTCCCGCGAAGGCAAGTTGCATCAGCGCTTCGCGAACGGGTGTGCGTGACACCTCGAATTCCGTGGCCAGTTCCGTTTCATCAAGCTGATGGCCTGGTAAGTAAACCCCGGTTGCGATGCGCTCCTCTATTATCTCTCGGAGTCGTTCTGAACGACGTAACGGGATTGGTCCGTTCACCATACCTGACCTCTCTTTTTAAGTTGTTTTTGGAATGATCCTACGCTCTCTACTTTGCAGGCTCAATAAAGCGTAAGAAACTCCATCCGCCGTCACCAAGCTATTCAATAACCAGCAGCACATCTCCCGCATTGATGCGCGCACCGGCAACAACTTTGATTGCGGTGACCGCACCATCGCAGGGACTTGGAATTGGATTTTTCATCTTCATCGCTTCACAAACGATGACTTTTTGCCCCTTCTCCACCGTATCCCCGACATTGACATTTATCGCTTCAACCTTACCCGGCATTCTTGCCTTGATTTCCATAATCGATCTCCCGTGAGTTATATTTAACCAGCTTAGACACTGGTTCTTTGCCACATCCAATAATGCTGTGGTTAGCTGTCTACAAATCCTTTGAATATTTGTGTCGTCTCTTGAAGCAGGTGAACTCAGCGAAAGAGAGCATCATAAAAAACCTTGATGTCCCCACCAGTGGGATTCAGTCAGCTATTATCAGCGGGTTCTTGCGGCAGCTCGGCCAATAGCTGTTCCCGAGGTAATAGCACCACGTCTGAGAGCCCTTTGCCGAGGACCGTTCGCCCTTGACCAAACAGTTCCTTCAACTGCACCCCATAACCACTGGAAAGGTCGAGTTCGACATCGATGCGCAGACCGAAATCTGACTCGATGGCCACGATCATTTTCAGAAATTCAGCCAGGACGTCGCGGGGAGCAACCTTGACCAACAGGTCCAGGTCCGAATCATCGTGGGTACAAGGCAGGCCGGTGTAAAGCTCTGCCGCGACCGAGCCCCAGACACCAAGACACAGACCCGCTGCTTCGGCCAGTCTTTTGGCTGCAGCTAGCGCCGAGGTGCATGAATTACGTGGTTGGCTACTGGGCAGCGCCAAGAGTTCATAGGGGCTGGTCGCCCGCACGATATCCGCCAACCGCGTGAAGGCTGTCACCCGCATACGTCCCGCCGGTACCGCGACCGGGGCACTGAAACCGACCGGCAACGAACCGGGGCGCAAGGCTCCCTCCTCACGCCTCACAATACCTGGCACCCGTGTGCCCGCCTGAGCAGGCAGTAGAACTTGCGCATATTTCTCCCTGAGCCGAGCACTTGCTGGGCCGCTACCGGCCAACTCGACAAGCATGGCCTCACGCCCACGGTCGCTGATATCGAGCAGGGTATGCCGTTTCAAACTCATATTATTTATCGAGTATTGCGCCATCTACTTATTGTTCATCGGGTCTTGTTCCAGGTCGGATCAGTTTTGGCGGTCTGCTGCAAATCGAGCTGAGCCTGGACCATAAGATCGAACATCTGAGTCTTCGCTGGTCCGTTGAAGACGGCCGCCACCTCGGGACAACAGCCCCGCACGGCAACGGCCGGCACCAGTTCCAGCACACTGACCGGGGCACCGAGCTTCAGGTCGGGCCGGACTTTGACGACCCGGCCCTTGATGCGCAGAATGGTCCTCGCGACCCGCCCCACCGTTTCTGCTGAACCGAGCGTGGTAGCGGCAACATAAACCTCGTATTCAGGATGAGTGCGCTGGCGGCGGTAGGTGATAATTTTCCCAGCTGATTCACCTGCCAGCCGGCAGACATGGCCGGAGTCGCTGATGGGGAAGCTGTCGCCCATCGGTAATCCGCCCACCACAAGCTCGCTGAAATGCTCCTGGTGCAGTGAGGGGATCAGGCCGATGTCGTCACGCAGCGGGATACCATCGAGTGTCAACCAGCCGAATTCCTGACAGCCGTAGAGATCATGTACCTGCCAGCCGAATTTTTCGGCGGCCGGTAAGAGCTCAAGATCGAGGGTCGTGCCGGCGGTGAACAGGATAATATCGCGGGGGATCTTAGCTTCGAGTCCCAGAGCACAGGCATCGACCAGCGAGGAACGAATAAAACTTGATTCGCCCAAAACAACACCGGGCTGATCCTGGCACAGGGTCAGGATGAACGCATCGCGACTTGAACGTTTGGGAAAATTCCAGGTCAGACCAAATTGACTCAAGGCCGCCGCTGGAAACACATTTACCAACGGCGCGTAGGAGACCAGAACGTGGCTGCCGGGGAGCACTCCTGCCAACCTAAAGGCCATGAGTGAGGCCTTGGCTCTCTCTGGCAATTCGGCATGGGTGACTCCGACGATATTCTGGAAAGCCGTGGAACCGGTGGTGAAGCTCAAAAACGCCAGGTTGTATGGGGTGTGGATCTCTTCGATAACGTGTGCCGCAGTGGCGCCGGCTATCCCCTTAGCGGCGAGGGTGCGCCGCTCAACCGTTTCCAGGGTGGGTGCCGTCGCGAATTCATCCACCATCTCCGCGAGATTTTTCAACAGGTCTGGCATGGTCAACCCTTCTTCCTATTTCATCGTCGCAACCCAAGCATCTCAAACCTCAGGCTTAAGCTAGATATCTCTCGGCAACAGCAGCAAACTCATCATCCATGGCTGCGATAACCTTGCTCCGGGTCAGACGTCCGCCGCGTTCTACGCTCAAAAGACCCCGCCCCCAGGGACCGAGTTGATCACCTTGGCCTGCAATTTTTTTGGCCCGCACTTCAGCGATATGCGCAATGATCCGTTCACGCATGGAATCGATGCTGTCGATAAGCTCTTCCACTCCACCGAGCTGATAAAAATAGTCTGGTCCGGCGGCAAACACCGGATTGTCCTTCGCCAGTTCCTGCAACCACTCGATATCCAGCTTGGTGATCCGCGAAATACTGGTGATCGGCATGACATGGATCATGGTGTTGAATTGCGGACCGAGTGATAAAATATGGTCGGCTTGCAGGCCATGGCACAGGAAACCGCCCGAGATAGCACGCCCCACGACCATCGCCACGATCGGATGACCAGCCTTGCGCGCTTCGGCCAGTGCCATTTGGTAGCCACCGGTAGCCTTGTTCATGCCGAAGATCTCTTCCTGCTTGCCGGCACCGTTACCTGGAGTATCGACGATCAATATCAGCGGCCGTTTCTCAGGCAGCGGGCGGTCGTGATCGGCATTTATACTGTGGTAAACCGCCAGCGCCATTTTATAGCCTTCTTCCAGGCCGATGATGCCGGCGTAAACCACCGGAAATTTTGGATTTGCCGTCATGGCATCGCTGGCGATGATGGTACAGGTCTCTCCATTCAGCAGTGCTGTCCCGATCACGGCGCTGGCACCAAAATCCTCGTCCGTGATACTCAGATCACCTACCACACCTTCCCGGAAACTCTCCAGATCCACAATCATATCGATAGCCGCGCGGCCTTGTCCGATCAGATCTTCCATATTCTTCCCCTAACCGAGGTTCGTGAGGCGTTTGACGGTTTGCAGAAATTCGTTAAGCGGCATGTCTGTCAGCTCCTCCGGGTTTTCATTTCCCGCGGTCCGCCAGACATCTCTAGCGTCTTTCGGAGTCGTAGCGACACAGAGCTCAACAAGCTTAAGCTGAGACTGAATTTTTTTCAGGTTGCCGACACAGCTCATCAACGCTATTTCCGCATAGGGCTTGCGCAAAACGTCCTGCAGGGCCCCACGAAAAGCGGCGATCGAATCCTCCACCAGAAGATTGCAGTCCCCCATGATATATTTATGCCGGCCGCCAGTGGTCCGATAAACCAGAGCACGGTCTGAGGCATCGAACTCATCTTTGCCCAATTCCTCCTCGATGACCTCGGGGCCGGTCAACCCGAGACGACCAAACTGACTCATAATGATCGCGTCGGTCGCCGCTGCCACAAAACCCATACCGCCAAAACAACCGACCCGGCTGCCGATCAAAGAGATGATGGGCACCTTCCCTTTGCAGTCCTGAAACTGATCCATCAGTTCCGCATGAGCCAGCAGGCCTGCGTTGGCTTCATGCAACCGCACACCGCCGGTTTCAAAGGAAATGACCACCGCCGGCCGCTGAGTCTCCGGCAGGTCCGGATTGGCAGTCAGCAGTTTGTCGTAGGCTTTTCGCGCCAGGCGCACAATATTGACCAGTTTCGCGCCGTGCACTTCACCCACGGCACCACCAATGAAGCGACCTTCCTGAGAAGCAACGAATACAGGTTTTTTGCCGAGCAGACCGACACCGGTGACGATGCCGTCATCGAACTCTACGGCCTCGCCGAGCAAGGGGAGATGCGGGCTGGAAAAGCGGTTCCGGGGCCCGGCTAATTCAGTAAAGCTGCCCGCATCCACCAAACCGAGTGCGCGGGTCCGCGCATTGCATTCCAGGAAACTGCATGGTTGGAGATTTTCCCATTGATTAGACATTCCGACCCTCCTCAGGCAATTCCAGACAGCGCCTGGCGCAGTCTCAGCGAAACCACAACCGGGGTCGCATTGTTGTCGTTAATTTCAAGGCTGACGTTGGCAATGCCGGTATCGTTGACAAAACGCTCCAGAACTCGCTGCCAGATTTCAGCATAGCCGGTGACTGGTGTGATAATTTTGATTCGGACCGCGCCACCCAAGTCCTTAGGTTCGATGATGACTTCCATGTCGCCGGAACCGACTACCCCATAATGAAGGAAATCTGTCGATATGGTTTTAGGATTTTCTGCTCTCAACTCAAAAACGAGCTCATGAAGCTGTTTTGCCATAAGATTAAACCTCCGGTTGTTACCAGTTCCTGAAGCGCGCTGGTGGGTCGTAAAGGCCACCGGACCAATCAACAAGTTCTCTGACGCTTTTAGCAGCCAACAAGGAACGATTTGCTCGACTCCGATCAATACCCAGGTCTTCCGGGGTCTTGATGATTCCCTTCTTCCGCAACGCTTTGGTTTCGGCCGGTTTCGCCGCCATGCCGACTTCCGTAAACCCGGCCACCCCACGAATCGCGGCCATGCGCTCTTCTAGGCTCCGGCATTTATGCATGAAGGCGATCCCTTCCTCGGTGAGGATATGGGTCAGGTCATCGGCATAAATCATCACCGGAGGCAGGGCCAAATTGGCGTTTTTTGCCAGCTGCCAGGCATCCAGTTCGTCGACAAAGGAGGGGACCATCTTCTCCCCGAAACTCTCAAGCATCTGGACAACCAAGCGCTTGCCGCGTGGCATGGGACCGAGGTACTCCTGCTGGGAGGTAAACTCAGCGCCACACTTGAGCCAGGCGTCACTGGGATGTCGGCGCCCTTTGGCGTCACACCCCATATTCGGTGCGCCACCAAAGCCGGCCACCCGGGTCGCGGTGGCCGTGCTGCTGTTGCCGTACTTATCAATCTGCAGGGTCCCACCGATGAACATGTCGCAGGCGTAATGCCCGGCAGTCTGACTGAAGGCCCGGTTGGAACGCATGGTGCCATCGGGGCCCAGAAAGAACACATCGCCGCGGGCTTCGCAATACTTCTGCATCCCGAGTTCGCCACCAAAGCTATGAATTGAGTTAACCCAACCACTCTCAATTGCCGGAATCAATGTGGGATGCGGGTTCAAGGCAAATTCCGTACAAATTTTGCCTTTGAGCCCGAGTTCTTCACCATAGGTGGGGAGGATCAGTTCAATCGCAGCCGTGTTAAAGCCGATACCGTGATTGAGGCGTTTGACTCCATATTCAGCGTAAATCCCCTTGATTGCCATCATTGCCATCAGCACTTGGGTATCGGTGATATTAGCCGGATCGCGGGTAAAAAGAGGCTCAAGGAAGAATGGTTTAGGTGATTCTATAACCATATCCACCCATTCT
>JBDNGT010000401.1:0-2093 GCA_041689145.1 Geopsychrobacter sp. | reverse complement strand
TAAAAGCGCCTAATTCTGGTGGTGGCTAACGTTATAGTTTTTCAAATGTTTTTTTAGAACCTTCTTTTGGGTTATAGAACCGAAATTTTATCTCACTCAACGGAATCTGCGGAGGGTTTATAAGAGTTCAACGGCAGCAAGAGCGGCCGGATTTCCCCGGCAATAGTCTTCCAAGAGGGACCGCATGTCCAAATTATTTGAGTTGAAAGCTTTATCCCGGCATATCCCGATAAGAGGCGCTCGTACAGGCGTGTGCTGTTTAGTGAGTATTCTACTGTTTTGTCCACTGCTGGTCACGTCCGCTCAAGCTCAGGGAGGGCATGGAACGCATGGCCTAAGTCTCACCACGGCTGGCTCAGCCGCCACCTACGATCCTCTCGCCGGGGTCGATCCAAACGGCCGCATCACCCGGATCGAACTGCCTGACAGTGTGACGAACCCCGAGCGCTGGCGGTATATTCCCGAAGGACGGCTCAAGCCGGGAAATATCCTTGAGCGTTTTCTGGTCAGCACCTTCATCCTTCCGGTTGCCTTCTTCGAAAAGGATGTGGGTGCGGGGGGTGGGTTCGCTCTCACCGACATCGACTTTCTCAACAGTCGCCGTCAGGATCACGTCATCCTTAAGGCCAGCTATACGACCGAGGGCCAGCAGCGCTACTTTGCGCACTGGCTGCGCTGGTTAAATCACCTTGAAGTGCCCTCCGGCGGAATCGCCTTTGAGGAGAGGTCGTTTCTGAGTGTCATTGCCGATTACGAGAAGACGCTGACCCGGCGGTTTTTCGGCCTGGGGGCAGGGACCCAAGAGGCTGACGAGACCAGTTATGCCGACAAGGTAACGCAGGTAGAGGTTGCCATGGAAGGGACCCCGCGCGCGTCGCTGCCGAATCTGGTTGGACGAGCCGGTATTCGGCTCGAGAACCACGAAATCTCCGCTGGTTTTATATCGAGCGTTCCCGTGACCGCAGCAGACTTCCCGGAGCTTTTTGCGGAAGGCCAGAAGGATTTCTCCTTATGGCTGGAGACCGGTCTGCGTCTGGATGGACGAGACAGCCCGATAAATCCGTACAAGGGCGGCATGGTAGGAGTCTCGGCCGAATTCGCCCCCTGGCGTGACGGAGAAGCTGCTGCGGCGATCCTGCAACTTGACGGGAATTACACGTTCAAAGTCCCCCCGCTCTTTCACAACGGCGGCGACCCCGAAGAGGAGAATCCCCCCACTGACGTGCTTGCGCTTAATTCGTTTATGCGTTGGACCTATGGTGATCTGCCCTATTATCTGCGGCCGAGCCTGGGCGGGCGCGACACCCTGCGCGGCTACATCGGCAACCGCTGGACCGATGACGCGGCCTGGCATGCCAGTGCCGAATACCGTTTCTGGTTTCTCCCCAGGGGCATCACCTTTACCAACGCCATCCGAATAGAACGTCTTGGCGGAGCCCTGTTTTATGAGGCGGGGTCCGTAGCAAAAGATGTCTCCGCTCTCGGCGGTTCCGAAATTCATGATAGCTGGGGTGGCAGTCTGCGTCTCGGCTTTGAGCGCTCCACCCAGTTTCGGCTGGATGTGGGGTTCTCAGACGAGGGATACGCGATCACTTTGGCCCATGGTCTGAGTTTCTGAAAATTGCAATTTTTCGCTATTATTGTTCGAAGTCAGTGCTGAAAAGTACCGGCCTTTGTTGGTCAATTTCCACGAACTGTAGACGGCACAGACTTAATTTCGAACCGTTCGACTTCTCGCGGTTTGCATCGCCGCAGACACTCCTAAGCGCCTCACTGAAAAAAACTTGAATACAGCGGATAAAGGGGGCCGTCCAAACAGACGGCCCCCTTTATCATTTTTCAGCCCGGCTCAGCTTAGATGCATCTGACTCAGAGCATTGACCATTGCCTTCTTTTGCTCATCGGTCAACCCGGTCATCCCCTGAAGGATCATGTCCCGATTGGTGAGATCAGCGGCGCTGATATCCGCCATATCGGTTTGGTCGAGCGGAGCGAGATTTTCCGCCATCTGGAGATCGATCAAGTGGACCAGCATCAGGTCATATTGCAACTGCAGAAAACTTTTTTCGGGACCTTCGGGCAGCAGGCTCATG
>JBDNGT010000400.1:0-4493 GCA_041689145.1 Geopsychrobacter sp. | reverse complement strand
TAGACCTTGATTTAGGGTGCAACAAACTCATTTCAAGGAGGTTTTATGACCGAAGAGCAGAAACAAGAGGTGGCGGTGTTCCGTTTCGGTGTCATTGCCGAGTTTGTTGGCGCGACCCGCCTCGATTTTGCCGAGCAGGCGACGCTGCTGAAACAGAAGTGCGCCCGCAAATGGCAGATTCCCAGCTCCGGCAGCAGTCTCAGGGTCAGGCTTGCATAGTTGCAAACTTACAGTATCGACTGCTACTGGCGACAATTTTTTCGGTTGTCGCCGGAAGAAGAACTTGGTTTGCTGCAGCGGTACGAAAAGATCGGCAGACCTTTAGGTTCCGAGGACTTTGCGGAGCATCTGGAAAATGTGCTGGAATCTGTCTTGCGCCCCCTGAAGCCTGGTCCAAAAAAGTGTGAGGAATAGAGTTAGATATACTGCCCCCGAAATTGCTACCAAGAGGCCGGTATCGGCGCTGCCTATCAAACCTTCGGCGACAGGCTGAATGCCATTCCGGATAAATTGAATGACGCATTCCAACGTAATGGTACCGTTGCCTGGTCGTTTAATAGGTGCTATTGTTTGACCAATTAAGAGCCATTTTTGGAGGTGCCGATTATGTCGAATCCCGTTTTCTCCGAGGATATCGTTCCTGTTTCCGATTTGAAGATCAATCCCGCCCGGATCATCACCCAGGTTGACAAAACGCACCGGCCGGTACTCCTGACCAGTCGTGGACGAAGGGTGGCGGTGGTCCAGTCGGTGAGGGATTATGAGGCTGACAGCGAGGAGCGCGTCTTTCTCAAGGCGGTGGTGCAGGGCCTGATGGATGTCGAGGAAAGCCGCACAATCAGCCTCGCCGACGCCAAGAAGCGTCTGGGTCTGGTCTGACGCGATGGCAGCAAAGAAGGCCGTCGAGTTTGCCGTACCGTTTCGGTATGTCCGGGGTCTGACCGATGCAACATCCTGAAATGGTTATTGAAAATTTTAAACCAACCCCCTGAAAAAGCCCTATGAAGGGCTTTTCCAAGGGTAAAAACAGGCTTATAATTATTATCGCGAGTTCTTTTCATCCTGGAGGGGGGACATGCCGGGAGCTAAGCGTTATTTTATGCCAGGCTGCCGGGATAATTCTGGGGACACCATACCTCATTGCGCTGAAGTGACCTGAAATATGACAGCAGAGATTTTCCGCTTATATCTGGTTATTCACGCCAGGACCTCCATCTGGGCGAACTGCTCAACCGGGTCGACGATCCGAACAGCCGGTG
This sequence comes from Geopsychrobacter sp., assembly GCA_041689145.1. Classification (GTDB taxonomy): domain Bacteria; phylum Desulfobacterota; class Desulfuromonadia; order Desulfuromonadales; family Geopsychrobacteraceae; genus Geopsychrobacter. Next base: position 3,234 of record JBDNGT010000400.1, on the reverse strand, counting down.
GTCCGATATGCCGACCCGACCCGGAATTTACCTGATCCTTTGGCCAAGCGGGAAGTCGCTGCTTTTTCGTGAAGAAACTGGAGCCCTGGGGGAAACTCTTGCCCAGCGTTCAGCGTTGGCTGGAGATTACCAAAGGCTCCCCGACGGATATTCTTTATATCGGCAATGGAAATTCCCTGAGAAATCGGGTGCGGCAATTGGCCATGTTCGGTTGCGGACGGGCGACCAACCATCAGGGTGGAAAGGATCTCTGGTGGATTGAGGGGATTGGGGCTGCCGAGGTTCTTATCCAAACCTGCCCGGATGGCGTCTAGACCGATTTCGAGAACGAGGCCCTGGATCGATTCTATCGGGACCAGGGGCATTACCCATTGGCCAATCTACAGGACCCCCGGGGACAGGATCGTTGGTGGCCAGGTTCGTAGAGAGTGGATGTCCGTGAGTGGATTTATGGGGACGCCCATGTAATTTTGCTTTTCTTTATGTATGGGAAGGAGTCTACCATCGAATTCTGTGGATGGAGGAGGAGCAATGTACCTTGATCCCAGCTCTTGGGCCGCTACACGCGATCCATTCAGCCATTTTATGGAGTAGCCAACGATGACCAAAACTGCCATGAAAAGAGCGTCCTGGAGCGACCTGAAGCGTAGCTTGACCGAACTTGATTGTAATGACCTTCTGGGGGTGATTCAGAGCCTCTACGCCGCCAGTAAGGAGAATAAAGCGTTTCTGCATGCACGCTTCGATCTGGACGGAGATATTCTGGATCCCTATAAGAAAACCATTGAACGCTGGCTTTGGCCTGATGTGATCTACAAGAATCAGTCTTACTCGGTGGCCAAGGGCAAGAAAGCCATCGCAGACTACAAAAAGGCGGCTGGCCGGGCTGTCGAAATGGCGGACCTGCAAGTCTTTTTTTGCGAGCAGGCCGTAGGGTTCTGCAACCAGGTTGGGCTTCATGATGAAGGCTGCCATAACGCCCTAGTAGGTATGTTCGAGCAGGCGATGAATACGATTGACACTTTGGACCCTGGCGTTCAGGGGCATTTTATCACGCGACTCGAACAGGTGGTTAGCCGCGGTCAAGATGTCGGTTGGGGCTTCGGTGATCATATGGATCTGATGTTGCAGGATTGGTATGGCGACGGGGCGGACGAATGAAACTCTTCGTTGTGAAGGGCGCATCGTCGAGATGTAAATCCGGAGCCAGAGCTATGTTGACATAAAGGCCGCCGGACCATTTTCGCTTGGTTCAGGATGGCACCGGACGATTCGGTGTTTAGGGTGATAAAATCCAAGTGAAACTGTGGAGGTTGAGTGAGAAGATAGGGTTATGAGCGAATACCAGTACTACGAATTTCTGGCCATTGACCGCTCCCTGACACACCAGGAGATGGACGGTCTCAGGGCACTTTCTTCACGGGCCCATATAACCCCGGTGAGTTTTTCCAACGAATATAACTGGGGGGATCTAAAAGGCGATCCTCTGGCGTGGATGAAGCGTTTTTTTGATCTTCATCTGTACGTGGCCAACTGGGGATCGGTGGTATTCATGATGCGCCTTCCTATGAAAGTTTTCGATGCGAAAGTGTTTCATGCCTTTACCGTTGATGGCGCATTCGAGGTTGAGGCAACGCCGACCCATCGGGTCTTGGTGTGGGCTGCGAGTGATTCGGAGGACTATGACCGTTTCGTTCATAAAGATAGGGAGGGCTGGATGGCTCGGTTGGCGCCGCTGCGTGAGGAACTGCTACGCGGTGACCTGCGAAGCTTGTATCTCGGCTGGCTCGCTGCGGTTTCCATGGAGCTTGTCGATGCGGAAGAAGTGGAGCCCATGGCCCTGGATGGCCTGGGGACTTTTACCGCCGCGCAACAGGCTCTGGCTGAATTTCTCGAGGTCGATATCGATCTGCTGGAAGGGGTAGGTCTGGGCGGCAGGGATCTCCCGCCGCAGGAGGTGGATGACTGGTTGGCGGGGTTGCCGTCTGCCGAGGCGAATGTTCTGTTGCGTCAGCTGCTATCCGGGGAGGGCGCGCAGGCCGAGAGGGTGCTCAAGACCCGATTCTCAGCCTGGCGGCGGAGCCTGCAGGGATTACCTGCGGCACCTCGTCGCTCTGTACATATCCTCTGGCAGGAGGCGGAGAAGGCCAAGGCGTTGCGCCTGCGGCGGGAAAATGAGGAGCGGAAACAGGGGGAGATCAGCAGATGGAAAGAGCGAGAGGAGTACCTTTCGGCCCTGGCGAAGAATTTCCCCCGAACATGGAAAACGGTTCAAGGGTGTTCCGAACGGGGCTCCGGCCTTGGATATGATGAGGCCTGCAGGCATTTGATCGATCTGCGCGAAGCCTACAGCCTGCATTCGAGTCCGACTGTTTTCCAAAAGGAATTCCAGCGTTTCATGACCGAACACCGTCGGCGCCGGGCTCTGGTTGAGCGTCTGGTTCAGGCAGGGCTCTGGCAGGGTATTTAATGACATATGGTAACCTGACCTGTCTGGATTGCAGGCGGCTGAAGAACGAAAATACCCGTCTCAAGACCCTTCTGACCCGTCACGGGATCGACTGGGAAGATCGGTCTGCAACGGAACCCGAATCCCTGCCGGCAGTACAGTCACCAACCCCAAATCAGTTAGCCGCCGCCGACAAGATCGCTCTCTTCCTCCGCCTGTTCCGAGGGCGCACCGATGTCTACCCGCGACGCTGGGAGTCGGCTAAGGGCATGTCGGGTTATTCGCCGGCCTGCGGCAACGAATGGAAGCCCTGCATCTGTCATAAGCCGAAGGTGAAATGCCGCGATTGCAATCAGCGTCTACTGCTGCCGGTCACCGACCGGGTGATTTATGACCATCTGACCGGGAAACAAACTGTCGGGGTCTATCCGCTTTTGACCGATGACAGTTGTTATTTACTGGCTGCCGATTTCGATGCGGCCGATTGGCGCGATGATGCCCAAGCCTTCATGCGATCCTGCCGGGAGCTTCAGATACCCGCTGCGCTGGAAATTTCCCGCTCGGGCAATGGCGCACACGTCTGGATCTTCTTTGCTGATCCGGTTCCAGCCCTCGAGGCCCGGCAACTCGGTGCGGCTCTGATCAGCCACACCTGTGCCCGCACTCGACAATTGTCTCTGTCGAGTTACGACCGCCTCTTTCCCAATCAGGACACTTTACCCAAGGGGGGATTCGGCAACCTCATTGCGTTACCTTTGCAGAAGTTACCTCGTGAACAGGGGCGC
>JBDNGT010000399.1:0-3381 GCA_041689145.1 Geopsychrobacter sp. | reverse complement strand
GTTAGCCTGATAGGCTGAGTAATTTCCAGCCATAGACTAGGGTCAGCATCAGGGTGTAGGCGGTGACGACGTAATACCAGCGTCCGGAAAATTTAGGCGTTTTGATCGGGGCGACATTGAGGGCGGATAGAACCATCAGTAATACGTAGAGCGCAGGGCCAAATACAGCGGGACCAATCAACCCCTCAAAGAGGAAAAAAAAGGCCAGGATGATCACATTGTTGTCAAGCGCCAGGCCCCAGTAGGTTGACTTATCGACTAATCCAAAGAGATTAAAGTAACTCAGACGAATCACGCCCGTTGCGGCAATAACAAACGCGCCGGGGAGGCACCAGGGGCTGAAATGACCATAGCTGAGCAGGATAATTGCCGGACAGATACCGAAACTGACAATATCGATCAGCGAGTCGAGCTGGGCGCCAAAATCTCCCTGCTCTTTGGTGCGCCCTTTCATTTTGCGGGCGATAATGCCATCGCTCCAGTCAAAAAACACAGCCCAGAGCAAGCCGATCATTGCGGCGGGAAAATTACCAAGAAAAGCGTAATAGATGGCGAGTATTGCTGAAAGGAGCCCGGCGAGGGAACAGATGTTCGGCAGATCTTTAGCGTAGCTCAGGATCGCCCTGGGAGCTGCGGGAGTCACTGGAACTTCACTCATGCTATTTCCTTCAAACCAACAATCATCTCTAACGCCTCAGCGACAACTTTATTTTCGGCCTGGGTGCGGCTGGCAATGCGAATGTAACGGTCAGATTCAGGCATGGTCTTGCCCTGACAGTGCTTGATATAGATATTGTGCTCTACAAACAGTCTGCGGGCCACCTCGGGACCAGCAGGAGCATGGTAGGGAAGACGGCAGAAGATATAGTTGGCATCAGGCCGATAGACCGTCAGTCCACTGATGGCACAGAGATCCTGATAGAATTGATCTCGATCCGCCCGTACCCGATCGCAACTGGCAAGGAACTCCTGTTGGTATTCCGGGGCATGAACCAGAAACGTTTCCGCAAAGCCGTTGAGATTCCAGATATGCAGCCCTTGACGAACCTGATCAGCAAAGTGTGTGTTGGCCGTCAGCATATAACCAATACGCAGACCGCAGATACCGTAAGCTTTACTCATGCTCTTGAAGATCGCCAGATTTGGATACTTGGCAATATCCCTTTCCAGAGTTTCCAGATCACGATCCTTGGCAAAATCGATGAAAGATTCATCGACGATGAGCATGCAGTCGTGCGCGGCCAGTTTGTTCAGCAAACGGATCAAATCGGCCTTAGGCACCAGTAGCGAAGTCGGATTGTTCGGCGACACCACCACCGCAACGTCGGCCTTGCAGCGGATCGCCTCAGCGGCAAACTCATCCACGTCCAGTTGAAAGGAGGGAGCATCGAGCGCAAACTCAACGACGTTTTCTGTCGGTGCTGCGTTGGCGTATTCATTGAACGACGGAACCGGAATAATCAGCTTTTTGGCGAGATGGCCGGAGACGATTTTGATCAGCTCTGCTGCTCCATTGCCCACCACAATCCGTTCCGGCGGTTGATCGATCAGGGTACCCACTAGCCCGGCCAGGACATTCTGCGCCACGGGATAGTTCAGCACCAGTTCATGGATTTGGCTGGTCAACTGTTTAAAAAAACGCTCTGGCGGAAAATAGAGATTATAAAGGTAGGCGTGATCGATAAAACCATGACGCCAATAGCCGCCATGCTGGCATTCAACTGCCTCAAATTGATGCTCTCTGGCAGCACAATCCTGATCTGTCATTTATTTATTGCCTTCGTCAAACGCTATCAGAAACGGATCTCTGGACCAAATTCTCTGTCCGTAAGCGGGCTGGTCAATCAGATGTGACTAAGGGTGAGAAGGGTGTCGTCGGTTTTCACCGATAACGGTATTCTTTATCTCGGCCATCTTCTGAGCGGCAATCGGAGCAACCTTCTGAATCAGAGGTTGAAGTTGCTGTGTGGCAACCTTGAGCGGGGAAGACCCAGGGAACATTTTCTCAGCCGCGCTCAGGTCCTCAAGGGTGTCAATCTCATACCAGCGGTCGGCATCAAAGAAGACCGGCGCAAACGTGAGATTCTCCTCAGTGACCAGCTCGGCGAAAACGGACTCATAATATCCCTTCACCTTCTTGGCGGAAATGTGTCGATCCAGTCGTTCCCAGATCAATTGCCAGGTGCTGCGGGAGAAGCTGTAGATGTTTACGGTCTTGAAGTGAGCGGCATCATTGCGGTTCACAGTGCCGAGCCAAAGGGCATCAAGTTGTTGCCGCTCATTGAGCGTCACCGTCGTACCGTTCATCCATGGCAGCAGCTTGGAGACAGCGATTCGGTCCGGTTGGAGCATCGGCTTAAGCAGTTTAGGTTGAAACATCAAATCGCTTTCAATCAGGAGAAAAGGTTCGTCAATTACCTTTCCCGCAAGCCACAAAGAGTAGATGTTGTTGGTTGTTTTATAGAGAGGGCTGTGGATATAGGTGATTTCAATATCAGCATAGCGGCTGCCGAGATAGTCCTGAATAACTTCTGACAGGTGGCCTGTGACCACAACCAAGCGCTTGAACCCGTGGCTGCGCAGGGAGCGGATCAACCTTTCAATGATGGGGATTCCATTGACTTCAACAAGACATTTGGGTGTTGAATCCGTTAATGGAGAAAGTCGACTCCCCATGCCAGCGGCCAATAACAAGGCAGTGCTCACCGGGGTACCATTATCTGAAAGGTTGTTATAATGCATTTACGCTCCTAATTTTGCCTGTAGTAAACAGGGGAAGGCGGAATCATACTTCGGTGGAGCAATCGTCTGGGCTAGCGGGAAGGCTGGGAAGCTGCGCCAAAATAGCCGGTGCATGAAGCCTGCATAGTTAAGAGCGGGGTATTATTTTTTTGCGGTGGGAACATTGATACAGGAGGATAAACCACCATGGTGCCCAGTCCAACAATGTATAAAGCAATATTCCCGCGCAGAAACCAAGCTTAATTAATGCACAACGTATAAAACACAGCGTTAAAGCCAGGCGAACCTTAAAAAATGTTGGCGCCTTTCTTGTGCTGGGATATCTATCCTACTGGTTAAGTCTGGAATGTAATCAGTGCGAGAAACGTCGCATGGTGCTGATTCCTAGAAATCGACGAATTTGGTGGGTGTTAGGGACTTTGTCCGTTCTGTCCGATAAGTTATGTCACCAAAATTTGATCCGCAAAAGCAGGGCGGCTAACACAATTACTAAATACCCTGCAAAGCAAGAACGGCCACCCATATTCTGAGGTGGCCGTTTTCTTATCTGGAATATCGAAAGTGATGATACATCCATGATCCTGCTTGGCGTGTGTCTCATAAGTTGTTTCAGAAAAGGTTTTCGTGCAAATCTCACTT
>JBDNGT010000398.1:0-5990 GCA_041689145.1 Geopsychrobacter sp. | reverse complement strand
TTCCTGGGGTTGATGTTGCACAGAGACTTGTGTACACGTCATCTGCTGTGAGTCATGCGGCAAAGCGAGGGCGGATACTTTTTGAGGGTGAGGGTGGGTTGCGTGCGGTGTTTAAGTAAATATCAAAATATCAACTACGTCCCTCTTTCTTGTACTGGGGGACGCACTGGTCACCGCAGAGATACTGCTGAAGCTCATCCCGTTACTGGAAGCTCAAGGAGTACATACCCTCGAAGAAGCTCTCAATGCGTCAGTCAAATCTCCTTTCGCAAAGATCAAGTACTGACAAACTCGGACAACTGTGAGACAAAAGCAAAAACGGCCTCACGCAGAGCGAATGGGCGTGAGGCAGGTCGTGTGTTTTTCTAGTTCACGTTTACGGCTTGTTGCTAAGGTTTTCTTTACGTCTTTATTGGTTCCTCTTGGCACCTTCTTCTAGAGGAGTGTCCTTTAGGTGCATTAATTTGTTCAAGGAGATGCAGTCTTGACAAATGTGTTGCTTACTGGTGTACTTAGATGTCTGAGTTTACTAGACAAATGTTATTATTTACCGTTCATGTTCCACATCCTGTGGCACATGACGCACTGTTGTTCATTTCTACCCGTGGAGGAGACAAATGAAAAAGCTGAAGTTTCTAACCGTATTGGCCATGGTCGCTCTGTTCGCGACTCCCGCTCTGGCAGCCGACACCATCAAAATCGGCTTCAACATCCCGATGACCGGAGACATCCCGGAAGTTGGTGAAGGCTCCAAAAACGCCGCTGAAATGTATCTCGCCGACATCAACGGCGCCGGTGGTCTCGAGGTCGGTGGCAAGAAGTACATGCTTGAGTTCATCTACATGGACAACGAGTCTAAGGCTGCCTCGGCGGTCAACGTAGCGCTCAAACTGATCGCGCAGGAAGAGGTCGTGGCGATTATCGGTCCCAACTCCTCTAAGCAGGCCGTGCCTGGCGGCGGTACCGCTAACGAAAACCGTACGCCAATGATCAGTCCCTGGTCGACCAATCCTGCTACCACGCTGGACCGTCCCTGGGTTTTCCGCGCTGCCTTCCTCGACCCCTTCCAGGGTCCCGTAGTTGCTGACTTTGCGGCCAAGAAGTTCGGTGCCAAGACCACTGCAGTGCTCTTCGACGTCGCTAACGACTATTCTGTCGGCTTGGCAGAAGTCTTTAAATCTGCATGGGAAGCCAAGGGGCTCGGCCCGGTCGTAGCCTACGAGTCGAATGGCACCAAGGACCAGGATTTCTCCGCCCAGCTGACCACCATCATTGCCGCCAAACCTGACTTCATCTTTGTGCCGGAAAACTACAACCAGGTCGCACTGATCATACCGCAGGCGCGTGATCTCGGTTACAAGGGCCCGTTCATGGGTTCCGATGCCTGGGGCACCCCAGACCTGGTCAAACTCTGTGGCGAGCAGTGCTACGGACAGTACTTCTCAACCCATTACGCCGCAGCCGGTGCCACGGGTGCAACCAAGGTTTTCATCGACCGATACACGGCAAAATACGGTGCAGAACCAGCTGACTACGCTGCCCTGACCTGGGATTCCATCGGTCTGATGATGGAAGGGATCAAAAACGCGGGGAAGGTTGAGTCCAATCCGCGCAAAATGCGCTCCGCCATCCGCGATGGCCTGGCTGCCATCAAGTCTTTTGACGGCGTCACCGGCTCGTCTAAGTTTAATGAACAGGGCGACCCGATCAAGTGTGCTGTTATTGTCAAAGTCTCCGACGAAGGAACCTTTGTCTTCGAGGAATCAGTTTGCCCATAACACTCCAGTAGCATAGTTCGAAAAAGCGGGGGTCTTTGGATCCCCGCTTTGCTGTGCCAAAATAAGTCGCCACAGGCGACCGTACAACTCCAACGTTTTTTAAGGAAAAATTTCTGTGGATTTCATTATTCAGAATGTCCTGAATGCCCTGCAATGGGGGAGCTTTTACGCTCTCATTGCTCTAGGCTACACCCTGGTTTACGGGGTGCTGCGCCTGATCAACTTCGCCCATGGCGATGTTTTCATGGTTGGAGCCTATATCTCTTTTTTCGTGGCGAATTTCCTTATCGGCCCGATCGTCGGGCTCTCCCCGGTGGTGGCCTTCGTTATCACTGTGCCCCTGACCATGGCTCTGACCTCGCTAGTCGGCGTAACCTTGGAGCGGATCGCCTATCGGCCCCTGCGGCGCAAAGGCGCACACCGTCTCTACGTGGTCATCACTGCACTGATGTGCGGCCTGGTCCTCGAGTACTCGAACCTGGCCTTACTCGGCGCCAGTCGCTTGAAGTTCCCGGAGTTGATAGAAAAACAGATCTGGCACCTGGGCGGCGTCACCCTGACCAACCTCAAGGTCATGGTCATCGTGACCGCCATTCTGGTCTTCCTATTTCTGCAGTTGGTGGTAACCCGTACGCGGGTCGGGATGGCGATGCGGGCCATCTCTTATGATAAATTCGCAATCCCGCTGATGGGTATCCACATCGACAACATCATCGTCGTCACCTTTGTACTTGGCTCAGGGTTTGCCGGTCTGGCCGGGTTGCTGTTCGCCATGAGCTACCCAGTCCTGGAGCCGTTTATGGGGATGCTGATCGGCTGGAAGGCTTTTATCGCCGCAGTGGTTGGCGGCATCGGTGACATCAAGGGGGCATTTGTCGGCGGCTTCCTGCTCGGCTTCATCGAGGTGGGCGTGGTCACGGTCTTCCCCTCGACCTACCGAGACCTCTTTGCCTTCACCATCCTACTGCTGATTCTGTGGATAAAGCCCTCCGGGCTGTTCGGCATTCCTCAGTCGACCAAGATATAGGTTGGGAGATAAAGATATGAAAAAATACTCTCTCAACATGCTACTGGTCGTCTTCGCCATCGGGCTGCTATTCGCGGCCCACTTCCGCATCATCGACGGCTACATCCAGATTGTCGTCATGACCATCGGCATCAACATCATAATGTCCACCAGCCTCAACCTGGTCAATGGCAACATGGGCGAATTCACCGTTGGACACGCGGCCTTCATGTGCGTGGGTGCCTATGTCTCGTCGATCCTCTCAGTTTTCTGTTTCGGCAGCAAGTTTGGCGACCCGCTGCTGCCCGCTGCCTCGGTGGTGATTGTTTTCCCCATCATCCTGCTGATCGGCGGTGCTGCGGCTGCCGTATCCTCGCTGCTGATATCAGTTCCTTCGTTCAAAACCCGCGACGACTATTTGGCCATTATCTCCATCGCCGTCAACTACATGGTCATCTCGGCCATAGAGAACATGGACTTCGTCGGCGGGGCGCGCGGTTTTCAGGGGATGAAGGATACCGTCTGGGCGATGACCGACGTCTTCGATGGCCCCTGGATGCTTTTCTGGGTCATCAACTTCACCGTCTTCACGGTCTGGGTGATCCGGCGCTTCATCTCCTCCACCTACGGCAAGGGCGTCAACGCCATCTGCCAGGACGAGGTAGCGGCCGAGATCATGAGCGTCAACACCAACAAGATCAAGATCATCAACTTCATGCTCGCCGCCGGCCTGGCGGGGTGTGCGGGCGGTCTTTACGCACACATCATCGGCTACGTGAACCCGCAGTCCTTCAATATCCTCAAATCGACTGAGGCTCTGGTAATGGTCTATCTCGGCGGCATGGGCTCTCTGTCCGGCGCCGTCATTTCCGCCATCATTTTCACCGGCTTGCTAGAAGTGCTCCGCTCCCAAGCGATCATCGATGGCCTGCTCTCACCGATCACCTTTATGTTTCCCGATTGGGAACCTTCGGCAGGCGTCATTAAATGGGTCATGATCCCGCTGCTGCTGATCATTGTCATGCAGTTCCGCTCCGAAGGAATCATGGGCAATCGAGAATTGGGAGATGTCTTCCCCAAACTGAAGAAATTTTACAGGTTTAAATGATGGCACAGACACAAATACAAACTGAATCGACGCCAGTCCTCGAAGTACGCGGACTGACCCAGCGCTTCGGCGGTCTGACCGCAGTCAACGACTTCAGTGTCAAGCTGATGCCGGGTGAGCTCTCCGGATTGATCGGTCCCAACGGCGCTGGCAAAACGACGGTCTTTAACCTGGTCAGTGGCTTCTATCAGCCGACCGAGGGGCAGATTCTCGTCGACGGCAACCTTACCGCCGGGCTCAAACCGCACAAGGTCACCGCCCTAGGTGTGGCCCGCACCTTTCAAAATATCCGCCTCTGGAACGACATGACAGTGCTCGACAATATCCGCGTCGCACAGCACAATCAACTCGGCTACGGTTTTTTCCATGCCATTGCCCGCAGCAAACGCTATCAGGCGAGAGAGGAGCAGGTCGCCAAAGAGGCCGAAGAACTGCTCGACGTCTTCGATCTGAAACGCTTCGCTGAAGAGCTGCCGAAGAACCTGCCCTACGGCACCCAGCGCAAACTGGAGATCGCCCGCGCCCTGTCGAGCCATCCGAAACTGCTGCTGCTTGACGAACCGGCCGCCGGGCTCAACTCGGCCGACGCGAAAGATCTGATTCGGCTGATACGTTGGATCCACGAAACCTTTGACGTGACCATTTGGATGATCGAACACCACATGGACGTGATGATGGAGCTCTGTACCCAGATCAAGGTCATCGACTTCGGTCAGACCCTCGCCGAGGGCAATCCGGAAACGATCCGCAACCATCCTGCGGTTATTACTGCATATCTGGGAGATGATAATATCTGATGCTGCTGCAAGTCGAAAATTTAGAAGTTAAATATGGCAATATCCAGGCTCTGCACGGGATCAGCTTTCACGTAAACGAAGGCGAAATCGTCACCTTGATCGGTGCCAACGGTGCCGGCAAAACCACCAGCCTGCACGCGATCACCCGCCTGCCACCGCCGGAAGCTCCACGGGTAATCGCTGGCGATATCAAGTTTCTGGGCAAGTCGATTCTCATGACCAAACCGAGTGACGTGGTTAAAGAGCTACATTTGGCCCTCTCTCCCGAGGGACGGCGGATCTTCGGCAACCTGACGGTAATGGAGAACCTCACGATCGCAACCTATGCCCGCAAGAAGGACGCTGACCTGGATGCCGAGTACGAGCGGATATTCGAACTGTTCCCGCGCTTGAAGGAACGGCGTAACCAACGCAGCGAATCGCTCTCCGGTGGTGAACAGCAGATGCTCGCTGTTGGCCGTGCCTTGATGACCGGCTGCAAGATTCTGCTCCTCGATGAACCCTCGATGGGCCTTGCGCCAGTATTAAAGTACGAGTTGTTCCGTAAACTCAAGCAGTTGAATGAAGAAGGGATGACCATTCTTCTCGTTGAGCAAAATGCAAACCTGGCCCTTCACTTAGCCCACCGAGGTTATGTTCTTGATACTGGCAATATTGTTGCCGAGGGGACCAGTGAGGAATTGTTGGGGAATCCTGAGGTTAAGAAAGCCTATCTCGGCGGCTGATCACACTGGACAGTCCTCATTCCCTTCTGTTCTCATCTATCCCGCCTCTAAGTTGTTTATCTCCCTGTAATACAACCTTTTTTTAGCTCAACGATAGATTCCCTCGACGAATCCGTGCCTTTTTTAGCAAAACTTAACGAAACCCAAAAATCTTGATGTTTTAGCAACTTCGGTTAACATATAAATCAAGCAATTTTTTATAGTAATGTTATGCAGCTTTTCGAAAAGGAGTGAATCATGCAAAAGGATCTTGAAAAGAAATCTAGTAAAGAGAAAATTTTAGATGAGACACCAAGCTTTACGAAGCCTGTCTGGGGAAACTTGGATAGGAGTGAAAAGGGGACATTCTATATTGCCCCCGTCAAGAAAAATATTTATCTTTTGTAAATCAATAGGTTAGAAACATTGGCTGTTTTTTCACGCACGTCTCCCTATGTTTTTTGTTCCGGCGTTTGTCTCACTTCTTGGCGAACCTTGAGGTTAATCGTTACATGTATCCGGCATTCCCTGTCCGCAACGGGAGCAGGGTCGCCTCAGCATTCCTTATCCAATCTTCAAGATTCCAGTGAGAGGCCC
>JBDNGT010000397.1:0-23270 GCA_041689145.1 Geopsychrobacter sp. | reverse complement strand
TTTTTTTAATCGGTTGATGACGGCCGACTTGACCAGAGGTTCAGACCCCATTATCCTCGGGCGTCAAGAATCTCCTTTTAATGTTTTTTCAATACCCAGATAGGTGCGTCGTTATCGGTTAGTTAAGTCTGTGCAGACTTACAAGAATTGTCTTGCTCAATACAAAATGGAGAACATGAAATATGAGTGATTACCCCAATTGCCCCGAATGTAATTCGGAATACACCTATGAAGACAGAGAGCTTTACGTGTGCCCTGAATGTGCACACGAGTGGACTGTGCTTGCTGCTGCCGAGGCTGATACCGAAGACTTGGTTCGCGATGCCAACGGCAATGCCCTAGCCGATGGGGATACCATCACGGTGATAAAGGATCTGAAGGTTAAAGGAACATCGCTGGTGGTTAAGGTCGGGACCAAGGTTAAAAATATTCGTCTGGTCGGTGGTGATCATAACATCGACTGCAAGATTGACGGTATTGGGGCTATGAAGCTTAAGTCCGAATTCGTCAGAAAAGTTTAGGTCTATATGTTTTGCTCAAATGGCGATTCGGCGAGTATCTCTCCCGATCTTGAGAACACTATCCTGCCTTGAAACGCTATAAGGATCATCACTATGGCTCAAAAAAATCACCCGATTAAACAGATGGTTTTGGATGCTATAGCCGGAGGCTATGCCGTCAACAGGGAACGGATTCAGCAGCTACGGGACAAAAGCAACAGAGAGATATCTCTTTTGAAGCGGGTGTTCTGGGTTGCACTCGGACTTTTCAATCTGATGGTCTGGTATCCTTTTTCTATGCCGATTGCAGAGACATTGCGTTGGACTGTCGGGATTGGTGCTCTGCTGATTGCAATCGTTTTCCCTATCGTTGGGATTCGGAGACATCGGGGTTGTCTTGCGCAACTCGAAGAATGCACTCAGGGGCCCAAGCGGCGCAAGGCTGATGATTTAGGCCGGCAGTATATGGACCGGGTAAAAAAACAAGGGCGCTTTTTTGTGCGGGCTGAATTCCAGATACTGGAAGGTGAAACCCCGACCGAATAATAGGCGAATGTTGTCTGCTTGATTAACCATAGAAAACGGCGAGTCGGGTATGCGACTCGCCGTTTTAAATTTTATATGCAGTTTTTTTCAATTCTGTCGTGCGACCGAATGCGCGCCCTCAACCTGAGGGTTCTCCCTCTGCAGCTGACGGATCAAGCCGATCTTTTCAAGTTGCAGTTGGGCATGAGAACCAAGCTGGGTCATGAAGAGCAGATCATGCTCCGCAAAAGGGGTATTGGGGGATCGGTCAAGGAGCACAACGAACCCTTTTTGTGCCTCAATTGCATTAACTGTCTCAGTTAAAATTACCCCCATCGCAGCGACTTGGGCGCCCGGGATCATAGTTAATCGTCAGACTGCTGAAATTTTTAGAGGGAGCAGCTTGTCAACCGTTAGCTGACTAGCTGGTTGACAGAGGCCAGCCTGCGTGATAGTTTTCGCGCCATGTCGCGAGAAATTTATAGTCTCAGAATGCGTGCCAGTCTGGGTGAAAAACATATATCAGGTGCCGAGCGGTTGTTGGTCTTTGCTCAGCTCGAAGAAACGGCGTCAGCTATGCTCCATCGCGCCCTGAGACATCCACGCGGCGTCGCTGAACGAATTTTTTTGACGCTGCAGCCGGTTCCCCGAGCTCAGGTCCTGAAGAGGCCTCTGCTTAGCCTTTCGACTTTCGCGGTCGAGGATTGGCGGCAGGGGCGGCAGTGTGCCGCTGAGCTCCTGGAACAGATTGGGCTCAGGTCTTCACTTGTGCAAAGGGCCATTTCACTGCTTGCTGCCGGACCTTCCCCCTGTGGCGGTGCGATGCGCGGTGCGATGTTGGTTGACGTAGTCAGCGGTCAGCGCCTGGAGTTCGATCAATCACGGGGTGTCCGGGTCAGCCGGCTGGATATTGATCCGGCGGCGCAATCGGCTATCGAGCTATTATTGCGCGCGAAACATCTCAATAATCCACGGGTCGTTGAAGCCTGGGTTTTGGCGAGTAAAGTTGCCCTTTATCCTCAAATAGTGGCTGAACTTTGCTGGTCTGACGATCCCGATTATCTGACCGGCTATGTTGCTTCGGCGCAGAATGGTTACCAACGGATCACCCATCTCAAGGAGTCCGGTAGCGAGATTGGCGGACGCATCTATTTTGTCCGACCCGCTACTGACTTGGTCGAATTGATCGACCGCTTGCAACTTGAGCCTGTCCTCTTCGGCGCACCAATCCCGGAATACTATTAATATGCAGATCATCAACAACCATCTCGCTGAGCTCTCAGTGCAAAACATGTTGCGCTCGCTCCGTGAAATAGAATCGGCTCAAGGCCCGCATGTCCAAATCGCCGGTCAGGATCAGTTGCTGCTCTGTTCGAACAATTACCTAGGGTTGGCAAACCACCCGACACTGATTGATGCGGCTTGCCGTGCGACTCGTGATTTCGGGGCTGGCACCGGCGCGAGTCGACTTGTTTCGGGCAGCATGAGTCAGCACCATCGTCTGGAAGAGGAGATTGCTGACTTCAAAGGGGCCGAGGCCGCACTGTTGTTTAATAGTGGTTATGCCGCGAATAACGGGATAATTCAGGGGTTGCTCGGTCAGAATGACACAGTCTTTTCTGATGAGTTTAACCATGCCTCGATCATTGATGGATGCCGGCTTTCCGGTGCGACCATTCAAATCTATCCGCACAATGACATGGCGGCCCTTGAACAGATGCTGTGCTCCGCATCTAAAACGCGCCGTGGACGTTGGCTGATTGTGACTGACGGGGTCTTCAGTATGGATGGCGATATGGCGCCGATCGATCACCTAGTTGCGCTGAAAGAGCGTTTTGATGCCTGGTTGATGGTCGATGATGCCCATGGCGGAGGGGTCCTTGGTCAGTCTGGACGGGGAACCGCTGAGCTTTTCGGTTGCCTCGGCAAGATCGATCTGCAGATGGGGACCTTCGGCAAGGCGTTCGGTAGTTTTGGCGCCTACCTGGCGGCTTCACATCCGGTTATCGACTTGCTGATTAACCGTTCGCGCTCTTTTATTTTTTCCACCAGTTTGCCGCCGGGGGTTGTCGCGGCTAACCGTGCCGCCCTGTCACTGGTTAATAGTGAAGAAGGTGGTTTGCGGCGCGCGCGTTTGGCCGAGAATCGGAGCCTATTTGCAAATCTCTTGCAGCGGGCAGGACTTGATCTCTGTGGGAGCACCACGCAAATTGTTCCGGTTTTGACGCGAGACCCCGAGCCGACCATGCAAGCGGCGGCGACTCTGCTTGAACGTGGCATCTGCCTGAGCGGTATTCGACCCCCGACTGTTCCATTAGGCGCCTGTCGTCTGCGCGCGACCCTGATGGCCGATCACGACCCACGAGAGGTTGTTGCTGCGGCTGAGACCATTATTGCTCTTTTGACCGAACGGTAAACCCGGGATGACTGAATCTCTCAGAGAACTAGAGTTTGAGTATGGTCGCTTTAGCTGGCGCGAAATTGGGCAGGGTCCGTCACTGGTATTGCTCCACGGCTGGTCGATGTCCCACGCGGTCTTTGCCGAACTAGCCGATCTGCTGGCTGCCGATTTTCGTCTGTTGATTCCTGATCTTCCCGGGCATGGGGCCTCAGCTCCGGTCGAACCATACATCCCCTGTAGCCTTAGCTCCTTTGCACAGATTCTGGCTTTATGGTTGAAAAATCTCGAGGTTCAACAGGTTGACCTGCTCGGTTGGTCCTTAGGCGGACAGGTCGCACTGCAATTTGCTGCGATTTTTCCACAGCGGGTCAGGAAGTTACTGTTGATATCGACTACGCCCCGTTTTTGTGCGGGTGACGATTGGTCAGCCGGCCTGCCGACGAAAGAATTGCGTGCTCTCCGGCGCAGACTGAAGAGCCGTTACCTGGCAACCATGGGCGAATTTTTCGATTTGCAATTTCAGGGAGAGGCGTTGTCTGCCGAGCGCCGGCGGGAGATTCTCCAGTTTGCAGTCAGACCGGTTGGTTTGCCCACTCCCGAAGCTGCACTTTCAACCCTGGGTATCCTTGAACAAGAAGATTTGCGCCCCCTATTAGGTTCGATTGGTCGGCAAGTACTGGTTGTCCACGGCGAGAATGATCAGATAGTTCCATTTGCTGCCGGTCAGTACCTGACCGCAAATCTCCCGCACGCGCGGCTGGTTTCTCTCCCGGACATCGGCCACGCGCCCTTTTTAAGCTACCCCGAACGGTTGGCTGCTAACGTGAGAGATTTCTGCCGATGATGCTTGGAGCGGATAGCCTTAAGCTCGATCAGGTGCGCCGGAACTTTTCGCGACACGTCGATGAATATGACCGTTATGCGTTGGTCCAAAAGTCAGTCGCCAGGAATCTGTTGCAGCTTTTGCCCTCTACCGTGGAGCAGGGGAAGGCGCTAGAGGTCGGTTGTGGAACCGGCATATTCAGCCGGATGTTTCTTAACCTGTGTCCGGGCTCAAAACTGGTGCTTTCTGACCTGGCTCATGGCATGAGTTGTCATGCGGCAGCACAGTTTTCTGACCAACTTGTTGTGGATGCTGATGCTGCAGCCCTGCCTTTTGCGTCATCAAGTTTTGATCTAGTGCTGTCGAGTTCGGTTTATCAATGGGTCGACCAGTTCCCGCAGGCATTTGCCGAACTACAGAGGGTTTTGCGGCCGGATGGCCGGGTAGGGATGGCCCTCTTTGGTGAAAAAACGCTGTATGAACTGCGACAGTCCCACGCCGAGGCATCCCCTCTGGGAAAATCCCATAACCAAGGTTTCCCCGATTGTGCCCAGGTCGAAGCTGCGCTCGATGGTCGGTTTGAGATTGAATTGCTGAAGAGTCGACAGGAGATCGAATGGCATCCTGGGGTGCCAGATCTTTTACGCTCTCTGAAGGCGATAGGGGCTCAAAATGCCAGTCGAAATCGACCGGACGGACTAGCTTCGCGCCAGTTGATGCAACACATGTACGAATGCTATGTCCGGAGTTTTGGGCGGAATGGCATGATCCCGGCGACCTATGAAGTCATTTACCTGTTATTACGCAAAGGCTAAAAATTTCTCTGCGGGCCCTGATGACAGGATCCTCTAGGCTTTGAATCTAAGAAAAATCGGTTGAGATCTTCTGCATCAGGGATTGAACCGACTTTTGTACATCTGTGGCAGCGAGCACCGCCGATATCAGGGCGACTCCACAGGCCCCAGCGTTTAAAACTTCGCTGACGCGGTCAGCGTTTATCCCCCCTAAGGCATAGACCGGAAGGGGAGACGTTCGGCAGGCGTCACGTAAGGACTCAACCCCTTGGGGCGGGCCATATTGAGCTTTAGAAGCGGTATAGTAAACCGGGCTGAAGGTGGCAAAGTCAGCACCTTGTTCAGCCGCATCTTCGACCTCATACGGGCTATGAGCTGAGTAGCCGATCAGGGCTCGTTCGCCAAGGATCTGTCTGGCCTCCGCAATATTACAGGAATGAATTCCGAGTTGTACGCCGTCGGCACCGATATCTGCGGCCAGTTCCGGCATGCCGTTCAGCAGCAATTTAGCACCGTAACAACGCGTTAGTCTTAAGATATTTCCGGCAAACCTTCTCAGTTCAATCGGGTTTAAATCTTTCTCGCGCAGCTGGATCATCCGCACCCCACCTTTCAGTGCGGACTCTAGAGCGCTGAGTAAATCTGGATTGGCAATTTTTCGGTCAGTGATCAGATAAACCGGTGGCAGCTTGTTGAGGGTCATGGCTGCTGACTGACAAACGCACCATCCCAGTCTTTCCAAACTGCTTCGTATCCCCGCTCGGCAAGGACAGCTCGGATCTCTTCAGGGCTACGGTGGTCACTGATAGCGAATTGTTCACCATCCCCTCCATCCCCTTCGTAGCCGCCAGGTGCGGTGCAAGAGCCGGCACTCATCTGAGTGATGCCGAGCGGCAGCAGATTGTCACGCAGTTCGGCGCTTTCTCGGGTTGAGAGCACCAGCCCGGCATCAGGCGCAAGCAGGCGCAGGGCGCAGATCAGTTGGGTGAGCTGACGATCACTGACGATCGAACGCGGGGCAAACCCCCCTTCGGCTGGCCTTAGCCGCGGGAAGGAGATCGTTATTTGGGTGCGCCAGAAGCGTTGCATCAGGTAGCGGGCATGCAGGCCGGTGTAAAAGGCATCGGGCAGGTAATCTCCCAGGCCGAGTAGGGCGCCAATGCCAATCCTTCGGAGTCCTGCCTCGCCACCACGTTCTGGCCCTTCAAGGCGGAACTGGAAGTCACTCTTAGGTCCGTAGGGGTGTAGCTCTGGATAGAGTTCCTGGTCGTAGGTCTCCTGATAGAGCGTCAATCCGTCGACGCCGGCAGCGACCAGTCGCTGATATTCCGCCCGAGACATCGGAAAAACCTCGAGTGATAGGGAACTGAACTTGGGGGCCAGCAGGCGGATGACGTGCTCAATGAATGCGACTCCCGCCACTTCGGGCGCTTCACCGGTCAGTAGCAGGATGTGGCGAAACCCTTGTCGATGAAGGTGCTCAGCCTCGCGCAGAATTTCATCATCATTCAAGGTTTTGCGCCTTAAATCATGATTGTCGGCACTGAACCCGCAATATTTGCATCCGTTATGGCACTCATTAGAGAGATAGAGCGGGGCATAAAGCTGTATTGTGCGGCCAAAGCGTTGGCTGGTGATGCGATGGGCGAGACCGGCCAGGGTTTCAAGCTGTGCGTCACTGATTTTGGGCGATAAGAGGCAGAGGAAATCATCTATCGAGAGTTTGCTGCGCGTCAGGGCGCGATCGATGTCCTGTGGGTTGACTCGATCAAATCGCTGCAAAAGATCTGCGGCCGGATGCTGCTGAAGAAGAGGATAGAAGCTCACTTACTCCTCCCGCAGAAAACCAGTAAGGGGACTGGACGCTTGGGCCTTGTCACGTTGTGGCCCTAGTCCGGCCAGATAGGCCATGCGGCCCGCTTCGACTCCTTTTTTGAATGCTTCAGCCATAAGCGCCGGGTTCATGGTGTCTGCGAGCGCAGTGTTAACCAGGACGGCATCGGCACCCAATTCCATGGCCTCAGCCACATGCGAGGGCGCGCCGAGCCCGGCATCAACCACCACCGGCACGTTCGCTTGTTCAATAATGATCCTGATCAGGTCACGCGTGCGCATGCCACGGTTGGTGCCGATTGGGGCGCCGAGCGGCATGACTGTGACTGTCCCCGCTTCTTCCAAGTGGCGCGCCAAGACGGGATCGGCAGGTATGTAAGGCAGGACATTGAACCCCTCTTTGACGAGGATGATGGCCGCCTTAAGGGTTTCGATCGGGTCGGGCAACAGGTAGTAGGGGTCAGGAGTGACTTCCAGTTTAATCCAGGGCTCGCAACCCGCCGCACGAGCCAGACGCGCAAGGCGCACGGCTTCGACGGCATCGCGTGCGCCACTGGTATTCGGCAGCAGCAGATAGCGTTCACGATTGATATGCTGGAGCATGCTGTCTTGAGGGCTGTTGATGTCGACGCGTCGCAGTGCCACGGTGACGATTTCGCAGCCCGAGGCTTCCATGGCCGATTGCATCGCCTGGTTCGACGAAAACTTGCCGGTTCCGACCATGAGACGGGAGTTAAACTTGCGTCCGGCGATTACGAGTGAATCCATAGTTTTTATCCCCTTGATAGGCATATCAGCCTCCACCGACAAACTGGATGATTTCAAGCTGATCTCCTTCACGCAGTTCAGTGTCGAGGTTATCTGTTGTCTGTAGAATTTTCTGGTTGAGTTCGATGACAACGCGCTCAGGGCTTAGATCTAGCTGTTTAAAAAGTTGTCCGAGCGTTAGGTCCGTGTCTGATTGATAGTTTTTGCCGTTGACCTGCAGATTCATTCTGGCTGCTCCCCTAATAATATGCGCAAAACGGCATTAGCCTGGTGTCCGGCAGCGATACTGACTCTGGGGGCCATGAGGCCTTGTCCGGGCTGTGCTGCGGTTATCTGGTCCCCGATTAAATAAAAATTTTTGCAGATTTTTTGGGTCTGTATACTGTTAGATGCGGCATAGCCGGCCATACCAGAAGCAGCCACCAGCGGACAATCCGGAGCCATCTGCAGATGGCTCGCGGTGAGCATTGCTTTTTGCTCAGGGGCATCAAAGGCCTCGACCATGACATCCACCCCCGCAAAAACTTGCATCAAATTCTGTGGATTGATCCTGCCGGTGAAGATTTCTGTTTTTACATAGGGATTAATTCGCTGCAGGTTCTCTTTGAGGGCCATAACTTTTGGCAGACCGATCTGATCAATGAAGTACTGCTGACGATTTAAGTTGGAGGGTTCAACCAGATCGAAGTCAGCGATCACGAGCTGTCCGACACCGACCCGCGCCAGGGCTATGGCGATATTGGAACCCAGGCCCCCGGCTCCGGCGATACCCACGCGACTCTGCGCGATCCGAGCATGGACTCCTGGTGTGTGGCGTGCCATCATCAGCGCTTCAAGCTGATCGGCATCAGGGATCACACCACGTTGAATCATGATCACCTGATCGGCATTCTTAAGTAGGTAGTCTTCGACGGTGGGAAATCCGTTGATGATCAGGATGTCTGCCCCTGGTTGTTGCTTAGCACGCAACTGGTGAAGACTGGTCCCGTTTGGAATCTCGAGGGGAACCTCATTGAATTGAATTTTGATCAACGGTTAAGGTCTCTAAAATAGAAAAAGCCGCATCAAATGCGGCTTTCAACACACACATAAGTCATACATGTGTGTGTTGCTGTTGCCGCTTCCCTACGCCGGCATGATCCGGATCAGGTGCAAGGGGTTGCTTCGCTTCGCGCAAAGCTCTCAGTGGCAGGCACGCCCCCAGGGCTTTTAGTTCAATTATTTAAACTAGCAGGCGCGTGGGTGCAAAGTCAATTAATAGACTGAAATGGTGGTGGCGCAAAAAAGTAAAATTGCCAATGGCTAAATACAAAGTGCCAAATGCAAGGCGCGAAAATTTCTTGCAATGGTGTGTACTTACGTACGTCGAAGCAGCGAGAACACTAGCAGTAACGCAGCAGTTGATGAGTCTTTGCGCCGCCATCAAGAAATAGCCTGCGGTGACGGATTAGAGTTGTGCCGGGAATATTAATCACTTATAAGTGATTGTATGCGTCTACTTCCTCTCTGTATTTTCCTGTTGATGTTTGTTCCTCTGGCTGAGGCCACTATCTATCGCTATGTCGATAAATCCGGTCGTCTGCATTTTACTGACGTGCCGACCACTACGACTTATCGTTTTTATCGGGCTGAAGGACAAGAACAGAGCCTCAGTACATTGATTGATCACTATGCAGATCACTTTCACTTGGATTCAGCGCTGGTCAAGGCCGTGATCAAGGTCGAGAGTGATTTCGACCCGCGGGTGGTTTCACTCAAGGGGGCCAAGGGGTTGATGCAGCTGATGCCGGCGACGGCTCTTGAAGCCGGGGTGTCGGATCCCTTCGATCCGGGCCAGAGTATCTACGGCGGGACCTACTATCTGCGGCAGATGCTGGATACCTTCAACAGTAATCTCGACCACGCGCTTGCGGCATACAACGCCGGACCCGGTGTCGTGCAACGCTACGGGGGGATTCCGCCCTATGAAGAAACCCGGAACTATGTGCAACAGGTGAAGAAGTATCGAGATTATTATCAGCAGTTCACGGGCAAGATCGATTGAACAGGGCTGGGGATGTAATTTTTCCAGGGTAAGTCTTTGAAATATAGACGAAATGATCTTTTTTATACTAGGCGGAATATTTTTCATTGACACCCTGACAAGCGTTTTGCTATACATATCCCCGCTTCGCCACGGCGAGCCAATATGAGCGGGAATAACTCAGTGGTAGAGTGCAACCTTGCCAAGGTTGACGTCGCGAGTTCGAATCTCGTTTCCCGCTCCATAAAATCAACGGTCGTCTCTACTTCAGGGGCGGCCGTTTTTCGTGGTTTAAAATGCATTCTTAGCATTGATCATAGGTTGGGCGGCGGTCGTCTTTCTTCGCTGGATAAGGTGTTAAAAATGGTCGTCTCTCTGGTTCTTCATGCCGGGCTTGACGCTGCGGTCTGTATCGCCGATGAGCTTAATGGTACTATCTATCGGTCGTCATGATTACGGGACGATTAACGGCGCAGGAGAGAATTCGCTTCGTGCGATTCATCTTGTGCCCTTTAAGCAAAATCGATTTTGCGCTTGACACCTCAGACCCAATTTGGTACTTGAATGCGCACGCCAAACGCGACAAAACGGCCTCGTCGCCAAGTGGTAAGGCAGAGCTCTGCAAAAGCTCCATCACCAGTTCGAATCTGGTCGAGGCCTCCATAACAAGTAAGAGCCAGCCTTTATCGGCTGGCTTTTTTGTGGGTTTTACGCCGAGAGTACTATTTGCCTGAACGGTCATGTTGCTTTATGCTGCGTTACCCTTTACAGGAAAATTCTCATGGATATCTTTACCCCGACAATTCTGCTTTTAACCATCAGTTTCTCCGCCTTGGCCGGACTTCTGGCCGGACTGTTGGGGCTTGGTGGCGGGGTGATTCTGGTGCCGCTCTTCCTCTGGCTTTTCAAACTGGCAGGATTCCCCCCTGACATGATTGTGCATACTGCCTTCGGTACCAGCCTCTGCATCATCATCCCAACCGCAATCAGCAGCACACTAGGGCACCGTAAACGCGGCAATGTCGCCTGGCATCAGGTCTCTTATCTGTCGGCCGGTGGCGCTCTTGGGGCCATTGTCGGTTCGAGCCTGGCGGCGCTTTTACCTGGCCAGATTCTGCACGCCGCTTTTGGCGGGATGCAAATCCTGGTGGGTCTGAAGCTGCTGTTTTTTCATCCCCGGCTACAACTTGAAGAGTTGAAACCGAGAAATACCTCATTACTGCTTGTCGGCCTGGCCGGTGGGGTCTTCTCCGCCTTCTTTGGTGTCGGCGGAGGCGTGATCGCTGTCCCTCTGATGCTGATCGTATTACGCCTGCCTATTCATCTGGCGGTCGGTAATTCGAGTGCGCTGATCGTCGTGTCGGCCTTCTTCGGCACCATCAGTTACGTGCTGCATGGCTTGAATGCAGTTAATCCAGTGCCGTTTTCTCTCGGTTATGTCAATCTGCTGGTTGCTGCGGTTGTCGCTCCCCTGACGATGATTTGCGCTCGCCTCGGGGTCCGCCTTGCGTCTCGAATCAGTCAGGATAAAATGGTACAGGTCTTCGCCATTTTGTTGATTCTGATCGGCTTGAAGCTTTTATCCTGACCCTGACGAACGGAGCGCCTATGTTACGCAAACCCGCAGTTGCCGGCCAGTTCTATCCAGCAAACCCTCAGATTTTAGAGGATGAATTGAGTCATTTTCTCGAAGGGGGAGTTCATGCCAGGGTCGCAACCGGGATTCTGGTGCCGCATGCCGGTTATGTCTATTCCGGCCGCATTGCCGCAGAGGCCTATAAAGCGATTAAAGTTCCGCAGACGGTCTTACTCCTCGGGCCCAATCACCAGGGGTTGGGTGGACAAGCGACGTTTTTTGCCACCGGCGCTTGGTCGACTCCGCTCGGTCAAGTGCCGATCGCTGAGAAGCTTGCTGCTTGTCTTCTTGTAGACTGCGATCTGCTTAAAGCGGATGAAATGGCCCAACGCTTTGAGCATTCTATTGAGGTCCAAATCCCGTTTCTGCAGATGTTGCGTGAGGATCTGCAGATTCTCCCGATTTCATTGGGTCATGGCCTGCTTGAAGATTGGTTGCAACTCGGACGTCAATTAGGTCATTCCCTGCGTCGTTGGCCTGAGCCTGTGTTGTTGGTCGCCAGTAGCGATATGAACCATTTTGAATCCGCCGAGCATACCGAAAAGGTCGACCGACTGGCTATTGAGCAGCTGGAGAAGTTTGATCCCACCGGCCTTTATAATCTGGTGCGCGAACTGGATATCAGCATGTGCGGCGTGATTCCTGCGGTCGTGATGCTTGAAGCGGCCCGCGCCCTGGGTGCCACAAGTTGCCAACTCCTTAGCCATGGGCACTCGGGGACGGTTAACCATGATCTGACCTCGGTGGTCGGGTATGCGGCGATGATCGTGGAATAGCCTGTTAATAAACTTGATCCAAAGAAAATGCCTGCTGTATAAATAACGTTAGAATGGGGTGCTTTTACCCCGTTTTTATTGTCACCAAGGAGTAAAATTCATGTCCGACCTGCGAGTTCGCTTTGCCCCCAGCCCGACCGGTTATCTGCATATCGGTGGCGCCCGTACTGCGCTGTTCAACTATCTGCTCGCCAAGAAAGAGCAGGGGACCTTTGTGCTGCGGATTGAAGATACCGACATTGAACGCTCGACCCAGGAGTCGGTCGACGCCATTCTCGATGCCATGAGCTGGCTCGGACTCAGTTGTTATGAGGGCCCTTTTTATCAAACCGAACGTTTCGATCTCTATAAAGAGAAGGTGCAGCAGCTTCTGGATGCGGGCAAGGCCTATCGCTGCTATTGTACGGCCGAAGAGCTCGATGCCAAACGCGAAAAAGCGACCCGGGAGGGACGCAAGCCCAAGTATGACGGGACCTGCCGTAACCGCAGTGATCAGCCCGAGGCCCCCTTTGTCGTGCGTTTCAAGCTGCCTGACCCCGACGGCGAAGTCTGTTTTGTCGATC
The DNA here is from genome assembly GCA_041689145.1 of Geopsychrobacter sp. Taxonomy (GTDB): domain Bacteria; phylum Desulfobacterota; class Desulfuromonadia; order Desulfuromonadales; family Geopsychrobacteraceae; genus Geopsychrobacter. The sequence continues at coordinate 10,628 of JBDNGT010000397.1, read as the reverse complement.
GGATCAAGGGGGCCATCACGGTGCGCAATGAGGAGTTGGATGATCTGATCATCCAACGCACTGACGGCACCCCGACCTATAATTTTGTGGTCGTGATCGATGATGCCGAGATGGGGATTACCCTGGTGATCCGTGGCGACGATCACATCAATAATACGCCGCGCCAGATCCACCTCTACTGTGCGCTCGGGTATGAAGTCCCGCAATTCGCCCATGTGCCGATGATTCTTGGCGATGACAAGAAGCGTCTTTCGAAGCGCCATGGCGCAACTTCGGTCATGTCCTATCAGGAGCAGGGATTCTTGCCCGAGGCGATGATAAACTACCTGGTACGGCTCGGTTGGTCGCATGGGGATGAAGAGATTTTCTCGATGGCTGAACTGATTGAAAAGTTCACAATCGATGCGGTCGGCCGCTCAGCCGGAGTGTTTAACCCCGAGAAATTACTCTGGCTGAACAGCCATTATATCAAGGCGTCAGCTCCTGAAAAACTGGCAGAACTGTTGCTGCCGTTTCTTGCCAAGCAGGGGATCGATCCGACTGGTGGTCCTGATTTATCTGCGGTGATCAAGGGCCTGCAGGAACGCTCATCAACCCTGGTGCAAATGGCCGAAGGCGCAGCCTTTTACTATGCGGAACAGCCTGAATTTGATGAAAAAACGGCCGCTAAATTTTTGCTCGAAGAGAACCGCGCCCTTTTTAGTGAATTGAAAGCCGCCCTTGAAGCCTGTAGCTGTTTCGATGAGGCGCATCTTGAGTCTGCATTGAACGCGGTTATCGAAAGGTTGGGACTTAAATTCGGCAAAGTTGCACAACCACTCCGGGCGGCCCTGACCGGCGGGGCCCCAAGCCCGGGAATCTATGAACTACTTGAAGTTCTTGGACGTGAAAGAGTTATCAAGCGCATCGATAACGCCTTGCTTCAATTGAAGTAAAAAAAGACCTAGAGTCATAATCGGCGACATTAGACAATACCATTAGGCTTAATCAACACTGATCTTCAGCTTGGCATAGGGTGAGGGGAAGGTAACAATTTTGTCGGCTTATAGCTACGCGATGGGGACCATTATTTTGCGTCAAGGCATCGTCGCAAACCTGTCGTCCAAGGAGATTTTTTTTGAAGAAAACTGATCTGATGTTCCTGCTTCTTGCCCTGGTCTTCCTCCTACCGGGTTGCAGCAAGCAGGAAAAAGAGGTGGTGGCAGAAGAGGCCCCGGCAAAGGTGACTCGGGTCGAAACGTTGAAGGTTGCTCCGCGGGACCTGATTGAAGAGTTTACTCTTCCTGGCTCGCTGGAGGCGTGGAAAGACCTGACCCTTTCGGCTGAGGTCGCCGGTCCCATCGAGCGGATTGGAGCTGAGGAAGGGGCCACGGTGACTGCCGGTCAAACCCTGGTTCAGATCGACACTCTGACCTTGCAAGCCAACCGTGAGAGCGCACGCTCCGTATTTGACCTGCGACAGAAGAACGAGCGGCGGCTTAAGCAACTGATTGATGAGCAACTCGTTAGTACCCAGGACTATGAAAATGCGGTCAGTGCTCTTGATATTGCTGCCGCTACACTCCGTTTAGCAGACATTATGCTGGCGAAGGGGACGCTGAAAACACCGATCAATGGGTTGCTCGAGGAACGTTACATTGAAGCGGGTGAATATGTCGGGGTTGGTGATCCTCTGGTGCGGGTGGTCCAGATCGACCGGCTCAAGGTCATTGTTGACGTTCCTGAGAAGGATATTCAGTACCTCCACAAAGGCGCCGGTGTCACCATCGATAGTTCTGAGCTTAGCGGCTGGGGTTCTGACAGCTTGCACGGCAAGATCGCGAATATCGGTTATGTTGCCGCCCCTCTGACCAGAACCTACCGGGTCCAGCTTGAAATCGAAAATCGCAATAGGAAACTCAGACCAGGCATGATCGTCCGCACCCGTTTTGTCCGCAGAAGACTTGAACAGGTGCTGCTCATCCCGCTCTATGCGGTGGTTGAGCGGGATGAGCAGAAGTATGTTTTTGTTCGCCACTCAGAAAATGTCCACCAGCAGAAGGTCGTGCTCGGCGCCACGCTGAATGGTGAGGTTGTCGTACACGAAGGGTTGAGTGCCGGCGATGAGATCGTGATTAAGGGGCAACAGCTACTGATCGACGGTGCGTTGATCAGTACCGGGAAAAATTAGTTATGCTGATTTCAAATGTGTCGATCGAGCGGCGCAGTACCGTGCTGGCGCTGATGCTGATCATCCTGATTGTCGGCACCTACAGCTACATCGTCCTCCCTCGCGAATCGACCCCCGATATCACGATCCCGGTGGTGCTGGTGGTGACCACCTACGAAGGGGTGACCCCGGGGGACATTGAAAATCTCATCACCCATCCCCTTGAGCGTAAGCTGAAGGGGCTCAAAGATGTCGAGAAAATGAGTTCGGTCAGCGCCGAGGGCTCTTCGATGATTACTATCGAATTCATTCCAGACGTTGATATTAACAATGCCCTGCAGTGGGTGCGTGACAAGGTCGATCAGGCCAAAGGAGATCTGCCAAAAGACCTGGAGAATGACCCTTCAATTCTCGAGATAAACCTATCTGAGTTTCCGATTTTGATGGTCTCAGTCTCTGGTCAGGCCGACGAGACCCTGCTTAAAAAGGTGGGGGAGGAACTTCAGGATCGCATCGAACAAATTTCTGGCGTGCTCGATGTGGTGCTGAGCGGAGGCCGTCAGAGGCAGATCCGGGTGGAGTTTGATCCCGACCGGCTCTTTGCTTATCGGATCTCGCTGAGTGAAGTCATTCGCGCGATCCAGAAGGAGAACGTCAATATCCCCGGCGGCAGCATCGATATCGGGCAGGGTAAATACATGCTGCGCATCCCCGGGGAGTTTACCGACCCGGCTGAGATTGACAATCTGGTCCTGACCGAAAGGGGAGGTCGGTTGATCTATTTCAAGGATGTGGCGCGAATCGTTGATTCCTTTGAAGATCGAACCAGTTATGCCCGCATGAACGGCAAACAGAGCGTCACGCTGGCGATAAAGAAACGGTCCGGTGCTAACATCATCGAGGTTGCCGACCAGGTTTTTGCGCTGATCTCCTCTGCCAAAAGTGAATTGCCGCCCGGCATTGAGCTGTCCGTGACCTTGAACCAGTCGAAAGATATTCGCCGGATGGTCTCTGAACTGGAGAACAACATCATCACCGGTCTGATTCTGGTGGTGGTGGTCCTCTTTCTGTTTCTCGGGCTGCGCAATTCATTTTTTGTCGCCCTCGCCATCCCGTTCTCGATGCTTTTAACTTTTTCCGTTCTGCAACTCATGGGGATCACCCTGAACATGGTGGTGCTCTTCAGTCTCATCCTGGCGCTGGGGATGCTGGTCGACAATGCGATTGTCATTGTCGAGAATGTCTACCGCCATATGCAGGAAGGGAAATCCAGTATTGTTGCCGCAAAGATTGCCGCGGCCGAGGTCGGTTGGCCCATCATCAGCTCGACGCTGACAACCCTTTGTGCGTTTTTTCCGCTGACCTTTTGGCCCGGGATCATGGGCGAATTCATGAAATACCTGCCCTTAACCCTGATTGTGACCCTGTCGGCTTCACTTTTTGTCGCGCTGGTGATTAATCCGACCCTCTGTGGTCACTTCATGGCGCTGGGCAAAAATACAGAATTGGTCCATCGGGAACCGACAAAAATTATTCGGCTGTATAGCAAGACCCTGGAATTCTCTTTGCGCCACCGACTGGTGGTCGTCTGTTCCTCGGTTCTGATCCTCTTCGGTATCATCGCGGCCTATGCGCTACTGGGGCACGGTGCCGAGTTGTTTCCCAAAATTGAGCCGAACCGAGCCTTCGTCGAAATCAAGACACCCGAAGGGACCAACCTCGAGGCGAGCAATGATCTGGCAATGCAGGTCGAAGAATTTGCCTTAAAAGAGCAAGATATCCGTTTTGTCATTACTGAAATAGGGACATTGGGGAGCGATCAGGGTGGCGAGAGCGTGCAGTCGAATCAGAGCAAAATTTCACTCGATTTTGTCGATCGAATTGACCGAACCGAAGACTCCAGAGCGGTTCTGGCGCGGCTGCGGACGGCGGTTGCTCCGCTGGCTGGAGCTGAGTTTAAGGTTGAAAAACAGGAAGAGGGGCCACCCACGGGGCCACCGGTCAGCGTCGAAATCAGCGGTGAGGATATTCAGGTTCTCGAAGATTTGGTAGCCAGTGCGCGTAAGCGGATCGAGGATGTTCCGGGGCTGGTCGACCTGAAGGACGATTTTTCCAAAGCGAAACCTGAGATTCGGGTTGATGTTGATCGTGAAAAAGCCAGTCTGCTCAATTTGTCGACGGCTGAAATCTCAGAGATGGTCAAGGCGGCGATCAGCGGCATCAAACTGGGCACTTATCGCGAAGGGGAGGATGAGTATGACATCATCGCCCGTATGCCCGCAGAGCGCAGAACCTCGATTGCGGACATCCGCAATTTGCTGGTCCCGGCGCTGGATGGCTCGCCGGTCCCACTTTCATCGGTCGCCAGGATTCAACTGGGGACGGGATTCGGTTCGATCCGCCATATTGATCAAAAACGGGTCGTGACCATTACGGCAGACACCTTTGGCCGTAACAGCAATAAGGTTCTTCAGGAGGTTCAGCAGCGCTTTGCCTCGCTTGAGGTCCCGAGGGGCTACCTGATCAATTACTCGGGGGAGCAGGAAGAACAGCAGAAGGCCACCACTTTTCTGTTGAAGGCCTTTGTCGGCGCCATCCTGTTGATCATGCTGGTATTGATCACCCAGTTCAATTCCGTTCTCCAGACCCTGATCGTCATGAGTTCGGTTGTCCTGTCGCTCACCGGTGTCTTTCTCGGCTTGATGATCACAGCGACCCCCTTTGGCATCGTTATGACCGGGATTGGTGTGATCTCACTGGCCGGGGTCGTGGTCAACAACGCTATCGTGTTGATCGACTATATCAATCTTTTGTTGAAAGAGGGGATGGCTTTAAATGATGCCCTGATCCGGGCCGGGGTTGTCAGGTTTCGACCGGTACTTTTAACCGCCGCGACGACTATTCTTGGGCTGCTGCCGATGGCGGTCGGTGTCAGTTATGATTTTAAAACCTTTGCCTGGGAGATCGGCGGAGAATCTGCTGAATGGTGGGGTCCGATGGCCGTAGCAGTGATTTTCGGTCTGGCCTTTGCGACGGTCCTGACCCTGGTTGTTGTCCCTGTTCTATATTCCTTATCGATGGAGATGAAGCAGCGTCTCTGGAAACAGACGGCTAAGGGTTGAATTTATTCTTTTTGCTTGACCAGACGTTCATTCTTCGATATAAAAACCCTCGCTCTAGGGGCGTCGCCAAGTGGTAAGGCACCAGATTTTGATTCTGGCATTCGCAGGTTCGATCCCTGCCGCCCCTGCCATACAAAACTGAGCTTCTGGCTCTGCAGGGATAATCACTATCCTGAGGGATGGTGGAAAAATGGATGGAGATTTTTCTTCATCCATTTTTTTGTTTGAAAAAAGAATGAACTACTCCACCGGCAACGAGCTTGCGGGCGCCTTTGAGGCCTATGAAAAGGCGCTGCAGGTCGATCCAGAGCATCAGGCCTCAATCGATGCCATTGATCGGGTCACAACAGACAACCGGAAATAATCCACCCCGTTCTTGCTCAGTTGACATGTCACTAAAATCACAGTATATCAGGCATCGTAAGGCCTTTTACACCTTCACTTTCGAAGGTCCAACCTGGAGGAATCATGAACCCGCTTGCTGCAGAACTGAACGAACTGCTCGAAAAGAACAACCCTCATGTTCTGGCTATGCTTTCTGATCTTGGCCGGAATCTCTTCTTCCCCAAGGGGATCCTCAGCCAGTCCGCTGAGGCTAAAGAAAAGGCCCATAAATTCAACGCGACCATCGGTACCGCGACTGAAAAGGGTGGTCCGATGTTTCTGCAGTGTATCCAGGATAAGCTCTCCGCATTCAACCCGGCGGACATCTATCCCTATGCACCACCAGCCGGCAAGCCTCAGTTGCGTCAGTTGTGGCGTGAAAAGATGCTCAAAGAAAACCCTGCCCAGCAGGACAAGCATTTTGGCGTGCCGATTGTCACCAATGCGCTGACTCACGGCTTGTCGATCATCGCCGATCTCTTTGTCGACGAGGGGGATCATCTGGTGCTGCCGGATATGATGTGGGGCAATTACAATCTGACCTTTGCCACGCGTCGCAAGGCAGAGATGCGCAAATTCAACACCTTTACCGAGGCTGGCGGCTTCGATGTTGAAGCGTTCAAGGCCTGCTTGAAGAAAACGGCCGACGAAAAAGGGAAAGCCGTTGTCATATTGAACTTCCCTAATAATCCGAGTGGTTATACCCCGACGGTTGCTGAAGGGGATGCGCTGGTCGCGGTTATCAAGGAGCAAGCCGAGGCGGGCTGCAATATTGTCGTGGTGACTGATGACGCCTATTTTGGTCTCTTTTTTGAGGATTCGCTACAAGAATCGCTCTTCGGCAAGCTGGCCAACATTCACCCACGAGTTTTCTCGATCAAACTCGATGGTGCGACCAAGGAAGAGTTTGTCTGGGGCTTCCGGACAGGATTCATCACCTTTGCCGATGGGCACAAGGAGATGAACGAACCGGTCTTGACCGCCATTGAGAAGAAGGCCCTCGGGATCATTCGCGCTACGATCTCGAACTGTCCGCACCCCTCGCAGACCTTCGTGATTGAGGCCCTTAAATCACCCGATTTTGTGGCCCAGAAACTACAGAAATTTGAGATCTTGCAGGGGCGGGCGCTCAAGGTTAAAGATGTCCTTGGCGATGCTTGTTTTGCTGAGTCCTGGAGCTATTATCCTTTCAATTCCGGCTATTTCATGTGCCTCAAGTTGAACCGGGTCGATGCGGAAAAGCTACGCGTTCACCTGCTCGACAAGTACGGCGTCGGGGCGATCTCGATTAACAAAACAGATCTACGTATCGCGTTCTCCTGCATCGCCGAAGAGGATATCGCCGAATTGTTCGACCTGATTTATCAGGCGGAATGTGATCTGGCTTAAGCATTCACAAATCCAAGATAATTAACGGTCTGCCTTATAGAAGGTAGGCCGTTTTTTTATTCCCTGCTATGCTCTCAAGTATGAAGCAAAATATGCCTGTTTACAAAAAATTGGGTCGCGAAGTTAAGCAATTAATTCAACCCCTGCGCCACATTCTTTCTGATCGGCTTGATAACATTTGGCTGGTCGGCGGGACTGTCCGAGATCTGCTGACAGGGCAGCCCCCTAAGGATTTTGACTTTGCCTTTGCCGGCGACCTGACACCGCAGATAAAACGCTGGGCTGCTCAGCAGGGCGGGCACTGGTTCTGGCTTGACAAGCAGCGCAATCAGAGTCGCGTAATCTTTACGGCGCTGGGACTTCAATTCGATTTTTCTCCGCTGCGGGCCGCAGATATTTGCGCCGACCTCAGATTACGTGATTTCACTCTCAATGCTATGGCGCTGCCATTTAACCATTTTCCCGAAAACATGTCCGCTCTGCTAGACCCGCTTAATGGACGACAGGATCTTGAGCATGGTCTGTTGCGCAGCTGCGGGCCGGGGGTCTTAAGTGATGACCCGCTGCGCTGTCTGAAAGGGATCAGACACCATGCCTTGCGGGGTTGGTCTTTTGAGACTCAGACAGCGATCCAGGTGACCCAGGCGGCACCCCTGCTTGGGACGGTTGCCGGTGAGCGGCTCAGAAATGAGTTGGGTCAGATCCTTGACTCCCCCCGCCTGACTTCTGCCATCAAGCTGATGGCGGAGTTCACCATTCTTAAGACCCTGTTGCCAGGGATCGCCACGCATGAGCTGATCCAGGAGTTGGATCTATTGACTGCCCGTATCGAGCAATTGGGCCAGTTCCAAGGCTTCGCTTCGCTTCTCGCTCGGCCCCTTGAAGAGGGGCTGACCTGTCGGACGCTGCTGTTTTTGGCCGCACTCTTGCGCAGGGTCGAGCCCTTGTCGAGTGCAGAAGATATTGCCGAGTGCTTACGCCTTTCAACCCGTAGTCACACGATCTTGCAAGCACTTCAGGGGCGAGATATCTCCCTTGAGGATTTTAGCGACTCGGATACGCCACGTGTTGCCGCACTGAAATTCGAAACCCTGGGGAAAAACTGCCTGGAACGAATATTGTTCACCCTGGCCCGGCAGCCGCAGAACCGTCAGGATAGACTGCTCTCGAACTATGTCGATGCCTACCTCGGACAGTTGGTCAGGGGGCGAATCGCCGATCTTCTGAACGGTGCCGAGATTAGGGACCTGACCGGTATGCCAACTGGGCAGATCATCGGGGACTATCAGAGGCGAATTAAAGCGGCTGAAATTGCAGGTGAAATTTCGGACAAAAGCTCTGCCGAAAGCTGGCTCAAGCGGCTATTTTCCGATTGACAAAACACCAATGCTCTTCCTATACTGCGCTTCGCCTATGCGGGAATAACTCAGTGGTAGAGTGCAACCTTCCCAAGGTTGAGGTCGCGAGTTCGAATCTCGTTTCCCGCTCCAACAAATTCAAACACTTAAGTCACTTTGGCTTAAGTGTTTGAATTTGTTTTCAAAAAACACGAGCATTTTTCTGCTGGGCAGTTTTGATGTGCCAGTTGATGAAATCAGCATAGTTGCTGGCTTGGCCAGTATTCTTACGCTCGTGTATCGTTAACCCCCGTTGGTCATTTAGGCGCGCCCTTCAGATGTCCTGCCCGCTATTGCCGCGAACAATAACGTGAAAAACGGCACCAGGATAATGAAGTCGTGGTTTACTTGGCATGCAATAAGAATAGGGCTGAAACTCCGTTTGTCCAGTGCGGTGATACCGATCGGGCGTTCGGCAATCGCCTGCCCCGACCGAACCGAACGCCGGATTGCGCGCGGTCAATCCCCGGATCTCCCGGTTTCCGTGCATGGAGCCTGCCTACATGCCCTGGTTCTCTGACTCCGTGGGTCCGGTGACGACACTTGCGATAGCGTCCCGTCCCGTGCTGCCTTCCCCTTCAAGCCACAAGGTCGGCAACCCAAAAAGGTAATTTCGGAGCTCAATAGCCTGGCCTGCACGCCCCCTGTCAACGCTTCGCTGCCTCCCTTACGGAAAGGCCAACGCATGGCTCGGGGTCACGACTGGTCGCTAGCCTTTACCATGTAGCGGACTTTCACCGCCCGATCCATGCCGGCTTTTACCGGCGCTTTCGGCTTGACCCCTTGCCGCCTGGCCTTTCCGATCATTGCCTATGTAGTGCTGATGGATCTGGGTAAATTCGACATTCTTGACCTTGCCGTATGATTAAGATAAAATGGCCGTACTAATTGCCATGAGGAGCAAGTTATGCCGACACGTAAACTGACTGTCCGTCTGCCTGTAGACGAAATAGAGTTTGCCAAAAGCTATGCGTCAAGCCAGGGGATCACATTAACCGAACTGATTGATCGTTATTTCAAGCAATTACGTTTTTCCCCTAATGAAGAGTTACACCCCGATATTCTGCGCTTCAGCGGAATCATCCCAAGCGACGTTGAATCCCGCAATGATTATCTTAATGCCATTGAGGAAAAACACCGATGAAGATTATGATCGATCTTAACGTTCTGCTCGATGTCGTCCAGAAACGTCAGCCACACTATCATACTTCTGCACAGATACTTGATTTTGCTCTGAGAAACCAATGCGGGAGTCTCCCCTCGCATGTGTTGACCACATGTTACTATCTGGTAATGAAATACGCGAGTCAACAGCCCGCGGAAGAGTTCATCGACTGGCTACTGCAAAACTTCACAATCATACCGGCGAACAAAGAAACCTTTCTTCTGGCCCGGTGTTTAAATTTTAAAGATTTTGAAGATGCTGTTGTCAGCGCCTGCGCCGAAGAACGCCATTGCCGCTACATCATAACCCGTAACAGCAAAGATTTCAGCCGTTCACATGTTCTAGCCCTGTCACCGGCTGAATTTTTGGCAATGCACGGGGACTTTCAATAACCTTACTTCTTCAAACTACAGTTTCATCCAATTGAATATCACTCCGGAATTAATAATTTTCATTCAATTGCCACAGGGAAACACGCCCGGCAAGCCATTAAGATGAATGAAGACCGCAATTGCCGGGAAGAATAACGTGATAAACGGCACCAGTATGATGAAGTCGTGATTTACATGGCATGCGGTAAAGAGTAGAAAATAAACTCCGCTTGTCAGTCGCGGTAGGGACACCGGTTACCCGGCGGCGCCCGCACAGATCCCGGCGTGCGGAATTACCGCACCGAGCTTCTGCCTCGGGTCAAACGCAGAGGCGTTGATTCGGGTATGGGTGTCGCACTTTTGCTCGGGGTATCCATTTCTCCATCCAGCCTTGCATGCGTTGCCAGGTTAAGCAGGGCCGGACGGGGTCGGACCAAGCTAATAGCCTGAAATGATTATAAAATATCCTATTTTTACCCCCTAGAAACGGGCTATAGGCGCATTTTAGGGGCAAAAGTAAGCCTATAACTTGATAGCAGGACGTTGCCACCCTGGAGGGGCTGTTGGGCCAAGAGCTAATCGCTATTTTATGCCAGGTTATGTTTGGCATATCACCCACAGACATGGGTTAGGCTGCGTGGTCGCAAACAG
>JBDNGT010000396.1:0-3306 GCA_041689145.1 Geopsychrobacter sp. | reverse complement strand
TTCAGGGTGTCGCGCATGGCCGTAGTGGCAGCCGCGTCGGCAGCTGTCTTGTTGCCTCGACCGACCCAACGCCCAGATTCTACAGCTGCAGCTTCGGTGATTCTGGCCATCTCAAGGGCTAAACTTCGATCGATTTTCATTATGTTTCGCACTCGTTCCGTAGGTATATAATTAGCGTACTTCAGCGGGCCATGATTGCATGATTTCTACTTCAATTCAAGCGCTGCAACTATTGAATCCGCTGTTTATTAAGCCAGTTTTGTTAATCAACCGCAGCATGCTGCATGAATCAACAAAAGCTGTGGCTTGCCGATACCACGCCGTTTGAAGGGGGGGGGGCCGATGATTGGTCTCGAACCTCGCCGTCTCTTTGACCTTGACTCTTGGTCTGCAATTATGGGAATATTTTCCCATAATTGTTTGGAGGTTCATTTATGTCCCACAAATCACGACTTCTGACTGCAACAGCGCGTATTTTGCGGCCGATTGTCCGGATGTTGCTTCGTCATGGGATTCCTTACCAGTCCTTATCGGAACTTGCCAGATGGACATACGTAGATGTCGCTCGTAGAGAATTCGAGATTCCTGGGCAAAGGCAGACACGTTCGCGAGTTTCAGTTGTTACGGGGTTATCACGTAAGGAGGTGCAGCGTCTGGTCGATGCTCCCGCGCCTACAGATGAAAGTGCCGTCGAGTCTCACCATCGTGCGGCAAGAATTGTGTCGGCCTGGGTCCGCAACCCGATTTACCTGGATGCGGGTGGTGAACCGAGACGGCTGTTATTTGACGGCCCCGAACCATCATTCACTTCCCTGGCGTTAAGTCTGGGAGGGGATGTTTCGCCTAAGTCCGTTCTTGATGAGTTGCTGCGTGTTGGAAGCGTTGCTAATGATTCCTCTGGCAAGATTCAACTCGGAGCCCGAGCTTATCTTCCTACGGGCTCAAATTCAGACGAGGAACGTTACGCAATTTTAGGTTTCGATGTAGCCGCCCTTCTCGATACTATTGATCACAATCTGAATGTCCCCCCTGAAGAGCGATTTTTTCAGCGTAAAGTTGCCTATCGCAGGGTACCTGTCGATTCTGTTCCTGCTATCCGTGTCCCAAGCGGGGGTAGCCGGGCAGCGCTTGCTCGAAAATCTTGACAGTGCACTTTCGCAGAGCTTGAAAGGTCTTGATGCTGGTGATGAGTATCCTGCTCGTCAAGTCATGTTCGGTATGTACTGGTTAGAAAAAGAAGATGAGCATGGTGACACAGAATCATCATCGGGAGAGAACTCATGAAAAATATTTTCCGCAGCCTGGCAATTTTACTGTCGGCTATTGTATCCCTGTCATTGGTGAGTTGTGGACCTGATGGTGCCGGAATGTCCATCATCGACTCTCCAGGAGGGGCTGATCTCTAAGCTTCTGCCAGAGAATCAGTTCCGGGTCGATGGAAGGTTGATTGATGCGTCGAATGCATTTTTCAAAAATGGAGTGGCAGGAAATCTGGCTCTTGATGTTGAGGTGGAAGTCGAAGGTCAGGTTGAGAATGGGGTGATTATCGCCGTGAGTGTTGAGTTTGAGAATGACTGATTTGCAAGAAATACTGTAAATTTTTTCCCTGTGGGGGGATAACCTTGTCGCGGCAGTGCCGCGCGAAAGGAGCTGTTTTATGAAAAGTTTTATATTGTCTGCCTTAAGTGCTGCTGTTCTTATGGCGCTCTGGGGGTGCGGTTCCGGCGGCGGCAGTCTTGCCGATACAGCGACGATCTCTGGCAGCCTGTTGCAGGGGGCTTCAGCCTCGCTTTCGCGGGCAGTATCTGCTGGCTCTTTTAGTGTTGAGGCTGTTGATAGTGCCGGGACCACGCAGGATACGGCGCAGAACGTGGCTGATGTCTTCACGCTGCATGTTCCGGTTGATCGGGATTACGTTTTGGTGATTGGTGATGCTGATGGCTCGATTTCAGCAATGACCTATCAGTCTGGTACAGGAGAACGGGCAGAGTTCCATATCGGGTCAGATGTTTCAACGATCGATCTGGGGCATATTACGGTGGATGTCGCTGCACGATCAGCATCGCGCGATGATGTTGATGATGTAAGTAATTCACTCAGTGAACCTGTCGATCTTCATCCTGAGGATAATGATGGCGATCATATCCCCGATGCTTATGACCGGGATGATGACAATGACGGGATTCCTGATGATGCCGATCATTCGAATCCAGGTGATGATATGTCGATGGATCATGACAATGATGGTCTCACTGATGACAATGATCCGGATGATGATGGTGATGATATTGACGATATGGATGACGAACATCCTATGGATGTTGATAATGACGGTAGCGATGATGACCGTTCTACGGGTGGAACAACTGGTGGAACAACTGGTCCTGTCCGTCCGACAGCGCTCGATACGACATGTCTGGACTGTCATGTAGACAGGTCCGCAAGTGTTTCCTGCGCCGACTCAAGATGGACCGCTCATAACGGAAGCCGTGTCAGTGCCAGTCTGTACGATGACGTTTCTGTTTGGGCTACAGGGGGGCAGTGTCTTTAATCCCTTGAACAGGTAAACCGTGATTATTTTGCCCGAAAGATTTAAATAGCTGAGATCCTCTTGTGTTGCTGCGAAGGATCTCAGTTTTTTTTGTCGCCGTCTGGTAAATATCAGGAAAATTGAATATGATATTTCGATAATTTTCTGGTAAGGAGTTTCCATGAAAAAGATATGTCTGATTTCGTTATTTATCTATTGATGCTGACATCAGCCCTTGCTGCAGTTGTACAAAACATTAATGCCCCCACGGCACAGAAGCTGCTGAACGAGAGTTCAGATATTTATTATTCCATCACGCTAGTGAAAACTATGGACTTTAGTCCAAGTCTTTCAGATGCTACTCATCTTTTTGGCTTGAAAGTTTTTGGTTTTTGATTTTGCTTTTCAAGGGACTTTCAGTCCCGCTTTTAGAACCCCTGCACTTTTAGTGCAGGGTGGTTTAGTTGCTCGACGTCCGGACTCTTCAAGAGTACTTCGAAATCCGTCTCGAGGGGGCGCATCTCATCCCGATCGACAAACTGTCGAGTCGCATTGCTGAAGTCCCCACGGATCGCCCATTGCTGATCTACTGTGCGGTAGGCGCACGCAGTTCCCAGGTTGCGGAGTATCTTGTGCGAAAAGGGTATCCCGAAGTCTACGATTTGAGAGGTGGGATCGAGGCTTGGGCTAAGTTGTACCGACTTCCGGTTCTGAGCGGAGCTCCTTGATTGCAGTCTGATCAAAAGTCTTGTTTTGCTCACGGCCCATAGCTATGA
>JBDNGT010000395.1:0-4788 GCA_041689145.1 Geopsychrobacter sp. | reverse complement strand
TTGATCAGCGGGTGATGCAGCGGGCAGTTCTTAATGTCAACGACATCGTGACTGCCACGGCGATAGAGGCCGATATTGACGGCGTTTCGTTCACGTGCCACCACCAGTTTGGCGGTGGTGCGGTAGTTCAGGGTCGGCTCAGCGGCCAGGGTCTCTTCGACCTTCACTTCGCCCAGGCCGTTTTCAGTTAGGGCGTCAATCACCCGCTGGCGTTTAAAATTGAGCTGGCCCTGGTCGCTCATATTGATCAGCGGGCAGCCGAGGCAGTCCTTGTCACAACTGCAGGGAGAAGCGGCGCGTCTTAGCGGGGTGCGGCGTAGCACTGTATGCAAATGAGCGGCGATGCGGTTCTGACCACGATGCTCGATGGCGGCGAGCACAATCTCCTGCGGGTAGGCGCCGGGGACCGAAACCGGTTGCCCCTGGTAGCGACCCTGACCGACGCCATCCTGGTCGAGCTGATCGATGCTGATTTTTATGATCTCTTTGGCGGCTTTGGGTTTTTGCGTTTTTCTCATTTTCATAACTCGTTAGCTGAATCGCGGGATCTTTTCACGGATTCAAAGGTCACCTGTGATTTTGTTTGCGCAGACTACTCTCGGCGTCCTCGGCTGTCAAACCCTGTCTAAGCCTTGATTGCACGAGTTGGTTCAGAGTAGACTCCCTTTTTAAAATATCAATGCTAACGTGTAAGTCGAATAGAAGGGTCAATGAGTGTGGCAGCAACAACCCGTCAGCTAAAACTCGGCAATCTCAGCATCGGTGGCGGTGCGCCGGTCGCGGTGCAGTCGATGTGCAACACCGATACACGTGATACGGTGGCAACTCTGGCGCAGATCGGTCGGCTGGTTGAGATTGGCTGCGAGGTCGTGCGTTGCGCGGTTCCCGACATGGAAGCTGCCAGAAACTTGGGGTCGATCGTTAAAAGCTGTCCGATGCCACTGGTGGCCGATATCCATTTTGATTACCGTCTGGCATTGACCAGTCTGGATCAGGGAGTCGCCGGGCTGCGCCTGAATCCGGGCAATATCGGTGAGCGCTGGAAGGTTGAAGAGGTGGTCAAGGCCTGTGCCGAGCGCCAGGTTCCGATCCGTATCGGGGTTAACGGCGGCTCGCTGGAAAAGGAGCTGCTGGCAAAATACGGTCATCCGAGTGCCGAAGCGATGGTTGAAAGTGCGCTGGGTCATATCCGCCTGCTCGAAGAATTAAATTATCGCGAAATCAAGGTCAGTCTTAAAGCCTCGGAGATTCGTCGGACCGTCGAGGCCTACCGTCTGTTGGCCAAACAGGTCGATTGCCCGCTGCATATCGGCATCACCGAAGCAGGGACCACTTGGAGCGGTACGATTAAGAGTGCGGTCGGGCTCGGCACCTTGCTTTACGAGGGACTCGGCGACACGCTGAGGGTTTCGTTAACCGGCGATCCGGTCGAAGAGGTCCGGGTCGGATTCGAGATCTTGAAGAGCCTGGGCCTGCGTCAGCGGGGCCCGATTTTCGTCAGTTGTCCGACTTGCGGGCGCTGTCAGGTCAATCTGATTGAAATCGCAGAAGAGGTTGAACTGCGGTTGCAGGATCTGCCGGTGCCCCTGACTATTGCGGTGATGGACTGCGTGGTTAACGGGCCAGGTGAAGCGCGTGAGGCCGACCTGGGGATCGCCGGCGGTAAGGGGCAGGGGATTCTCTTTCGGCAGGGTGAAATCGTGCGCAAGGTTCCCGAGGATCAACTGGCCGATGTCCTGGTTGAAGAAGCTCTCGCCATGGCCGCCCAGCGATTGAACGCAGTGCCAGCAGCGGATTGACCCACTGATGGATTGCCGAGGAATGCTGCCTTAAGCGAGATGGACAGCCTTTTACTTCGACGGGTATGCTCTTACATGCGGCTAAGATATTTTGGAATATTTCTATTTCTGCTTCTGGGTGGCGCTCCTGTCCTCTCCAGCGCTTTTGAACTTCAGCCACTCGACACGCGGAATCTTTCTCCGCTGGCGCTCGGCGTCGGTCTGCCCTCGCTGGGTTCAGCCCAGGTCTTGTTGCCTGACTCCGGTCGTGCGCAAGCGACCCTGGATATCCTGAGCAATTATATGGCCCGGGACCAGGGGGCTGAGCGTTTGCGGCTGGATGGTGAAACCTACCGCTTCGCAGTCTCCGGCGCCTATGGTGTTACTCCCGGTTTGGAATTGGGGATTGAGCTCCCACTGGTCAGCCATCAGGCGGGTTTTCTCGATGATTTTATTAAGGGCTGGCATGAGCTTTTCGGCTTGCCCCAGAGTGGCCGGGACGAAGCGCTCGATGACCAGTTCGAATATCGTTATACGCGTACGGGACGCCAGGGCTTTTACCTGGACTCGGCGGCCACCGGCATCGGAGACCTCGCCCTGCGCGCGGCCTGGCAGTGCTGGCAGGATGTCGAAAAACAGCAGTCGCTTGCCCTGCGCGCCAGTCTCAAGTTGCCAACCGGTGATGCCGATAAACTGCTGGGGAGCGGCAGCACCGATCTCTCTTTGTGGCTCAGCGGTGAACAGCGCATGATGACTTCTGCCGGGGCGCTGTTGTTGTACGGCGGCGGTGGCCTCCTGTACTCCGGTGATGGGAGACTGCTCCCCGATCAGCGGCGAGATTTTGTCGGTTTGGTCAGTCTAGGTTGTGGTTTGCAGCCCTGGCCCCGCCTCGGCCTGCAGTTGCAGTTTGATGGGCATAGCGCACTTTATACCGAGAGCCATTTGCGGGCACTCGATCGGTTTACCGGACAACTGGCTATCGGTGGAAGTTTGGCGCTCGGGGAGAAGACGGCCTTGGAATTGGCTGTCGTGGAAGATGTTATCGTCGAAACCGCCGCCGATGTTGCCTTCCATTTCTCGCTCCGGCATCAGTTCTGATCCTCCAGCCTGTGTTGCACCGCCCGCCATGCGCGCTTTCATCGAAGAGTCTTTAGCCGTTCGCTCGGATTCGTGTTTAGGTGCGACTGTTCTTGCATTTGTGGCGCAAAAAGGTTAATTCTTTTGGCCTTATGCTCGGCGCTATGTTAGTTCCTGGCCGCTATTTAAATATTCATCAACAAATTTATTGCGAAAGAAACGATTGATTCCATGCGCTACAGTCAATATCTGCTCCCCACCCTGAAAGAAAGTCCGGCCGACGCCGAGATTATCAGCCACCAGTTGATGACCCGGACCGGTATGGTCCGCAAGGTGGCGGCCGGTATCTATACTTATATGCCTTTCGGCCTGCGGGCGATCCGTAAGGTCGAACAGATCGTGCGTGACGAGATGGACCGTGCGGGGGCTATCGAATGCCTGATGCCGATGGCGAATCCGGCTGAGCTCTGGCAGGAATCTGGGCGTTGGGAAAAATACGGCAAGGAGCTGCTGCGCTTTAAGGATCGCAAAGAGACTGATTTCTGCATGGGACCGACCCATGAAGAGGTCGTGACAGACATCGTGCGCAACACGGTCAACTCTTATCGGCAACTGCCGCTTAATCTCTACCAGATCCAGACGAAATTCCGTGACGAAATCCGCCCACGCTTCGGGCTGATGCGCGGGCGTGAATTTATCATGAAAGATGCCTACTCCTTTGATTTGGAAGAGGCCGGTGCTGATATAGCCTATGAAAAGATGTATCAGGCTTATCGGCGGATTTTTGCGCGCTGTGGCCTGAATTTCCGTGCGATAGAGGCGGATTCTGGCGCGATTGGCGGTTCCTTCAGCCATGAGTTTATGGTATTGGCCGAATCGGGTGAAGACGGAATCGTTTCCTGTAACAGCTGTGAGTACGCGGCGAATATCGAAAAGGCCGAGATCAGAACCAGTGAGCTTGCTGCCGCGGTTCCTGCGCAAACCCTCGAACGAGTCACGACGCCCAATCAGAAAAGTATCGCTGAGGTTGCCGCATTTCTTGAACTGCCTGCGACCAAACTAGTGAAAACGCTGATTGTCCAGACGAGCAGCAATGATCTGGTCGCGGTGCTGTTACGCGGCGATCATGAGCTGAATGAAATCAAGCTGCACAATCTACTCGGTGGTGAGTGCGTGGTGATGGCCGAAGAGACCGATGTGGTTAAGGCGACCGGTGCGCCGACTGGTTTTGCCGGCCCGATTGGCTTGGAAATCCGAATTATCGCCGATAATGATGTGCGGCAGATGAGAGATTTTGTGGTCGGGGCTAACGAGCAAGATACCCACTACACCGGCGCCAATCTTGAGCGTGACTTTGTTGTCGAGTCCTTCGTTGACCTGCGTCAGGCGATAGGTGGAGATGCCTGCCCGCGCTGCGCCGGTCAGTTGGAAAGCTGGCGTGGGGTTGAGGTTGGCCATGTATTCAAGTTGGGCACAAAATACTCGGAGTCGATGGGTGCGACCGTGCTCGATGACCAAGGGAAGAGCCGCCATTTGATCATGGGCTGCTATGGCATCGGCATCGGCCGTACCGTAGCGGCATCGATTGAGCAAAATCACGATGAACATGGAATTATCTGGCCGATGCCGATTGCGCCATTTCAGGTGCTGGTTGCCATGCTTAATCCCAAGGATGACGAGGTTCGCGAAGCTTCGGAGAAGCTATATGCTGAGCTGCTTGAGCTGGGAGTCGAAGTTTTACTCGATGATCGCGATGAGCGACCGGGTGCCAAATTTAAGGACGCGGATCTGATCGGGATCCCGCTACGGGTTACTGTCGGTGCGCGTGGGCTCAAAAATGCGCAGGTGGAACTTAAGGTGCGGGCTGATGGTGAGGTTGCCATGCTGTCAGTGGATGACGCAGCTGTCAGCTTGAAACTCAGAGTCGACGCGG
>JBDNGT010000394.1:0-4222 GCA_041689145.1 Geopsychrobacter sp. | reverse complement strand
GCCGATTCACCTGCGCAAAGTACTCAATGACTGGTACCTGAAAGACGGGGTAACTGAGGTGAGTGCTGTCAAAGTGTGGCAAAACACCTGCCACTACCTTTATCTGCCGAGACTGATAAACGACCAGGTATTCCGGAATGCCATCAGCCAAGGCGTGGAGACTGAAGACTTCTTCGGTTTTGCCTCTGGAAAAGAAGATGAGCGCTACCTGGGCTTCAGTTTTGGCAAAGCCTCTATAGCCCCACTGGATGAATCGTCTCTTCTAATTGAACGGGAAACCGCAGCTGCCTACGCGGAGAAACTTCGTAAGGCTCAGCAACCTACACCACAGCCAGGAGCTACCGATGCCGGAGGCACAGTTAACACGCCAGGCACTGGCACACCGCCAGGGGCTACGCCTGGCATCCCCGGGGGTTCTGTAGATGGTTCCGATAGTGAGCCTGCCGCCACGCTCTCTGTAGCGAAGTCTCATTTCTATGGAACCGTAGATCTAGATGCAGTAAAAGCCAAAATGGATTTTGCCACCATCATGGATGAAGTAGTCCAGCAGTTTACCGCCCAGCTCGGTGTAGATGTGACAATCTCTGTCGAAATTGAGGCGCGCAAAAAGGGCGGATTTGACGAATCACTGCAGCGGACGATCAAGGAAAACTGCAATTTTCTAAGGTTCAGCTCTTCTGAATTCGAGGAAGACTAAGCTGTGAAATGACGTGGTGCTTTCAAGGAATTTAGCACCACGTTTTATGCTGCCTGTAGCAGACATGGAGACGACCACGTTATTCAGAAATCGTCCTAGGCGTATATTGAAGATATTCAAATATCAGCCAATGAAAATCCTGAAGATTTATCACGACAACATTTTTTATACTTCTTCCCTGAACCCTAGTCTGCCCTCACTTTGCAGGACAGAAAATCGAAACAATGGTTCGAGATCACCATATTTCCTCGTAACCGCCAGTTCCGACGTGCTCCCCCCTTTCAAGGCTAGGCTGTTAAATCGACCATCCACATTGGCACTTATTTTATATGCAGCCTCGTAAAATGAAGCTGCCACTTTATAAATTGATTCGTAATGAAAAAATAGCGCTGAAGACACAACCAGAGAGTCATCAGGCATTGACTCCTCGGCTATATTTTCCAGAATAATACCTGCCTGTAATTTATCGCGCTTATCATTCGAAGTAAGCGCTCTAAAAATCACCTCCTTATACTCCTGAACTTTAACTGCAATCCGCTCGATATTTTCTACAGGCTGGTTGTACCCAAAAAAAACCAAAGCATCCTCAAATATCTCTAGAATCAGCTCCCTTGCATGGTTAGCCTTCTCTATTAGCGCGTTTTTTCTATCCTTAGAAAACTGAACATCTTTAGCTTGAGAATGCTCCTTATGCACACCTAGATTTCCGAGCTTACGAGCCTCGTGAAGCCTATCTTTCAGTGACCAAGATATTATTTGGCAATCATGCAAATAATCAATTTGGTCGAACAGCCTTTGCGTGGAAACCTCAACCTTTGATCGGTCTGCGATAGAAACAACGAGATTCGAAAGAATGTCCCTGAACTTCAGAAGAGCATAATCCGGATGAATATTTATAAACTCCACGCCAGTTGTGTAGCAGTCATAAATAAATTCACCGAAAACATTGCTTAGATCGAGATCAGTTTTTATGACGGACATAGCAATCCTTCTCAAAATAGATTTCCAGTAAGATGGGTCTACCGCCCGCTTACGCATATGGCGTACTCAGTCCACAGATTGCGATCCGCTTGGTTGAACAACATACGCAAACAGCGCCTTGTCATATTTCGTTTTGTTCAGTCTCAGCCAGTTTTTGAATGTCGGAAAATGCAGATAGGCTGTTGGCCGATTTCACAAGAAATGGGATTGCTTCTCGATGACCATCGCGCTCAAGAAGTACGATAGCTTCTCGTATATTATCGCGAACAGTATTTGCCCAGATACCATAACGGCTAAACGTAGCAAGTCCATTTTCAGCTTGGTTGTTGGCAGCTCGCTCCAGTCTCGCCATCAGAGGTTCAGTGCCTCCATCGGGAAAGGCGGACGAAACCGCAAGGTCGTCTCTACCGTATTGCTCGCAAATTTTGGTTATCGCATCGAAGTCCATGGAACCCTCTAAAATAGCGTCTCTGTTTAACTACGCCTGTACAACGTAGCGTAGTGACCCTCGGCTTAGGGACGGAAAATGGTCGCCATGATGCCGGTTTTTATGCATTATTTACGATCTGTTCGCAGAGTTTCTTCCGAACCTCGTACCTCTACTGATGCACCCACCGCTCTACATATCGCTCTGTTTCTTCAACACCCATAAACGGGTCGGAATCATTAATCGAAACAGCTATCGCTGTTAACATTAAGCTCTACAGCGTCAATAAAATCATGACCTCAAGAACGTGCGGTCTTGCAGCTATACAACAGCACTTTCTACCTGCCCTCTTCTATGGGCTACGGTTGTTATATTAATCCAGACTTATTTGAAAGCAGTCCTGACAACTGAGACAGCCTTCCACCCCCAGGCATTACGTTTCTTGTTGTAATTGAGCAAAGCAACACCGCTCAGAATGTCATCGTCTTCAATACCACTCCCGCTAACCATTGGAGGAGGAATGAAAATATCTGTGGTTGTGAAGCCCATTCCGTTACTGACTCGAACAGTTTCCTGGAAGTTTTTTCGTATGGATGAGTCTGGCTCCTGATTCGTCTGGGCTGCTTTTAACACCCTGAAACGGACGCCCTGTTTGGTGGTGTACTTTGAGAGCTTGACAGCTATCGCGTCACCCTCCTCGAAAGTCGCTGTCAACTCAGAGAAAGGAATGACACCGTCCACTTTTCGGTCAACAATAAAATGAATTAGCTGCTTCTGCTTGTTAACGTGATCAACCACGCCGACCCGCTCGGCAAACACATCCCAGGGGTCACCGAACTCCCTCTTATCGATGACGTAAACCTGAAATCTCTCTTTGGAGTCCGACTCGCCTTTTATGCGAATAGCATCCCCAGCGGCAGCATCAGAAAGCTGGAACTTACTTTCTGGAATTATCACTTCCTTCGGTTCAGACGATGTCTTGAGGAACAGCTTCCGCTTCGGCTTATCTTCCTTACCGGGCACCGAAAATACTTCGCCAACATTTCCAGTAATCCATGGCAGCTGGCTAAATAGAAGCGTTTCAGCTTTCGCGATATTGGCCCTGTAATAATCATTATTAGAAGGCGATGGTTTAACTTCCGTATACCAAGGTTGCGCGGCGATGTGATCAATCTCCGCTGGCAGCTTCTGTCCTTCTTTTTCTTTATGAGCGACCATCCGGCTGATTTCATGCTTGGCTTCGACAAGATCACCTCGATCAATTAATAGCCTCGCTAATTTCAGTCGAACCTTGCCGGTGAATTTATCGTCAGAAGAGCAAAGGAGGGCTTTGCAGTAACAACTTAATGACACGTCGCTTTCAGAGCCAACGCTGATATCACCCAGCAGATCCCAGGTCCAGAAATCATTAACCTTTGCACGAGTCACATCCAACGCAAAGGTCAGTGCGTCTTCATTTCGGCCAAGCCCCAACAGAACCTTTGCTTTATTCAGGCTCAACCAGATATTTTCAGGGCACTCAGCGATCGCTTTATCCAGGTGGGGAAGAATGTAGGAAAGGCCTTCCGTATCGTTTGATTTTGCTGCTTCCTTACTGGCCTGCTGGATGACTTTCTCAGCAAGAGACGGGAGTTCTTTACCGTCATCGGTAACGAATCGCTCCCAATCCTCCGGACGCAGAAAGTTCAGACCCCACAAACGGACAAAGGCAAGCATGTTGAACCGTTCCACACCCGCGAATTTCGACGCAACATGAAGAAAACAAGTGTGCAGCAGCGAGGGCTTCTCCACATTCAGTTTCAGGTACTCATGAAGGTTCCTTTTTACTGCAAGGACATCGATTGGCTCCTTGGCTATCAATTCTTTGGAGATTTTGTAAAGCTCCCAGCCAAGGGAAGTCTGAATGCCATGACCGTTTGCTCCTGATTTACAGAGTTGACGGTAGATGTCTGCAGCCTCGCCATGTAGCCCCGCCTTACTAGCCTGTTTTGCTTTTTTGGCAAGCCGACCACCGGGGCTGCAGAGTGAGATCGCCTGTTCACGTTGCTTGGTGAGCACTTCGTCGACGACAGGAACCTCGATGGATTCGAGTTGCTGACGGTAATGGTCCAGGTTGT
>JBDNGT010000393.1:0-3818 GCA_041689145.1 Geopsychrobacter sp. | reverse complement strand
GGCCATGAGGTCCGGCATTCCTGATAGGTCAAGAAAGGCTTCATCAATCGAGTAGACTTCAACGTTCGGGCTGAAGGTCTCAAGGGTCTGCATCACCCGTGAAGAGATATCGCCATAGAGAGAATAGTTGGACGAGAAGACCTGAATGCCGTGGCGCTTAATCTCATCCTGCACCTTAAACAGCGGCACGCCCATCTTGATGCCTAGATCCTTGACCTCCTGGCTCCGCGCCACAATACAGCCATCGTTATTAGAGAGAACGACAATGGGGGTGTTCTTCAAGTCAGGTCGGAACAGCCGTTCACAGCTGGCGTAGAAGTTGTTGCAATCAATGATGGCGAAGGTGCGGGTCATAGGTTGCGCAGGCTATGGATCACGTTTGTTGCCACGCCGAAGATTTCAAGGGCAGCACCATCCGGTATGTCAACCGGAGCATAGAGGGGATTCTTAGCTACCAGCCGGACCGTGGGTCGCGTCTCCAGCTGTTTGACGGTGAGCTCACCATTAACCGAAGCAATGACGATGTCGCCGTGGGCAGCGGTCAGCGAACGATCAACGACCAGCACATCCCCAGGAAAGATCCCGGCATCAATCATCGAGTCCCCTTGGGCGCGGACAAAGTAGGTTGCCGCAGGGTGCTGAATGCAGAGTTCATTCAGATCCAGCTTACGCTCACAGTAGTCTGTCGCCGGGCTAGGGAAGCCGGCAGACACGGCATCCAGAAACAGCGGGATGTCGAGCTGCTTGAAATCATCGCTTTCACCAATGTTTTTGACGGTCATTATTTCTCCTGTTCCTTGACGCTGAAGGTAGCGACAACCTAGCCGCTAGCTGTGTCAGCTTATGTCACAATACAGAAGGGTTGCCAGCGAAAAAGTGGTGACGGCAAGCAGTTGGTTAACACAAAAGTTAACAAGCGTTCAATGTACCGATAGCAGTGGCCCTGGGCCATCTGACTGCTCGACAAGAGTAACGGCTGCAAGCTCTGTTGTGACCGACTGTAGGTGCTCCTGGGCTGCTTCCCGCGGACCTTTGATGGGTCTATCCATATGGTGAGCAAACTCATTGAGCAACACCGATTCCTCAGGGCTGCCAAGGACGATCTCTCTCTTTGTTTGACTGTAATAAACCAAGGTGATTACGTTATTTAGGGTCTCATGATTCACGATCTATCGGACATGAAACCCTGCCTAGAGATCCGGACGGGGTTATCTGACAAACCAAGGTCCGTAAGGAACTCCGGAGCTCATGCATTGGCAACCCCGTATTCAAAAACGCAATATATCAGACACTCAAAATTTGACTTGAGTCTCAATTATCAATATTATCAAATATAGAAATAACGCTGTTCGATAAGAGCACGGAGGCAGTTTGAGTCTCCACGCAAAGCTACGGGCCAATATTGGTCGCCGGGCTGCCGAAGATAGCGTTGATGTTTCCTTGAGGGGGAATCCTGAGGGGGATGTTGGCACCTGTCTTCGTGTAAGCGATGGCAGGATTTTTTGTTTCAGGAGGTTATACATGAAAATTCGATTCGGTACAATTTATTTGGTTTTGCTTTTGGCTCTAGCAGGTTGTGGTGGGGGCGGTGGAGGTGGAGAGGGTAGCAGTGGAGGAGGGGATGGCGGCGCATTTTCTCCCACAGACGTTTATGGTGGAGATGGTAATTTGTACACTACAGTTTCATCAGCAGGCCAAGTATGGCTTGACCGAAACCTAGGGTCTCCCTGGGTCGCTTTAAGTTCGACGGATGAAACCGCCTATGGTGACCTGTATCAATGGGGCAGAGGTACTGATGGGCATGAGAAACGCAATAGTGCAACTACTACGATTAACAGTTCCACCGATGATCCCGGTCATGGTGATTTTATTACTGAAGGAGTTCCCCCGTATGATTGGCGAGATCCCCAGAATAATGCTTTGTGGCAAGGAGTACCTGGTGATAACAACCCGTGTCCTACAGGGTTTAGGCTGCCGACTTACTCAGAACTTGATACGGAAAGATTATCCTGGGCTAGTAACGACTCTTTGGGTGCGTTTGGGTCACCATTAAAACTTGTTTTAGGGGGGTTCCGCAACAACAACGGGGACGTTATCTGGGCAGAAGAATTAGGCAGCTACTGGAGCAGCACAAAAACAACCGATCCATTTGATGATGGTATGGTCTTGTTGGTCGATTTAGATGATGCCGGGGCATCTGGACAATTTCGCGCCCGAGGGCACAGCGTTCGTTGCATTAAAAATTAAGGATCAAAGGGGGATTGGTGAGCTCATAAACCTGGATTCAAGGTGGCGACAGAGGGCTACGTTATAGTAACTCTTGGCTGTCTGAGTTCCTAGAGAGGGTGTAAAAAAGATTGTGTAAATGGCCATCCCGGGGTACATGGTGCCCCAACCTTCTAAGGAGCTAACATGGCCATCGATACAGAATTACTGGACCGCCTTTTTGACGACTTTAAATATACCAACCCTGAGGATCTGATTGGTGAATCCGGGCTGATCAAGCAACTCACCAAAGGCCTTCTCGAACGAGCTCTCCAGGCAGAGCTGACTGATCATTTGGGGCATGAAAAACATGCAGCTGTTACGAACTCCGGCGGGAACGCCCGTAATGGCAAAATCGCCAAAGACGATCAAGGGCGAGTTTGGCAAGATGCCCATTGAGATCCCTCGTGATCGGAACAGCACTTTTGAACCTATGATCATCCCCAAAGGGCAGACCCGCTTTGCTGGTTTTGATGACAAGATTATCTCTCTCTATGCCCGAGGGTTGACCACCCGAGAAATCCAAGGACATTTGGAAGAAATCTATGGCGTCGATGTTTCTCCGAGTCTGATTTCCAGTGTCACTGATGCCATTGCCGATGAAGTCAAGATCTGGCAGAATCGTCCCCTAGATGCGGTTTATCCTATCGTCTATCTGGACGCTATCCGGATCAAGGTGCGAGACAACGGCCATGTTCTCAATAAGGCGGTCTACCTGGCCTTAGGCGTCACCATGGACGGCACGAAAGAGGTTCTTGGTATGTGGGTGGCTGAGAACGAAGGCGCCAAGTTCTGGTTGCAGGTGGTGACCGAGATACAGAACCGTGGAGTGCAGGATATTTTCATCGCCTGCGTAGACGGGCTTAAGGGCTTTCCGGAAGCGATAGAGACCGTCTTTCCACGCGCTCAGGTTCAACTCTGCATCGTCCATATGGTACGAAATTCAATGAAGTTTGTCTCGTGGAAGCAACGCAAAGAAGTCGCCACTGATCTCAAGGCCATCTATCATGCAGCGACCGCCGAGCAGGCCGAAATTCACCTGACTGAATTCGAGGAAAAATGGGACAAATCCCACCCCGCTATCAGTCAGTGTTGGCGGCGCAACTGGGAGCAAATCATCCCATTTTTTGCTTATCCGCCTGAGATTCGCAAGGTAATTTATACGACAAACGCCATTGAATCACTGAACATGTCGCTGCGTAAAGTCACCAAAACCCGAGGGTCTTTTCCCAACGATGCAGCCATGTTTAAACTGCTCTATCTGGCGCTGAACAATATCGCAAAGAAGTGGACCATGCCGATCAGAGATTGGCGGGCCGCCCTCAACCGATTTACTATTTTATTTGAAGATAGAATCCCGGCTGACTGACAACCGAAATCAAGAGCCATTTACACAAACTACTTTACATGCTCTTCCTAGAGATTAAATCAACTCAGCATAAATATGAATTATGGACTTACTTAAACCTTAAACACAGGGGTCTTTATGCAAAAAAAAACGTTGATCGTCCTTATCGTTTGCTTCTCAGCTGCCCTCACCAACGTAGCCATAG
>JBDNGT010000392.1:0-5172 GCA_041689145.1 Geopsychrobacter sp. | reverse complement strand
ATCGACCAGAGTCCACGCAAGGGCGCGCATGGTGCCGGCATCGCCTTTCTCCACCCTAAAGCCAGCGGCGGCGTGTTGACCGAGCTTTGCCAATCAGCAGATCACTAAAAACATTGTTATAAATCCATTTTTATTCACACATTCAGGTAGTTGAGAGTGACAAACTATTTTTATCTTGACTTATTTATTGGCAAAATTATACTAACTACGTAATTTTAGATCGGCACGGCAATTTCACCTTTAGCAGCCCCTGACTTGACAGAAGAAAAATCGCTGCTAAACTCCCCGACGAAACGTGGTAGCTCTGTGGTAAACCGGAGATTCGTTCTATGAAAATTCGCTTAATTCTTATCCTGGTCGTAACGCTTCTCGGTATTTCGACCTCCGCTCTTGCCTTATTTAAGGCCGGCGACAAGGCACCCGACTTTAACGGTCGCACCCTTGACGAGCAGAGCATAAAGCTCAGCGACCTCAAAGGGAAAATGCTGTTGGTCGAGATGGGGGCAACCTGGTGCCCGTCATGCAATGAACTCGCACACCAGATCGACGGACTGCGCGACTACCTGAAGAAAAAAGAGATCAGCTTTGTGTCTGTTTACCTCGCCGACTCTGCGGAGGATATCAGGGCTCGTACGAAGGATGAGTCTCTCAAGCCGGCAGATATCGTTATGATCGACAGCGGCGAGGCACGCCGCAGCTACAATGTCTTCAGTATCCCGCGATTGCTGCTGATTGACGAGAATTTCGAGATCGTATTCGACGAAATGCCATTGAACAGCAAGCGGATCAGACAACGGATCGAGAAGCACCGGTCGGCAGAGTAAGCGAACGCGCTGTCGTTCTATTTTCAGCGGTTGTCCCGAAAGCTGTAGTATACAACCAACACAATGTGGCATAAAAGCAACAACGTCGGAGTATAACAATTGGTTCAATCCCCGCGCGGGCCAAGTCACAAAACAACTATTTTACGGCAGCTTGGACGGGGACACACAGCAAAAACAAACATTGGCACCCTTGGTGCAAAATCAACCAAAACAGTCAGACTGCAGCACGCGACATGCTTAGCTTAACGATCGCGGCACCATGCAAATGCAATCGACTTTTTTAAGAGTACACGGAGAATAGCCGCTCGAGGAAAACCCTCAGCTCACTGGCCTTGACCATATTCCTGATTACCCTGATCAGTGCCTGTGCGCCGGTCAAGAAATCTCCGACGCACGTCAAGTGCCCGGCCTGCGGTTATGAATTTGAGGTCCCGCAGCAGTAATTCTTAAGTCGTAAGACCATGTAATTTTATGCACCAAATATCATTTTATTAAGCGCCGAATAGTTTCGGCACATTCCTAACCCTTTGTAAGGAGGAAACACCAATGAGTAAGTTTCTGAAAGTCATGATCGTTCTCTTGACGATCGCCGCGGTTGCCGCTCCGGCAATGGCCGCCGAGTTCACCTTCCACGGCGACCTGAACAACCGCTTCAACCTCTATACCAACCACTCAGATCTCTATTCGGGAGCAGGCGCTCTGGAAAAAACCACCGTCCCAACTGTCGGCAAGGCCGCCAACACCACCTGGGGTGATGCCAAGTACCGCTTCTGGACCGAAGCAGCGACCAACGACGGCAAGGTCAAAGGGGTCCTCGGCGTCGAATTGGGTGCCATCCGCTACGGCGACAGTAACAAAGGTGGCGCCTATTCGGGCGATGGCAAAAACTTTGAAATCCGCTGGGCCTACACCCAGTTCCAGACCCCCGGCGTAGAAGGTAAATCATTGGTGACCATGGGCCTGCAGCCCTACAAAGTCAACTCCTTTGTCTGGGCTGAAACCGCCATGGGCATCAAGTACACCACCGACCTGTACGAACTGGCCTGGATGCGCGGCAACGAGATCTTCAACTCTGCTGCAGACGGCGAGAAAGACTCGGCCGATGCCTTCTCGGCACGTGTCAATCTGAAGCCGGCTGACGGCGTCAAGCTCGGCCTCTTCGGCCTGTACCAGATCCAGGATCCCAAATCTGCCACTCCCGATGCCATCAATGCCGGCACCTACGAGATCAAGCAGATGAAAAATGTTGAGTACAGCCTCTACACCCTCGGGGTTGACGGCGGGCTGACCGCCGGTAACATTTTCGTCAACTGGGATGGCATCTATCAGGGCGGTGAGTTCAACAACGTAACCTTCACCGGTCTCAGCGGCAGTAGCTTCACCGGCGATGTCGATCTGAGTGCCTACCTATTGCATGCCGACGTCGGCATGAAGATGGGCGCCAGCAAAGTGACTTTGACCAGCTGGTATGCCTCGGGTGACGACGACGACACCGACGACGAGTCTAACGCCTTCATCTCGACCGACGTCGACCGTTTCGACAGCATCGTGCTGTTCGAAGGCGGCTACACCGACGACAACTACATGACCGAGCGCCCCTACCTATTTAACAAGGGGATGTTCCTCAACAAGCTGGCCTATGATCGCCAGCAGAACAAAAAAACCAAGTTCGGCGTTGCAGTCCTCTACATGATGACCGCCGAAGACATCGGCACCGAAGACGAAATCGGCACCGAGTTCGACGCCTATGTCAGCTACAAACTCTACCCAAATGTTGAACTGGCGCTGAATGGCGGCTACCTGCTGACCGGTGACGCACTGACGCAAAATGCGCCCGCTGATGCCGATGAAGACATCTATCGCATCACCTCTCGGGTTCGCGTCAGCTTCTAATTTGACCGAACAAATACCGCATTAAAAAAGCAGGTCGGCCCTTGGGTCGACCTGCTTTTTTTCAACTGGACTAAACAGCGGCAAAGCACTTATTCTGTCTCAAAAACAAACGGCTCTATAACCCAGAAGAAGGTTCTAAAAAAAACACTTGAAAAACTATATCGTTAGCCACCACCAGAATTAGGCGCTTTTAGGCGAGGCACTAAGTCTTCCAAGAGAGACAAAATTCTTGAAGTCAGGTTTCTTGGTGCTCTTGGCGTCTTGGTGGCAAATAGCCTTTATTTGGGTTATTAGGTCCGAAAACAAACGACTTCTGAACGCTGGAGACATAAAGGAGTATCCCGTAATGACAACGTTACGCCTGTGGTTAACCATGATCTTAAGCGCAAGTCTGTTTCTCGCATCCGGCCTGACCTCTGCCGCAATTGCCGGACTGCCGGATTCTGTCAAACAGGACTTCGCTCCACTCGAGGGCTACATCCTCATGCCGGTCGACGGCGAGTATCTGGTCGATATCGACGCCGGCCAGGGCTTACGAATCGGTGACCTGCTCAGCGTGTCCCAACCCGGTGAAAAGATAGTCCACCCGATCAGCGGGGAAGTTATCGGCGTCCTCAATAAAAAAATCGCCGTTCTCAGCGTCACGCAAATCAAAACGGGATACAGCTACGTACAGGTCATTTCAGGCGACACCAATCTCACCAAAGGCACCCCGGTAAAACGCTTTTCCGGCCTGAGCACGCAGTTCAGCGGGCAAGGGCCGGCAACGGCAGCGCTGTATCAGGAACTGATCACTTCCCTGCCGGCGCTTGACTGGCAGGGCCTGTCAAATCCGGGGTCCAACGGTGAAACGACAGCGCCGGATCTCCTGTTCACTCTGGCCGGCACCAAACTGGAAGTTTACAACGCTGCAGGTCAATTACTCCGTTCCTACCAGCTTGAAATCTCCGCCGATGCAATCAACACACCGCTGCCGCCCCAGGTACCCTTGGCGACCGCAGCCCCGGGGACAACAGCTATCACATGGCCCAAAAATAAAACGGCAACACCTGGTGTCAACTATGAAACAGGCCACTCTAGCCTAAAAACGCTTGGCACTATAAACACCGACACGCTGATGTCTGACTTTATCGCCACAACTGCCGGTCTGCTGATGGCGACGACCGATGGGACAACAGTGCGTATTTATCGCGTTACCGACCAGCTCCAACTCGCATCTGAATACAAATACCCATGGCGCGCGATTCATGCCCTCAGCTGGTGGCAACCGACCCCCGATGTGCTTTACCTGGCAGTCAGCGGCAGCACCGAATCGCCGCCGACCACGGGCACCACCACCGAGACCCGTCCGAGTAGCAGTATTTTGCAATTCAGTTCAGAGCAGCTGACCCCGGTCAACGACAACCTCGCCTACTTCCTCGGCACCTTTGATCGCGACGGTGACGGCATGCGCGAGACCCTGCTCGGGCAAGACCTCGACCTGGACATCTTCTATGGCCGAGTCGTACAACTCCACCTAAAGGATGGAGAGATCCATTCGGAAGCGCCCGGGTTTGACCTTCCTTCACCCTTTCCGGTCCAGGGGAGCCTGTTTGTCGACCTGACCGGTGACGGAAAGCTGGAAACCGTCACCGTCGCGCGGGGCCTGCTGACTATCTACAACGGCAAGAAAATACTCTACCAATCCAGAAAAGAGCTGGGCGGCAGCATCTCCCAACTGACCTACGACATCAACCCCGGCCAGGCCGATGCGCTTTTCACTTCGGCAACGTTTGAAGTCGCCCCGATTGCAGCGGATATTGACGGTGACGGCCATCCGGAACTGATCGCGATCTCCTCAGACCATCCGACCTTCGTTACGGCATGGAATCAAAACAAGGCTTCAGAGGTCCGGCTGAGTGTTTTTAAATTTCAGGCCGGCGATTTTATCAAAGGGGCGTTCGGCGCAACATTCAGCCACCCCGTGCAAGGACTTTACTCACAAAAAACGCGGTTACTGCTTGTAACCAGCGGGCTGATGAGCAAAAATGTTGACGATACCATCTCGCAACTCGTGACAATTCCATTGCGAAATTAATAATCAAAAAAGAACGGACCTATAACCCCAACAAAGGCTATTTGCCACCAAGACGCCAAGAGCACCAAGAAACCTGACTTCAAGAATTTTGCCTCCCTTGGAGGACTTGGTGTCTCGCCTAAAAGCGCCTAATTCTGGTGGTGGCTAACGTCATTGTTTTTAAAGTGTTTTTCTAGAACCTTCTTTTGGGTTATAGAACCGAAAATGAAAGATTGAAGGCGGGTTCAAAAACCTCCCGCTTTGCTGAAATGAAAAAAAAACTTGTCTTCATCAAACACGCTGTTCTAGTATTCCAACATCCATTGGTAATCATCTTTTGCCCCTGTTTGACAAACTGAGTGTCGAGCAGGACTTTCGATAATTTGATAGTTTCTCACT
>JBDNGT010000391.1:0-2051 GCA_041689145.1 Geopsychrobacter sp. | reverse complement strand
GTTGCGGTGAGGTACGGAGAATCTGACAATCTCCTGGGTCATGGCGCCGACGCTGGAGCTGACGATGATTTCGTCCTGTGTTCCCGAAGCGATCAACAATTCCTTGTCCCGAATTAAAATGTCGCCGGATATCGGTTGCAATGGAAGGGAGGCGACCCGCTCCGGGTAGGGCAAGAACGGTAAGCCCCGCCCCAGGTAAGGCGTGGCCGGATTGTCAGGTACATGCTTTTCATTACGACTGCCGTCAACGGGGTAAGAGGCAACCGGCCAGTCTGGCGCATAATCCACTGTTAACTTGGACCCGGCAAGGTTGAACACCAGCCCCCTGAAGCTTTCAGGCGCTTTGGAGCGGGCACCGGAAAGATAACCGAGCCATTCAATGTGCTGTAATTTGTCTCTTAGCTGTGAAAATATAGCTCGGCCTTGCTCACTGGAGTCAACAAAATAAGCGGATAGCCCCGTGAAGCGTCTGACAGATTCGCCAGCACTTGGGGAGATACCTCGAATCACCTTGGCATAAGAATATTGATCCGCGGCTCGAGTTATGCCGAGAACTGAGCTTACAGAGGGCTCCAGTACAACCTCCTTTCCTGTGCTCGGATGGATAATCGTTGAAGGCTCCCCCATAACCGAAAACAGATCGCCAACTCTAACGCCCTGGGACGTTCCGAGGTCGATAAAGATATTGTTTTTTTCGTTGGCAGGTCCTGGGATGACAATACCTGTTTTCGCATCAAAATCTTCGGTTATCTTGTTTGTGACAGCCATTTCTGCAGAGACTGAGGTGCAAAGAAAGATAAAAATCACGATAGGCAAAAATTTTCTATTCATGGCTGCTTTTTCTTTAGGTGTTGGTCCGGGAGAAGAAAACATTGTGCTTTACGCTGTAACGGAAAACGGGAACGCCAGTTTACAGGCGTCCCCGTTTAGTGTTGCGGTTATATCGAAATCGCAGTTCCGAAAATTAAAACTTGTATCGAATTCTACCCGCAACATGGATGATATTTTCGTCTGCATTACCATCCTGAATGGAAGCTTCCTCAAACGCATCCATGGCATCACCCGCAACCAGGTAGGCTGCTTCTGCAGCTATTTCCAGGGAATTGTAGGGTTTGTAACTCAAGCGCCCCCCAAACTCAAACCCGAGTGAGTTGTCCTGACTGCCGTCTCCAAGGGTGACGTCTTCAGCAAGGGAATTGTATATTGCCATTCCGCTCACTGTGACCTGACTGGATAACTTGTGATCGAGCTGCAGTTTGTTCATCAGGTAACCCTTATCCAGCAGGTAAGGTGTTTCTGCAAAGTAGTCGTCGTCCGTAAAGTTTTCCTGAAAGATCATGCTTTCATTCATATCGACGTCTGTTGCGATAAATGCATCGAACTTGTCGTCGGCAGAATCGTCGTCACCGGAAGAGTACCAGAGAGTATATGTTAGTGTTGTCGCACCAAAATCAAGGCCAATGTCACCGCGCAAGAAATAGGCGCCCAAGTCATAGCTATCAATGGGGTTGGTCGCACCTGATAGAGAGGTGAAGGTTACCCCCTCGATCGTCCCGGTCTGATAGATCGCGGTTCCGTTAATGAACAGGTTACCACTTGTTGTGGGCGTGCTGTACTTAAAGGTTCCGCCAACGTTGGCTATGTCATACTTGGAATCGTCTGCGATTTTCTTGATTTCGTAGTCTACGCTGTCAATGCTGTCAATGCCTTCGGTGCCCTCTGAAATCTGATCGTTGATCTGGTAAAGTACGAAACCGCCGACCTTAAGATTTGAGCTCAAATTGCCATCGATGTTAATGGCAAAGTTGTCTGCACCATCAAAACCATCGTCAGCGGATTCGTCATCGGATTCGTCATCGATTTCGTTGGAAGAATCGCCACGCCCCCACAAGAGTTGGTAGTCCCATGACGCATTCATTGGGCCTGCGAACATGACCGCTGTCGCTGTTTCCTGCCACAAGTGCTTTTCAACACTGATAGGTTGTAAGCCTACCTTGATCCGCTGATCAAGATCGGAGGGCACGCCGAAATCAACGTAGGCCCAACGGGTT
>JBDNGT010000390.1:0-3296 GCA_041689145.1 Geopsychrobacter sp. | reverse complement strand
TAGCGGTTCCATCTCGGTTTCACGATTGTGCGAAAAGTACAAAAGTTCACCGGCAATATTGGCTGCACGCTCAAGATTACGTTTGATGGCCTCGATGCGGGGTTTAAATTCAGGGGCAGAGGGCGCCAGTTTTTGCAGATCACCCTCCAACAACTCCACACTGATCAACGCATTTGCTAGAGGATTGTTGATCTCATGAGCAATTCCGGTCGAGAGTTTTCCTAGAGAGGCCATTTTTTCACTCTGTCCCAAGCGTTTAAAGCCCTCTTCCATCTTGCCTTTGCGCTCCACATCAAAAATTTTCAATGCGTGCATGATCCCATGCAACATCAAAAAAGCTGACATGGCGCGATAAATTTCGATGGGGAACCCGCCAATAGCAATTCCAGACGAAAAAACTCCGGCAAAAAAGCCATACAACAGAATGGCATACCCGGCTAGTTTGAGGTTTCTGGCCCCTGAGTGACTTAAAACCTCTACGGTGGACGCATTGCGAATGAAGCCAAAGCCCGCCATGATTGATGCCGGCAGAGCAATGAAATTACGGATATAGAGTTCGTGTTGATCGAAGAAGTGACTGACATGAGTATAGAGGATGACCCCACCTGTCATCAGCAACGTCAGACAAATGAGGGCTAAACGCAGCAGGCGGGGGGACCGGTTCAATAATAAGAGTTCCACGCCGAACCAGAACAAAAAGGCGAATGACAGCCCGGTGAGAATAAATTTTCCGCGAATCAAAAATGGATAATATTCCCCCTGCAAGTGCTCATAATTCACGCGCAGGAACAACTCAAGCCATTCACTTAGGCCGTGGGCAAAGGCAAACAGAGCCAGTATCCAAAGGATTTTGGCCACTTTCAATTTACTCAGGCGCAGATTCTTTGAAGTGATCGCCGCACCGATGGTGAAAAACACCAGCCCGTAGAACAGATAAAGAATAAAAAATCCTGCTTCTGCGATCATCGTTTGTCCGTCATCTGTGCTCTTTTCTGGGAGGGATACTTTTACCTAGGAACCAATGGCACTCTGATTAAGTTGACATCTTACTGTTTGTCTGTCCAGAAAACCAACAGACGTCAAGTTTTTATCCAAACGGTCAAAAAAACAGCGCCCCCGGTTTCCCGAGGGCGCTGCAGTCGTTAATGGCTATCCTGAGACATAGCCAGCTGCCCCCTTAAGGAAGGGCACTACTATGACAATCGCCACAGGTATTGGTGTAAGGAATCGGCATCGAACCGGTGTTTGCGATATCCGCTAGGCGCGGGACATCCAGAAGGTGCGAGCTGATGTCGTTCTGGTAGTAGATTTTCCCAGAGGTACCAGCTTCACCTTCGGTTTCACCGGCACCAGATTTGGAGGTTTTGGTGAAATGGCAATCGATACACTTGATGGAGCCCATGTTAGAAGCCGAGGCACCGAGTTTATCGACCATGTGAACACTGACATCCGATTTTGCCGCATGACAGCTGACACACAGGCTGTTATCCGAGGTGCCGCTCAGTTGATGACGATCGGTACCCGGAGCGTGGATGTCATGGCAGTCGGTACAGGTTTTGAGTTCGCTGCCATTGCGATACATCTTGGATTGAATGAAGTCGGTGTACTGCTGATGATGCGCTTTGGAATGCAAGCCATCGCCCCACATTTTTTTGCTTAGGGCATCATCGATGTTGGTGTTGTTGGCCAGGAAATCGGCCCGGCTGCTTCCAGCATGCAGCATTTCATTATTGATATCCAGCGGCTGATCAGTGTGGGTGCCGAAGCTGTTATTGCCCTGCGGGCGACTGTGGCATTGGCCACAAAGCATCGAAGCGCGCTCAACCGGGAGATTTTGCGGAGTGACGATCGCCGCGCCATGACCACCAACCGAGATATGCTCGGAACCAGGGCCATGACAGTTTTCACAACCGATGTTCATCTCTTCAAAGGCACCGCTAATCGGGTTCAGGCTGCCGTTCGGATCGGCAACCGCTGTCGCGCTGAATTCGTCGGTCGTAACATTTTGAGTGACCTGATAGCCGTTGAAATGGCAGGATGCGCAGTTGATGTCGAAACTCTTGGAAGTTGCGGGCAGGGTCTTGAACAAACTAGCCGAAGGAGTCGTCGTATCGATAGTCATCCAGTAATTGAGATGATAATCGCGGAACTGCTTACGGGTGCGATCGGCCGAGGCTTCATCGCCAGACGCGTTAAACTGCACCGGCAACACATAAAGACTTTCACTGTCCGTAATGGTGGTCAGGTAGCGCTGCTTATAGACACCACCGCCATAGTTCATCTTAGCCTCGCGGATCATGTTGTTGTTCGGATCGCCAGTATTGATGACGTTGTTGAACTGCATCTTGTACTTACTGTCAGCGGTATCTTTATAGATACGAACGGTTGCCCAAACGATTCCCGATGGAGGCGTTGTTTGGGTTTTGAATCTGTCAAAGCCACGTGAAGCATCGTAGTCAGAGTACCAGATGGTCGTGCCACCCGAGGTCGCATCGCCATCGATGAACATGTCCAGACCGGCCATGTAATTGTTAACACCATCGGGACCGGCGGTCGGACCAAACTCGGACAGATCCTGCAGCCCGCTGGGCTCACCGGTGGTCATGATGCCGTGTTTGTGGGCAGTCTGCTTAACCGTATCGTAAGTTGCGTGACAAGTCAGACATGCACTGGAACCAACATAGGTTGCCGTTGCAGACTGGACAGTCGAAAGCTCAACGCTGGTGACCTTGCTGTCGAGCGATGCACCGGTAACTGCATTACGACAGATGCTGCCGCCCGGCAGATGGGCAGCATCTGCTACCGCAGGAGCAACATAGATGAAATACTCGGTAGTGTCGACGGCCAGACCGGTCAATACTGCAGCACCGGTGGCATCAGTGGTCCCGGAGATGTAGGTTGCTACACCACTTCCGGTGGGGATGAAATTGCCGTTGATCAGATCTTCAAGCGGCTCATCGACGTTCTGGGCATCTGTGCCATAATCACCATCGGTGCCGACAGTCTTCGTTCCTCTCGTGATCGGCTCCGCAGCAAGAGCGGCTACGTCTAGTGCCGGGATGGCATAAACGATCGCCCCTTCAACCGCAACTCCTGCGGTATCCGTGACCTGAATCGTTGGCACAGCAGGACCAGCGGGACCGATAGGACCAGCAGGACCGGCAATACCGTCAGCACCGTTACTGCCATCATCGCCCGCGCAACCGGCCATGATCAGGGTCGTCATCATCAACCCGGCCAGAAGAAGTCTCAACAATAATTTCATACTCATGTAACCTCCT
Organism: Geopsychrobacter sp.; assembly: GCA_041689145.1. Lineage (GTDB taxonomy): Bacteria > Desulfobacterota > Desulfuromonadia > Desulfuromonadales > Geopsychrobacteraceae > Geopsychrobacter. The sequence continues at coordinate 15 of JBDNGT010000390.1, read as the reverse complement.
GTTTGTTTTCTGTTT
>JBDNGT010000389.1:0-22916 GCA_041689145.1 Geopsychrobacter sp. | reverse complement strand
TACTTGATGCTTTCGCAAATAAGCAAAAAGCGCCAAATGCAAGGCACGCAATTTTCGAGCAATGAGGCGTACTTACGTACGTCGAAGCAGCGAGAGAAATTGCAGCAACGCAGCAGTTGGTGAGTTTTTGCGACGCCATCATACTTACTTAAAATAGTTCCCCAGACAATAAAAATACGTTGTGGCCCAACTAAGAAGCGCCCCAAATTGTCCCGCACGGGAAAGACTGCTTGTTGAAAGCTCTAAACCTATATAAACTTTTCCCGAACGGTAAAACTAACCCTAAAAGAACTAAGAACTAAGTGTCGTTATCACGTTCGGGAAAATTTTCTTGCTAAAAGCCCTAAATTCAGGTAGAATTTTCACGAACGGTAAAATATCCTCACAAAAAGAACTTAAGAAAGACTTCCAAAGAGGTGAATTATGTGTCTCTCTAATCTAAACACTGAACCAGTGAAAAACACTCTTGAGGTTGGAAAAATTCTTAGACAAAAGAGAAAGTCTCAAGGACTAACGTTAGAACAGGTGGCACAACATTGCGGACTGAGCATGAGGTTTGTTTCCGAGGTCGAAAGAGGGAAACCTACTGCTCAATTTGGAAAAGTTCTCTTTCTACTTAGTGCGGTCGGCGTTGATTTATTCGTTAACGCCAGGGGATTAGACATAGATGACTGACAAGTTAATAGCCTACAAAGCAAACCAAAGAGTAGGAGTCCTATCGAGAGATGGTGATTCCTACTCTTTTTGTTATGATGCCGCATGGCTTGAACAAGAGAGGCCAACCCCTCTCTCGTATTCTCTGCCTTTGCAAGAAGGGCCATTTAACCCAAAAGAAACAAAACCTTTCTTCTCTAACTTATTACCGGAAGGCCAATTCCGCGACCATATTGCCAAAAAGCATAGAGTCTCAGCAGAAGACGACTTCGCTCTCCTTGCTGCACTAGCAGGCGATTGTGCCGGTGCAATAGCACTACACCCAGAAGATGCCCCCCCTCCGTCGCTAGAAAACCACCATAAATATCATCTCCTTTCAAAAGAAGACAAAGAGAAACTCTTTGATGAGGCCTATATTATGGACCTCACCTTTCTTGATGAAAAAAAAGCGATTCGACTCTCTCTAGCGGGCGTACAAGATAAACTTCCGATAATGATAAGGGGGGGGGAGATCTATCTTCCACTCCATGGGGCACCCAGCACACACATACTAAAACCACAACATGCAAGATTGGATAACCTTGTCGAGAACGAAGCCTTTTGCATGTCTCTCGCAAAAGCAATGGATCTGAACGTTCCAGAAACGTTCATTCTAAATGAAAATAACAAAGCATATATCATAGAAAGATATGACAGATCAGTTGACAAAGAGGGAAGAGTCTCCCGAATACACCAAGAAGATTTTTGTCAAGCACTAGGACATTCCTACCGGGAGAAATATGAAGAGTCTGGGGGGCCAGGCCATAAAGAGTGTTTTAACTTGGTTAAGACATTCAAAAATCCGTTGCAAGACAAAATCAGACTAATTAGCCTAGCTGTATTTAACGTCTTAATTTGCAACTACGATTGCCATAGCAAAAACATATCCCTAATTTACAACGACGGCGAAGCTCCCTCCCTTGCTCCACATTACGACCTTGTATGTGTCGGAGCTTATAACTTCGCTAACAGTCTGGCGATGAGTATTGGTGGTATTTCATATCCGAGAGACCTTTCCCTTGTGGCTTGGACGCAATTTGCAAAAGATATTGAAGTAGGCTCTCCAAAACCTGTAATTAGTACTATCCAAAAAATGGCAGATAAGATCCTTATAATGGCACCAAAGGTTGCGAAAGAAATGATTGAGAAATACGGCGACAATGATATCTACCCTCGAATTGTCGAGCAGATCACCAACAGAGCTGAGATCACTTTAAGACAAATAAAAAATTAGGGATTAAAGCCATCCATCAGAATACAGCCTGTCCCGTAACAGGGCCGTCATTCCTTGTTTTCAACAGGGAAAAGTGTTACACAATTTGTTACACAAATCTTTCAACTGTGACATTTCAGAGGAAATCAGAGGTCGTCATATCCGCTAGTTAGAGAGGTAAAAATCAACTCAGAAGTGGCGAGATTTTCTCATCTGCCTCCGCCAATCAATAACTCTGCACGGCCGACTGTCAGATTTTTTCAATTTCCACCAGCTTATTTCATATTTGCCGACATTTCAGCATCCGGTTAATATGCGATATGCTAGATCAAACCTAGTCTTTAACTTTTTTAACAAGGGTCTACACATATGCTTATCCCCAAGAAATACCATATTCATGTTGTCGCCCTGATTGCTGTCTCTGTGATTATGTTCTATCCAAGCTTCAGTAAGAGGATTGACCCGCAGGTTCTTACCGCAGGAACGGAGGCAGCGGAAGATTTTCTGCAGCTGGTCGATGCTGGGGACTATGAACAAAGCTGGGAGAGCTCTTCTACGCTGATGAGAGAGAAGATCTACCTTGAGGTCTGGAATCGACAAATACCGGCAATGCGCAGCCGGGTAGGCGCGCTAAATAAGCGGATTCAGGATAACGCCTCGATCTCTGATTGGGCGGAAGGCGCGCCGGATGGCCAATATCTGACCCTTAAATATGCGTCTTCCTTTCAGAGGCAGGCATCGGCAATTGAAACCATCATCCTCGTGTTAGAAGAGGATAAACGCTGGCGAGTCGCCGGGTATTTCATCAAGTAGACCAAACCCGTCACTCGTTCAAATCCTGGCAGCGAACTCGATGAACTTAATACGAAAGAGTCATCCGATGCTTAAAACCCGTCAATCAGGGGTCCTGCTCCACCCAACATCCCTACCAGGCCCCGAAGGACTAGGGACGTTGGGGGATGAGGCTTACCGCTTTGTTGATTATCTGATCACTGCCGGCCAATCAGTGTGGCAAGTCTTACCGCTCGGTCCGACCGGTTATGGCGACTGCCCTTACAGTTCTTTTTCAGCCTTTGCGGGCAATTCTGATCTGATCAGCCTGTCGCAGCTGGTTGAAGTTGGTGATCTAGACACCTCCGACCTCCCGCCGCCTTGCCCTGCAGAGGACCGTATCAATTTTAAGACCTGCCATGAAGTTCGTACGCCGCTTTTAATGAAGGCGGCTCACAAATTTCTGACTGGCAACCATGATGAATTACGCCAGCAAAGTTTTATCGATTTCTGTCGGCACCAGACCAGCTGGCTGAATGACTACGCCTTCTTTCGTGCCATGCGCCAGGCGCAGCAGCACAAAAGCTGGCAGGATTGGCCAGCCGCTGTCCGCGACCGCGAAGACAGCGCCTTACGAGGCTGGGGAACCAAACTAGGCTCGGAAATTTCACAGCAAAAATACCTGCAGTTTGTTTTTTTCGAACAGTGGTTTGCCCTGAAAGAGTACGCCAACCTTCAAGGCATCCAGATCTTTGGCGATCTACCGATCTTTGTCACCTTGGATTCGGTCGATGTCTGGGCCAACCGCGATCTTTTCCAGCTCGATGAACAGGGCCGGCCACAGCAGATTGCGGGTGTGCCCCCCGACTATTTCAGCAAAACTGGCCAATTGTGGGGAAATCCATTATACGACTGGGAGCGGATGGCTCAGGATGACTATAACTGGTGGAAGATGCGCCTGCAGTGGAATCTGGAGCAATGCGACCTCGTTAGAATCGACCACTTCCGTGGATTCGAATCCTGCTGGGCGGTCCCGGCGACCGAAAAAACTGCCATAAACGGGGCCTGGCAAGCCGGCCCTGGAGCCGACTTCTTCAACCAGATTGAGCAGCAGCTCGGCGACCTTGCCCTGATCGCTGAAGATCTCGGGGTAATCACCCCGGCGGTTGAACAGCTACGCGATCAATTCAACCTGCCGGGGATGAAAATACTCCAGTTCGCCTTCGACTCGGGAGCGAAAAATCCCTATCTGCCGCATCAGCATTGCCGCAACTCAGTGGTCTACACCGGCACCCACGATAACACCACCAGTCTCGCCTGGTGGCAATCGCTCAATACCGCAAGTAAACAAAGGGTGCGCTCCTACCTCGATTCAAGCTGCCGCGAAATGCCCTGGCCGCTGATTCGCTGTGCCCTGGCAAGTTCGGCCCGATTGTCGATCATCCCGATGCAGGACCTGCTGAAACTGGGCGCAGATGCACGCATGAATCAGCCTGGAACGGCGACAGGTAACTGGAACTGGCGTCTGACACCAGACCAACTGGATCAGTCTGTTGCCGAACATTTAAAACAGCTCTGTGAGCTATTTGACCGATGACCAACCCTGACAAAAACTCTCATAAAGAGTTCGCTGCCCACTTGTTTCGGCAGATTATCTTGTGTTATCTTCCTCTCAATTACCCAAGACCGTCATTCTGACGGTAAAAAAAACATTAACTGGAGGATGTACTGTGAAAAAAATCCTTGTTTTTCTCGTCGTAAGTTTTGCTGTCCTGGCTCTTTCTGCCTGTAGTAAAGAAGAAGCACCCAAAGTTGAGGCTCCGGCCGCTCAAGCTCAGGCACCCGTCGCCGCCAAAACTGCCGGCATTACAGGTACAGTTCTTGAGACCATGAACGCTGCCGGTTATACCTATGTTCAGGTCGATGACGGCCAGCAAAAAGTCTGGGCTGCCGCCCCTGAGTTCAATGTTGCGGTCGGCGACAATGTTATTGTTCCAGATGGCATGTTGATGAACAACTACCACAGCAAATCTCTTGATCGTGATTTCGACGTCGTGTATTTCGTTGACGCAATTCTCAACCCGAACGCAACTGCCGCGCCGGCGACTGCTGCAGCCACGCCGGAAGGACCTGCCGGCACAAAGGTCGCTGCGCCCGCTACCGTTAACGTCGACCTGAGCGGGATCACCAAAGCGATGGGCGGAAAAACTGTCGCCGAGATCTATGCCGGCAAGGCAGAGTTAGCTGGCAAAGATGTGGTTGTGCACGGCAAAGTTGTCAAATATAACGCTCAGATCATGGGGAAAAACTGGCTGCACGTGCAGGATGGCAGCGGCAACGCAGCTGACGGCAGCAATGACATCACTATCACCACCACAGTTGAAGCCAAGGTTGGCGATACCGTGCTGATTACCGGGCCGGTCACGCTCGACAAGGACTTCGGATACGGCTACAAGTACGCCTTGATCATCGAGGACGCCAAAGTTACCGTCGAATAATATTCGACAGGCCCTGAGGCTGTGATGAAAGATCAACAGAGGCCCCCGGTGTTATTAACCGGGGGCCTTTTTCTTTCCGGATATCACTCTGTCTCGGCCAGAAGCTCTCTTCCGCTTAGGGTCATTTTCATATTTTAACCTTTACGACAACCTTCCTGACCCGGGTGCCGGCCTCTCCAATCCCGGGCATATGCAGATCTTCGGGAAAAAATATCGCAAACATCCCCTGATCAAGAAGGATAGAAGAGAAGTTCCCGGCACAGAAAATAAAATCGCCTGATTCATCATATTGAGTGATGATTGATTGTCGGTCACGCGGGGCATAACCGATCGACTCCGCCCCTGAAACGAGAAATTGAATATCGATATATTTCCGGTGCCCCTCCAGCCGCCTTTCGGACAGGGGCTGCAAGGTATTGTCGCTGACAATTGCGAAAATATCCCGGCCGACGATGCTATATTCACCGGGCTCAAATTGTGAAAAATCGGTCATCTGCAAGTAACGTAGGCCCTGCGCCATTCGCGGGCTGAGTGATAGATATCGTTCGTAATTTTCAATGCAATCAACAATCATTCAGACAATTCCTTTTTATGGTGTAAGGCGAGGTATATTCCCCGCGCTAGGTTTTCGGGTAGTCCAGGCGTCCTCAGCAGGTCATCCAGACTGGCCGCACAGATCTGCTTGAGGCTACCGAAGTGTTTGAGCAACGCTTTACGCCGCGCGGGCCCGACCCCGGGAATGTCTTCCAGCCGCGAGCGCAGGGTTGCTTTGCTGCGGAGCTTGCGATGATAAGTAATCGCAAAACGATGAGTTTCATCACGCAAGCGCTCAAGCATATGCAGGACCGGGGAGCCACTGCGCATGCTGAGCGGGTTTTTGCGTTCGGGAATAAAAAAACGTTCTTCAGTCTTCTCAATCGCTTTACCGCGCACATTAACGATGACCCGACTCTTTGCGATACCGGCAATCCCGATCGTCTCTGTCAGGGCAAGCTCGGCGATCACCTGAACCAGAACAGCAAGTTGACCCTTGCCGCCATCAATCAGAATCATCTGCGGCAGATCACCTTCGCTCTGGCCACGCGTCAATCTTCGGCGCAAGACCTCGGTCAACGACGCATAGTCGTCTGCGCCTTCTACCGTTTTTATCTTGTAGCGTCGATATTCCTTGGGCGCAGCCTCGCCGTCCAGGAGGACCGCCATACTCCCAACGGCATACGCGCCCTGAATATTTGAGATGTCAAAACATTCGATCCGCTGGGGTGGTTCAGGCAGGTAGAAGCGCTGGCGAATTTCTTCGAGCACTTTGCTGCGAGCCGCTTTTTTACTGCCGCGCTGCCGCTTTTCATCCTCGGCATTCCGGCAGGCCATCGAGACCATACGGCGTTTATCACCCCGTTGCGGGGCATTAATCAAAACTTTTTTGCCCCGTAACTCCGTCAACCAATCGCTCAGCAATTCGGACTCTTCGAGGGGCTCAGGCAGCAGGATCTGATCGGGGATGATCACGCCACTTCCGTAATATTGACGCAGAAAATCAAAGATCAATTCATTAATATCAAGGCGCCATTCTACCGACCAACTCCGTTTTTCGAGCAATTTCCCCTGGCGGACGTAAAGCAATACAATCTCGACCTCCCCCCCTTCGCGCTCAAGTCCGAGAATATCTTGATCTCCGCCGCCAAGATCGGCGACCGTCTGACGTTCTACACTGCGCTCAATGGCGCGAATCTGATCACGCAGTCGCGCGGCTTCCTCGAAATGCATAGTCTCTGCAGCCGCAGCCATTCGCCGGCGGAGCAGCTGCAAAACCTCGGGCGCTCGCCCAGAGAGCAGCGCCACCACCCCCTGGACCAGTTGCGCGTACTCTGCGACTGAAATCTTGCCATGGCAGGGAGCGCTGCACTGTCCGATCTGATGGAAGAGACAAGGGCGACCGCGCAAGCGACAGCGTTCTATACGGGAGTGGCGCAAGGGGAAGAGGCGATAGATCTCTTTGAGGGTTTGACGGATGGCGCCAGCCGAGGCGTAGGGGCCAAAGTAGAGCGCACCATCGTTTGCTACCTGACGCACGACATGTAAGGCCGGAAATTCTTCGCGGAGGTCGAGGCGCACCGAGACATAGGTTTTATCATCGCGCAGGTCGATGTTATAACGCGGCCGATGCTTCTTGATCAGGTTATTCTCGAGCAGTAACGCCTCTTTTTCGGTATCGGTCAGAATCACCTCGATGGCGACAACCTTGGCCATCAACAGGGGGATCTGGGCCCGTCCATCACCACCAGGGACAAAGTAACTGCGCAGCCGGGCGCGCAAATTCTTCGCCTTGCCGATATAGAGGATCAGGCCCTCGGCATCTTTCATCAGATAGACGCCCGGATCTGTCGGGTAGCTGGAGGGGTCGAGTTTCGTCATAGATTTCCAGAATAGTTTAAATTTTCTCAATCGAAAAGGAAAGATCTAGCTAGAGCTCCTCAACCACCTGTTTTTTCTGGATATTGCTTCTTCGATTGGTATATTGTGAAATATTCAATTCAGTCAAACTGTTGCCAGCGTATGCAAGCGCTGCTGAATCAGGAGGTTAACGGTGAATCCGTTATGGAGTAACATTTTTCGCAAGCCTGGCTATGAAGGCACGCTGGCCTATTTCCTCGGCACAGTCCCGATTTTCGCCACACTCGGCCGGCGTGAACTCTGCTTTCTCGAGTCCCTCGTGCATCTGCGCAATTACAGCACAGACGAATCGGTCTTTAGCGAAGGGGACATCGGTTCGGGGATGTATATTATCCGTTCCGGTAAAGTGCGCATTGAGATGAAGGATGAACAGGGCAAAGACAGGGCTCAGGCACATCTCGAAGAGGGCGACTTCTTTGGTGAAATTGCTTTGACGACACCTAAAACCCGCATCGCAACCGCAACCGCAACAGAGCAAACGGTTCTGGTCGGCCTGTTTCGCGCCGATGTCCTCGATGCGATCCGCAAACACCCGGCGATTGCCTCTAAAATTCTACTGGGGTTAACTCGAGTCCTAAGTGAACGCCTGCAGCATGCGGGCTTACGTCTGCGCGAACAGAGCTACGCTCATCTCAGTCATGCGAATGAGGATCAACCATGACAGCGTTGCCGCGACCAACCGGGCGGGCAAAAAATCTGGTTTTGTTTCTCGTTCTAAGTGCCGGCATTGCCACGGGCATGACCTTATTCTCTTCGGCCTCGACGATTGTCGAATGGCTGGAGACTGCAACCAGCGGTCTTTTCTTACCGATTCTGCTCTCCCTTATCGCCACGTTCCTGCTTGATCCTCTTGTTCAGTTTTTCGAACGCGCCCAGATCAGCCGTACGACCAGCATCTTTGCCGTTTACGCTATTTTGCTGATCTGCATCTTCCTACTGCTGACTTTGCTTGGGCCGCCCAACTGGCGGAACATGCTCGAAGCCTTACGTGCCGATTTTCCGCGCTATATCTCACGCATTCTTGAATACCTGAACAGTATCCTGGCGACCGTCTACAGCCAATTCCCCTTTCTTGAGAACTATGACATTTCAGGAAAAGTCCAGCTTTGGGCACAGGAATTCCTGGGTCTTATTCTGCTGGAAACCCCACGTTCGGTTATGCGGATCGGCAGTCTTTTCCTGCTGGTGCCGCTCTTCTCATTCTTCTTCCTGCGCGACAGTCGCCGGATTATGCGCAACCTGATCTCTTTGACACCCAACCGCTACTTTGAGATGGTTCTCGATATCTACGATCGGGTTAGCTGGCAGTTGGCGCATTTCATCCGCGGGAGAATCCTTGAGGCGATCCTTATAGGGCTCGTGGTCTGGTTCGGATTATCATTAACCGACATCCGCTACGCCCTCTTACTCGGCGTGATCGCCGGTGTGACAAACCTGGTCCCCTACATCGGACCAATCGTCGGCATGGTCCCAGGGCTGGTCATCGCGTTTGTCGACTTGGGGGTTGGGCCTCAGTTCTGGTGGATTTTCTGCGTCTACCTGCTGATCTCCCAGGTGATTCTGGATAACTTCATCCTGGTGCCGATTCTCATCTCACGCGTGTCCAACCTGCATCCACTCTGGGTTATTCTGGCTATCGTCATGGGGGGCAAACTTTATGGTGTGCTCGGCATGATCATCGGTGTTCCGATCGCTAGCGTTATCAAAATTGCCTTTCTCGAGATCCGTCATTACCGCAGTAGTTTCAATTCGGCTCGAGAGATGCTGACAAATAAACGCGACTAATCGGAACCGGAAGTTGTCAGCACCCTGAATCTTTGATTACAAAATTGCAGCAAGCGGTCTCAGGCGCCCAAACTACAAAAGGTTGGGCTCTTTTACAGAATGGACCGATTTTCCGTGGAAAAAGTTCTGCGCCTGTGGTTATATTCGACGCTTAAACCTTGCACCTAAAGATACTATGGAGATATAGCCATGTACAGCTGTTCAGACCTAAAAAAAGGCCTTAAAATCCTGATCGACGGGGAGCCTCACGTGATTGTCGGCTTTGACTTTACCAAGCCAGGCAAGGGGCAGTCCCTTTATAAATGTAAACTCCGCAACATGGTGACCGGCTCCCTCTTCGATCGCACCTACCGCTCAGGGGAGAGTTTTGAGCTGGCCAGCCTCGTCGAGAGTGACATGCAGTATCTCTATCAAGACGATACGGGCTATGTTTTCATGGACCAGAAGACCTATGAGCAAATCGTGCTCACAGAAGAGGTTTTGGGCGATGACAAATATTTCTTGGTCGACAACATGGAAGTCAAAGTCTTGATGTTCGGCGATCGCGGCATCGGTCTGACTCTGCCAATTTTCGTCAATCTCCGCGTGACTGCTTCAGACCCCTGGGTTAAAGGGGACACGGCGACCGGCAACAACAAACCAGCATCGGTCGAGACCGGCTACACGCTTCAGGTCCCTGCGTTTGTCGACGAAGGCACCCTGATCCAGATCGATACCCGGACCGGCGAATATGTCACCCGGGTCAAGGAATAAGATGGTCTTTTTCCTCCCGGTAAAACATGACCGTCTGCAAAAAAGAGCTCGGATCGTCCAAACGATCCGAGCTTATTTCATTGAATCTGCCTTTCTCGAGGTCGAAACTCCACAGCGGATTCCACTCAACGCTCCAGAAGCGAACATCACGCCCATTCTGAGCGGTGACTGGCAACTGCAAACCTCGCCTGAACTTGCGATGAAACGACTTCTGTCGGCAGGGTACAGCAACATCTTCCAGATCAGCCATTGCTGGCGCAATGAGGAGCGGGGACGCAATCATCTCCCCGAATTTACCATGCTCGAATGGTACCGCACTCACTGCGACTACACCCAACTCATGACCGATTGCGAAAACCTCTTCCGTTACCTGCTGCCACAAGGACAATTCAACTATCAGGGACGCAGTATTACCCTGGATCACCCCTTCGAACGCCTGAGCGTTGCCGAGGCATTTTCCCGCTATACAGACACCTGCCCGCAACAGGCGATCGCTGAGGATCGATTTAATGAGTTGATTGCGTTCAGCATTGAGCCCCAGCTCGGCCTGAACCGGCCAACCATCCTTTACGACTATCCGAAAGAGTTGGCGTCACTCGCACGACAAAAACCTGGCCATCCTGATCTGGCTGAGCGTTTTGAACTTTATATTGCAGGGCTCGAACTCGCCAACGCTTTTTCAGAACTGACCGACCCAGAAGAACAACGCCGACGCTTCCGTAAGGAAGCGAACATCATCCCGACAACCTCGCAGCGTCACAACCCACTCCCGGAACCCTTTCTCGCTGACCTACAGAAAATGCCCCCAGCGGCCGGGATCGCTCTCGGCATCGACCGCCTCGTCATGCTTCTGACCGACAGTCGCTCTATTGATCAGGTTGTTGCCTTCTGCCCGGACGACCTGTAACCCAAAGCAGGTCAAGCTAAAAAGACGTTTAACTGTGTAGCCAAAGAAGAGGGGAAGTTCTTTCTGGGGACATCAAAGAGCAACGCGTCAACGGACAAAAAGTTGCTACAACTGGTGCGGACGGCCCGCCGGCCTGCCTTTCAGCACTTAAAAATGTAGGTCCGTTACAGGGACTTACCCGCTGACGCACCGATCAGCCTCAATAGCCCGGCCCTGATTTCGATTCCTCTTTCTTTCCTGGACCTGGTTATGGTATCGATGATGACTCAAAATAATCTGATTATAAATGACGCTACTGAAACTGCTGGCGCCTGATTTATAGAGTAAAAGCGCCGGGTTGCCTGAGGCAATCCGGCGCTTTTTTTCATCGCATATGCTTTTTCTTCTTAGTCAAAAAGTCCCCCCAGCTGTAAAGGCCCGACAATGAAACGTTTCCGCTTCACCTTCCTTGCGATCTGCATGTTATTAACCTGGCTCGGTATTAGCGACATGATTCTGCAATTTCGTAACCCTGAGCCACTATCAATTGAATTATCTACCTTGGCACCAGGTCAACCACAGCAGGAATGGCTTAGTATAGGAGGCGGGCATCTCGACTTATTGAGAGGGATCAATATGAGCGGAACGATTGAAATCGATTCCTTTTTGATCCCTCTCGTCGAAGATCGCATTACGGTTAACCCCCGCGTGTGGGTTGAGACCCGACAGCCTGAGATTATTAGCCTGCTCACCACCTATTATTTCAAACTTGACAATGATCAGAAGCGCGATGCATATTTGGTAGAGCATCGTAACGAATTTTTTCCCCAAATGACGATTACCGGGATGACAGCGGACAATTTAATTGCTAATGCGAATCGCAGCAAACTACTGGAACTTCTGACGTCAATGGGCGTGGAAACAGGGGAGGATATTCTCTTTATCAGTGAAGGGAAAGAACCTAACCGTTTACGTGGCCCTGCTTTTCTGCTGCTGTCCCTGGTCGGAGTCTTAAAGTTTATCTTCTGGAGTAAAGGCTTGAAACGAAAAGTCTAACCAACATTTCAAATTCCTCTTAAAAAACCATAAAAAAAGGCCGGGCTCTTCGCCCGGCCTTTTTTTATTTATATATCAACCCAGATAGAGATTCTGACTACGTGCGCGATTGGCTAGGATTGTCGGATCAATGACCTCACCGCAGGCACAACATCTCCAGGCATCGAAGGCACGAACAAAATCATAGTACTTTTCTGCATACATCCTACTCTTGCACTTTGGACATTTCATTTGAGACCTCCTGAGCGGGTTTAAAACAACAGACGAAATACGTCTAAATTTAGCCCTTGTTAACGGAGTAACTATTCATGAGATGTGCCAAGACGATTCTATTTTAAATTAATCCGAACTATTCCCAATATAACTTATATTTATCCTATAATTTCAGGCACTTAGTTGTCACTAAAAAATGGTTTCCACTCCTCAATCCGTTTTGAACCAACACCCTTAACCCTGTTAAGATCAATGAGCGCACCAAAATCGCCATTTTTATGACAGTCGTTTTCGATACGTAGAGCCAATGTGGGTCCGATGCCCCGCAAGTCCTGCCAGTCAGTCGCTGACATCTGATTCACTTGCAATGGAATATCTAAAGTCATGCGCATCGCTGCCGGCATATATGCAAAATCGACAGCAACAACAACCTCATTAACCACCTGAAAAACAAGCATTTCCCCGCTCGAAAAGGGGCCTCGGTCAAGAAGGTCCTGACGCAAATCCTCAGGGATCGAAAGGCCCGCCAAATTAATGACGTCGACGAGCCGGCTAACGTCATTAATTTGATGAATTCCATCAATCCGACCCCCATTATCGTGCAGCAATATTTGGATACTTGGCACGTCAGAAGCACGCAGGGCCAGCTTCTCATCATATCGAAAAGAAAGCCGGCCCAAATCGTAAACGGTCAAACTGAGCATCATCAACAACAGCAGCCACCCCCCTCGAACCACCATTGGGCTACTCGCCTGAATCCTTGAGCAACTTATACTGGATGGCATCGATCAAGGCATGATAGGAAGCATCGATAATATTTTCACTGACTCCAACGGTCCCCCAGCGACTATCCTTATCCCCCGATTCAACCAGAACCCGGGTGAAGGACTCAGTCCCCTTACCTGCAGGCAACACCCGCACTTTATAATCGAGCAGGTTCATCTCCCCGATCCGGGGATAAAAGCTCTCCAGCGCCTTGCGCAGGGCACGGTCCAGAGCGTTCACCGGGCCATTACCATCGGCTGCGGTGTGTTCTATCTTTCCGCCAACTCTGACCTTGACCGTCGCCTCAGAGACGGGCAGGGTATCCTCGCTCCGGCGGGAATCAATGACTCGAAAATCCATCACATGAAAATAGCTCTTCACTTTACCCAGAGCACGGCGCATCAGCAGTTCGAACGAAGCCTCAGCCCCCTCAAACTGATAGCCCTTATTCTCCAGCTCCTTGATCTCTTCGAGGATTTCGAGGGTTACCGGATCCTGGCTATCGAGCGGCAGGCCACACTCTTCGGCCTTGACCAGAATATTGGAGCGGCCCGACAAATCTGACACCAGCACCCTGGTCGTATTGCCGACCTTTTCAGGACGGATATGCTCATAGGTTTCTGGATGACGCTGAATCGCTGAAACATGAACCCCGCCCTTGTGGGCGAAGGCAGAGTTCCCCGTGTAGGGTTGATGCTTGTCCGGCACCAGGTTGGCCAGTTCATAGACATAGCGAGATAACTTGCGCAGGCCGGCCATCTGTAGATCGCTGATCGACTCAAAGCCCATCTTGAGTTTGAGGGCGGGAATGATTGAGCACAGGTTAGCATTACCGCAACGCTCACCAAAACCGTTGATCGTCCCTTGAACCTGAACGATACCAAGGTTGACCGCCATCAGCGAATTCGCTACCGCACATTCCGAATCGTTATGCGCGTGAATGCCCAAGGGCACAGATATGGCAGCTTGTACCGCCTTAATAATCGCTGGAAACTCATGTGGCAAGGTCCCACCGTTGGTGTCACACAGGGCAATACAATCGACCTTTGCATCAGCAGCAGCCTGCAAAGTCTTTATGGCATACTCCGGGTTGGCCTTGTAGCCATCGAAGAAGTGTTCTGCATCATAGATCACTTCACCAACCCGCTGCTTAAGATAAGCCAATGAGTCATTGATCAGCTCGAGATTCTCTTCCAGGCTGATGCGCAGCGCCTCATGCACATGAAAATCCCAGGTTTTGCCAAAGATGGTAACCAGATCCGGTTCTGCGGCGATCAGAGTCTGAATGTTATTATCCTCAGCGGGAGTCACTTTCGCGTGACGGGTCGATCCAAAAGCCGCAATCTTGGCCGAAGCCAGCTTTTCGTTTTTAATCGCTTCAAAGAAAGCGATGTCTTTCGGATTCGATCCAGGCCAGCCACCTTCAATATAATCGATCCCGAGATCATCCAGACGATGGGCAATATTGACCTTATCCTGCACCAGGAAGGAGATATCTTCCGCCTGGGTACCATCTCTTAGCGTAGTATCGTAAAGCTTGATCCGACTCATTGCATAACACCCTTTCGAAACACCGGCTTCGTTGCGAAAATACTGCGCCTACCCTTCCTTGTCGAGACCGAAGGCCTCGTGCAGGACCCGGACAGCTAATTCGGTATATTTCTCGCTGATCACGCAAGAGATCTTGATCTCACTGGTTGAAATCATCTCGATATTGATCCCTTCGTTCGACAGTGTGGCAAACATCTTGCTAGCAACACCGGCATGTGAACGCATCCCGACGCCGATGATCGAGACCTTGGAGATAGCGGTATCGCTGCTGGTCCCTCTGGCCCCGATCGTAGCCGCAACCAACTCGACGATCTGCAGGGCCCTCTTGCAGTCGGTCTTCGGTACGGTGAAGGTCATGTCCGTCTTGCCGTCACTCGAAATGTTCTGAATGATCATGTCGACGGTAATATTTGCGTCGGACAGCGGTGAGAAGATCTGCGCGGCGATCCCCGGTTGATCCGGAACGCCCAAAACACTGATCTTGGCTTCATCTTTATTAAAGGCAATCCCTGAAACCAGTACGGTCTCCATCTCCATGTCCTCCTTCATCACCAGGGTTCCCTGGCTGTCGTCAAAGCTGGAACGGACGTGGATCACCACGCCGTATTTCTTGGCAAATTCCACAGAACGGATCTGCAAGACCTTGGCTCCGAGGGATGCCATTTCGAGCATTTCTTCGTAGCTGATCTTCTCGATTTTTCGCGCGGCAGGAA
The DNA here is from genome assembly GCA_041689145.1 of Geopsychrobacter sp. GTDB lineage: Bacteria > Desulfobacterota > Desulfuromonadia > Desulfuromonadales > Geopsychrobacteraceae > Geopsychrobacter. The sequence goes on along the minus strand of JBDNGT010000389.1, from coordinate 7,565 downwards.
CCATTCGTGGGTCGGTGGTATAGACCCCATCGACGTCGGTATAGATCTCACAGACATCGGCCTTAAGAGCTGCGGCAATTGCGACCGCCGAGGTATCCGAACCGCCACGCCCCAGCGTGGTGATAGCGCCCCCCTCTTCGATCCCTTGAAAACCGGCACAGATAACAATGGTCTTCTTGGCCAGATCTGCGCGGATATTGGTGTCAGGGATACTCTTTATCCGCGCGCTGGCGTGGGCATTGTCGGTGATCATCGGGATCTGTGAACCGAGATAACTTTTCGCCTGATAACCCATCGACTGCAGACACATCGCCAACAGTGCGATGCACACCTGCTCGCCGGTCGATACCAGGACGTCATATTCACGCCCATTCGGGAATTCGCACAGCTCATTAGCCAGGGCGACCAAACGGTTGGTCTCGCCAGACATAGCCGAGACGATAACGACCACCTCATTCCCCTCGTCGAAGGTCTTTGCGACCCGCGTGGCAACGTTGCGGATACGTTCGATCGTCCCAACCGAAGTGCCCCCGTATTTCTGAACAACCAGGGCCATATATTTTCTGCCTCCTTGTTGATTTTGTGGCAACGAACCGCACAGGGTTTGCACGCCGAAAAGGTTCTAGACTATGATTATTTCAGTATTTTTCAGAGAGTCTTTCATATCAGGAAAACGGTTAGAGGGTCAAAGCGTTTTTTCAAGTAAATCACCCGGACGCCATGGATTGAGCAGCCAACCATTGCTCCAGACACTCCAGCATTTTGTTGGCGTCAATCCCGTAAGCACTGATTTCTATACCGCGCACATCTGCCGACAAACGATCAATTTGCAGCAGCAGATGGTCAAATTCACGATCCGGCAGTCGTTCCGGCCATTCGACCAGGGCAACCCCTGCATTATGCGCAAAATCATCAAAGCCGATCTCAAGCAACTCCTCAGCATCAGCCAGGCGATAGAGATCGAAATGATAAAGCTCAAGCCGCGCAGGGTAATGATTCATCAGGGTAAAGGTCGGACTGGTGATCGGGATATCCTCCGGAACCCCCAACCCGCGAGCCAAGGCGCGCGCGATGACCGACTTGCCTGCGCCAAGATTGCCCTGCAAGAGAATCGTTAGCGGCCGCTGTAATTGTTCACCGAGAAAACGTCCGAACGCACTGGTTTCTGTTTCACTGCTCGTCTTAAACTTCACAATGAAATTAAACCTCGACGGCCTTTATCAGATCAAGCCGCGCGACGACGCCGAGAATTTTGTCGTTCTTGACTACCGGTATCAGATGGGCCTTGTGTTTGCTCATCAAACCGGCGATCTCGCCGATAGAGGCGTTGGGACCACAGGTTACGGGATTACGCTGGCAGAGCTCACCGACGGTTTGCGCCGTCACCCGATCGACCTCTTTTTGAAAACGCTTTTCGCTATCGAGATAAAAAACCCCGTCAAACAGGGCCATAACCGTGGGAATGTGCAGTGGCTTCTGCTGTTCGACCAGGTCCGTTTCACTGATGACTCCCACCAGCCTTCCAGAGGCATCCAGGACCGGCATATTACTCACTCTGGACGCAACAAACTTATTAGCCAGATCCTTAATACTGGTGTCTGGAGTGACGCTAACCACCTCGGTGGTCATAATATCTTTAGCTGTCAGCATGAGCAGGCTCCTTCTAGTTGATGTCGAGCAACAGGGATAGATTTCAGTAAATCACCGGCGAGCATCCCGGCACTGCCAATCTCGTCGGCCAACAGGTCAGCCGCGGCGCCATGCAACCAGGCGCCAAGGCTTGCGGCATCAAAGGGGGTAAGACCTTGCGCAAGCAGCCCGCCGATGAGACCACTCAGAACATCACCACTACCGCTAGTGGCAAGGCCGGCGTTGCCGCTGCTATTGATCCGCACCCACCCGTCAGGATCGGCGATCAGGGTCCGCGGTCCCTTCAACAGCAACACGACATAATGATCAATCGCGAACTGACGCGCCAGACGGAAACGATCCGCTTCGACCTCTGCGATTGTCAGGCCGGTCAAACGTGAAAATTCACCGGGGTGCGGGGTAAGGACCGCTGGATGACCGCCAGACTTTGGCAGCAGTTCCAGTACTTCTACCAGGGCGTTAAGGCCGTCGGCGTCGATGACCAGGGGACATCGACAGCCGCCCACCAATCGGCGGATGGCGTCAACCGTTTGCGGATCTCGCCCCAGTCCGGGCCCCAAGACCAGTGCCTGAAATTTCGCCGCGAGGGTCTCGATTTCAGCGCAGTTGTCACGGAGAAGCTGATCGTGATGGCCAGTGAGGGGCCGTGTCATGACCTCGGTTAATTTCACTTCAAGGACAGCGTGAAGTCCAGCCGGGCAGGCAAGCGTGACCAGACCAGCCCCGCTGCGCAAGCCGGCCTCACTGCACAGGGCTGCCGCGCCGGTCATCCCGGTTGACCCCGCGACCACCCCGAGATGACCAAAAGAACCCTTATGTCCGGTCATTGTGCGATGCGGCAGTAAATTTCTCGCCACAGATTCGTCGATAAGGGTACAAGAGAAATTATCCGCTGGTCGCGGCGCACGCGGAATACCGATCTCAATCACCCGCAGTTCGCCCACATAATCGGCGCCCGGCCGACTGCCATGTCCAACTTTTGCGCTATCGAAACACAGGGTCAGATCAGCGGCTACGGCAACTCCCATCACCCGGCCATCAGAACCGTTGACCCCTGAGGGGATATCGACCGAAACCACCTGCGCAGCGCTTTGATTCACCAGCTCGATCGCTAGGCGATTGAGCCCATCGACCTCGTGCGACAGACCGGTTCCGAACAGCGCGTCCACAATCAGCAGCGGCAGGGGGGCGGAGAACTCTTTACGCAACGAGGCCTGACTGTCAATAAAGCGTACGTCACCGCCCAACCGCTGCAAAATCTGCAACATCAGGGCGGCATCACCCGCAATCCGGTCTTCGTTGGCCAGCACCAGGGTTTTGACCTGCCAGCCGCGATCCGCCAGGATTCTGGCAATCACATAGCCATCGCCGCCATTGTTCCCCCGGCCGGCCAACACCAGAATCGGCCCAGGATAAAGCTCATGGGTGTCACTCAGAATCTCTTCGGCGGCGGCCCGACCGGCGTTTTCCATCAACACCGCACCCGGAATCCCCAGCACCTCAATCGCATGACGATCAAACGCCTGCATCTGTTGAGTAGTGATCAGCTTCATCTGGGTCCCTGTTTCATCCAATAATCCAGCAAGCGCTGAGGTTCACTCTTCAAGTATAACCGATGCCACGCCATAATCACCATCGTGGCTGTAAGAGAGGTGGGCGCGGGTGGCGCCTTTTTCGATCATCAATTCAAGCGTTCGACCAGATAACTTAAGCGATGGACAGCCAAGGTCATCACGCACAATCTCAATCTGCTGCCAGCTCAAGCCGAAACGCAACCCGGTACCAAGTGCCTTGAGAAAGGCCTCCTTGGCCGCGAAACGTACGGCAAAATGGGAGGCAGGATCCTTATGTGACATGGCATAATCACGCTCGGACAGGGTAAACAGGCGTTCAAGCAGAGCAACCTTCCCCTCGTCGACAAAACGCCTGAAACGTGGAATTCTGGCCAGATCGATACCGGTTCCAACAATCGCCATCAATTCTCCTTGAGCAGGTCGAGCATTTCTCGCACGGCGCGCTCCATACCAACCAGAACCGCCCGCCCGACAATACTGTGCCCGATATTGAATTCATCAATCCCGCGCAATGCTGCGACCGGTCTGATGTTTCGATAATTGAGCCCGTGCCCAGCATTGACCCCCATCCCGAATTTGCGCGCGGCGCTAATTGCAATTTCGATGCGCCGCAATTGAACGAGTCGATCCTTTTCATGGCGCATCTCACAGTAGCTTCCGGTGTGGATCTCAATCCCATCGGCTCCGGCGCGATGACTGGCTTTGATCTGTTCCAGGTCCGGCTCGATAAAGAGGCTGACGAAGATGCCGGCTTGCTGCATCAGGGCAATTTTCTGTTTAAGGGTCTGCCGGAGCATCGACACATCGAGCCCCCCCTCGGTCGTCAGTTCGTGCCGCCCTTCAGGAACCAGCGTGACAGAATCAGGAAGAATTTTCAGCGCGATGGCGACCATCTCGTCGGTCAGCGCCATCTCGAGATTGAGCCGGCTCTTGATCGTATGGCGCAGAATTTCGACATCACGATCTTGAATATGACGCCGGTCCTCCCGCAAATGGACGGTGATACCCTGAGCGCCAGCCAGCTCGGCCAGCATTGCCGCCTCAACCGGGTCAGGCTCTTTGATGCCCCGCGCTTCGCGCAGGGTGGCAATATGATCGACGTTAACTCCCAATTTTGCCAAGGGGTCTGACTCCTTTAATCTCAGATAATTTAAGCAACGCCGATTGACAGCTCAACCGCCGCCGCAATTTCTGTCGCCAAAGATTCGATCTGGGTTTGATCAGCCCCTTCGAGCATAATCCGCAGCAAGGGTTCAGTCCCAGAATAGCGGATCAGCACCCGGCCTTGCTCGCCGAGGGTCGCTTCAGCTGCAGCAATCACCTTGCAGACCGCAGGAATCTTAGCCAGGTCGGTCCGCTGCTTAACGCGGACATTCAACAAGGTCTGAGGCAGTGACTCCATCACCTGAGCCAATTCGGATAAGCGCTTGCCGGTCCGCTGAACAACTTCAAGGACCCGCAGGGCGGAGAGGATGCCATCTCCGGTGGTGTTATGATCGAGAAAGATCATGTGTCCTGACTGTTCGCCACCGAGATTATAGCCGCCGCGACGCATCTTTTCGACCACATAACGATCGCCGACCACGGTGCGGATCATTTTTCCGCCAGCCTTCTTTAGTGCGATTTCCAGTCCCATATTACTCATGACCGTCGCGACCAGCGTCTGCTTTTTAAGGGTACCCTCAGCCAGCATACGCGTAGCGCAAATCGCCATGATATGGTCACCATCAACCTCATTGCCATGTTCATCAACAAAGATCACCCGATCTGCGTCGCCGTCAAGGGCTATGCCGAGATCGGCACCATGCTCGCGTACAGCGGCAGCCATGACCTCCGGGTAGAGCGAACCACATCCGGCATTAATGTTCTTGCCATCCGGCTTAACCCCCAGCGCAATCACCTCGGCACCCAACTCTTCGAATACTGCCGGGGCGACTTTGTAAGCCGCTCCGTGAGCACAGTCTAAAACGATCTTGAGCCCCAGCAGGTCGAGTTCACGGGGGAAGGTGTTTTTAAGAAAAACGATGTAGCGCCCGGCAGCATCATCAATTCGGTAGGCCTTGCCGACATCGTCGGCAATCGGACGTAGGGCATCGATCTCACCGCTGGTGATCAACTCTTCAATCCGCATTTCGAGCTCATCGGGCAACTTGAAACCATCGCGGCTGAAAAATTTGATGCCGTTATCCTGATAGGGATTATGCGACGCAGAAATGACCACTCCGGCATCCGCCCGCATCGACGTGGTGATAAAAGAGATGCCCGGCGTCGGCAGCGGACCAACCAACAGAACATCAACCCCCATCGAACAGATTCCGGCGACCAGGGCTGTTTCAATCATGTACCCAGACAATCGTGTATCCTTACCTATGACCAACCGGTGGCGCCGATCGCCATCCTTAAAGACATGGGCAGCGGCACGGCCAAGGCTCATCGCGACCTCTGTCGTCATCGGGTGGACGTTGGCTACGCCGCGTACGCCATCGGTACCAAAAATACGTTTTTTCATCTGCTACTCTGCCTTTTTTTGTTCCAGTGGAGGATCGATTGCGTTGTTAACCTCGCCCTGCTCGGTTGCTTCAATCTGTACAAGGATTTCCGAAGTTTTAGCATCTACAAAATTTGTATAGGTTCTTTCGTAAGTCAGCGGGACGATCTCGGAAAAATTCTCTGTGACCCCCCTGAGACTGATCGGCTCGGTCATCACTTCTGAAATCGTTTTAATTTCGCTTTCGGCACCGGAAATGCTTACCTTATCAGGGATAGCCTTAAGACCGACCACTCGGTAGCCAGGCTCAGGATCATCGGCGAGAACAACCTTGATCGGCACCTTTTTCTCCTTACGCCGGTCCAGGCGGATATCGACAAAAGAAGGGGAGACACGGGTGACGCGCATGCCGCTCGGTAGGTTCAGTCGCTCTTCGAGTCGCTTAAATGTCGTCAATCCGGGTTTAAGATCGGAAAGATCAACCGTAATACTGATATCGTTGGGGCTGACCTTCATCAACAAGGTCCGCGGACCGCTGATGCGCACATCGATCAGACTCGGGACCTGGTTAGAAATAATCAGGTCTTTGGGGATTTTCTGCAATTCAAGCGGCACGGTATAGCCAACTTCGAGGTGTCTTTCGCCCATGATAAACATCCAAAGAATCATGGCAAAGACGAGTGACAGAAGCTTGAGTGTCCAGTTCTTGGTCAGCGATTCCATCATCGTTATCATCGGCTAGCCCTTCCCCTTCTTCTTAACATTCTTGCGGCGTGGCTCAAGCAGGCGTCCAAGCACCTTCCGCAGATCGGAAGCATCAAGATCGCGGGTAATCCCCCCGTTGACCACAACCGAAATCTTACCGGTTTCTTCCGAGACGACGAGTGCCACGGCATCGAGTAGTTCTGTCAAACCGATCGCCGCTCGATGCCTGGTCCCCAGATATTTACTGATATCAAGATTCTGGCTCAGCGGAAGAAAACAACCTGCTTGCGTCAGACGTCCCTGCTGTACCACCAGAGCACCATCATGGATCGGAGACGCCGGCACAAATATCGCCTGAATAATTTCACTGGTAACCCGTGCATCAATCGCCGTACCGGTTTCCAATACGTCCTTAAGACCTGTTTCTCGCTCAATGACGATCAGCGCGCCAATCCGTTTTTTGCCCAGTGCAATGCAAGCCTGCACCAGTTCGTCAAGCACGACAGTTTCTTCTAGATAGGTCAGTCCAGCAAAAAAGGGGTTGCGCCCGACATGCATCAACGCACGCCGTATATCACTCTGGAAAATAACGACAATCACCAGGATGATCGAGGAGAGAAAATTGCTGAGGAACCAATTCAAGGTATGCAAATCGCCGACTCGTGAGGCAACATAAACTAGGAGGATTACCGCCAAGCCGAGAAGCATCTGCACCGCGCGGGTGCCTTTGATCAAGAGGATAATGCGATAAATGATAAAGGCGACAATACCAATATCAAGGAGATCAAGGATGCGGATATTGGTAAGTATGTCAGGCATTACAAATCCCAGATCCAAAAAACCGCCACCGCCGAGAGCATCATCATTGATGCATTTCAGTCTTGGAAGGCGGGAAGCTCACCCTCACGCATAGCCCAAGCCACCAGGGCCGCTTCGCGCGCCGGACGGACATCATGAACTCGAAAAATCTGTACCCCGCGTTCAACACCGAATGCAACGCTGGCCAGGGTTCCGGCTAACCGTTTAGCCGGATCTTCAACCTGCAAGATCTGCCCGATGAAGCTCTTACGTGAGGTCCCGAGCAGCACCGGATAACCACTAGAGACCAACTGATCGAGCCGCTGCAGCAACCTGAGGTTACCCAGGGC
>JBDNGT010000388.1:0-4184 GCA_041689145.1 Geopsychrobacter sp. | reverse complement strand
CCGTTGCGCGCCTGGTCGATAAATGGGGGAACGAGGTTTACAAGGAAGTCCTGAACATGCTGGTCGGAAAGAATCTCGGCACGGCCCAATCCACAAAATATTGGCAACAGACATTGATGCATCGCCAGACCATTGAAGACAAGAGTGGTTGGCGCCTTTCATTCCGCTCTGCTCTGCTTGACTACCTTCAACAACAAGTCAAAGAATTTACTAATCCGGTTATTATCGAAGCAGAATACCTGGAAAATATCCGTCATTCATCGATTACCGATGGCTTAACCGGCTTGTTCGATCAACTTTATTTCAAGGGCCATCTCGAAAAAACTCTCAAAAAAACCAAACACCGTGCAAACTACCAAGCGGCGGTAGTCCTCTTCGACCTCGATCACTTCAAGCAATACAATGACTGTTGCGGCCACCTTGCCGGCGACGAAGCATTAGGCCGAGTGGCTGAAATTCTGCGCACTCAGGTACGTGATGGCGATATTGTTGCTCGCTATGGAGGAGAGGAATTCGCTCTTTTTCTGCCGAATACCGACCGAGCCGGAGCATTTACTATTGCCGAGCGAATCAGAAAAACGATTTTCGAAACTGAATTTTCCGGCCAATCGCTCCTCGATCGGGGGAGCCTCACAATTAGTGGCGGAATTGCTGCCTTTCCGGAAGACGGCGAGAATACACTCACTCTGATCAATAGAGCGGACAAAGAACTTTATAAAGCGAAGGTCAGACGAAACAGCATATTCCCTGCGAAAGTTGTTGATAATTGATAGGTAATTGCTTTTCTGGATTTTGCGCTGACAGCCCCCATGCCCAACCCTCCCCGCTGAATTTCATTCGAAATGCGATCAGTATCCCTGGTATAAGGGGCAGGATTTGACTAGCAGCCTGTCGGACTTGCCGGACCGAGGCGAAAATTTGAGCGTTTGAAACCAGGTTTTCACTCGGTTGAAGGCTCATAGCCATAGCTATGGGGCAAAAAGGGGCGGGAATCTGGGCCAAATGAACGAATTTGCAGCCGGTTCATGGAAATCTCGGCAGTGCTAGCAGACCATCAACTCCGTAAGTCACCTGATCCTTCAGCCGTTCAAACCTCTCTCTCTTGCCAGGGCCTACTGGGGGTCGGACCAAACCAACATCCTGTTTTTCAATATGAAACATTCCACAACTGCTGGCAATCCTGGGAGGCTGTTGATGCGATGGACAGTTGAATTACGAAAGTCTGCACATTGTGTTGCGACATCCCGTGATTTTTGGGTTTAAGTCGATTTCTGGGGTGCGTCAGTGGAGAAAAAGCTGTGGGTATGTTGAGGTTAGCCGTTTATCTCCAGTGCATTTTTTTTCAGGAGTTCGAATATTTCGCTCGCAGGTAATGGTTTGCTAAACAGAAATCCTTGGATTTGGTTGCAATTCTCCCTCTTCAGGAAGTCCAACTGTTCCTCGGTTTCAACCCCTTCGGCAACCACCGACATATTCAAGCTTTTACCCATAGCAATAATCGCGGTCGCAATTGCGGCATCGGTACTATTAAAGTTGACTTCATCAACAAACGATTTGTCGATTTTTAAGGTATTGACCGAGAAACGTTTCAGGTGAGCCAGAGATGAGTAGCCGGTGCCGAAATCATCAATAGCGATATGTATCCCCATATCACGGAATTTGTTCAGTATATTTACTGCAAACTCCGGATTCTGCATGATGACCGTTTCGGTGATCTCAAATTCCAGCGAGTGCCCTTCAACCCCAGTCTCTTTGAGAATCTTTTTTACCTGATCAACAAAGTCCTTTCTCTTTAGCTGAAAGCCGGAGACATTAACAGCAATTCTCACATTGTCGATTCCTTGTTTCTGCCAGGAGAAACTCTGCTGACAAGCTTGGCGCAAGACCCATTCTCCTAGAGGGACGATCAGGCCCGATTCCTCCGCCAGGGCAATGAAATCATTGGGTAAGATGGTTCCAATCTCTGGATGTTCCCAGCGCAGTAATGCCTCAAGGGCTGTGATTCTGTTGCTGAGTAAATCAACCTTCGGTTGGTAAAGGACGTAGAATTCTTCATTTCCCAATGCCTTGCGCAGGCTATTTTCCAAAACCAGGCGCCGTTGAGTATGTTTATCCATGTCTGGGTGATAGAATTGGCAATTGTTACGGCCATTGGCCTTGGCCTGATACATAGCAATGTCGGCCTTTTTGATTAATTCTTCGACCGATTCAGCATCATTCGGATAAGTAGCGATGCCGATGCTGGCAGTTACAAACAGTTCGTTGCCATCAAGGACCATCGGCTGACCAAGTTGTTTGAGGATTTTCAAGGTAATCCGTTCGATATTGTCGATTGATTTTGAGTTGACCAGCAAAATGGCAAATTCATCACCGCCGAATCTGGAGACAGTATCGACCTCGCGAACGCAACGTTGCAATCTGTTCGCTACCTCTTGCAGCATTATGTCGCCGATGTAGTGGCCCAATGTGTCGTTAACGACCTTGAAGCGATCAAGATCAAAAAACAGGATACCCAACAGCTCCTTTTGGCGTTTGGCCAAAGATGACGCCTGAATTAATCGGTCGGAAAATGTCAGCCGATTTGGCAGATCGGTGAGCATGTCGTGGTGGGCCATATGATGTAATTGCTCCTGCGCTTCTTTGCGGGCGGTAACATCGCGACAGATTCCCCACAGCGATTCTGGTTGGCCAGCTCTGAAGGTGCAGGAGAGGGAGCCTTCGACGTTGACGTAGGTGCCGTTGCTGGAGAGCAGCTTTCCTTCCATGGCTGCGACTTTTTCCCCGAGCAGCGCCTTGCGAAACTCGGCAATACAGCGAGTTTTTGATTCTCCTGCGAAGAAGTCGATTAAGGTCATTCCGGATAGACTCGCGAGATTATAGCCCATTGATTTTCCCCAGGCGGAGTTGACGTAGAGGAACTTTCCGTCGGTGTCGCAGTGAAAGATAAGGTCGTGGGCCGACTCCATAAAGGCTGCTTTTCCCGCTTCGCTTTTTTCTACGGCCAGCCGTTCACGGCGGATGACTGTCATCAAAGCGGTACCTGCGATTGCCACTGATGCGTTCAGCATGCAGACCCAAAGCCAGTTCAGCAGCAGGTAGAGCGGTTCATGGTAGAGAGCTGAATCGGCAAACGGCATCTTTACGAGAGGGAGGATATTCAGGTAGCCAAACAGCAATAATCCGCCATAAAGCAGGCTGCCGAAAATGCCGAGAAGCCAGATTTTCCGTCTATGTTGTAGCAGAATTGTAGCTTCCAGGGTGACAAGCAGGTAAAGTGCCCAGAGCCAGCTAGCGGCGCTGCCGCTGCTGTAAACCAGAATTGTCACGAATATCAGGTCGAGCAGGACTTGAAACGGATCAGCATTTTTTAGCTGATGGATCGATTCGTAGAAAAAGTGATAAATGATGTTGTAGCTGAAAATGCAGATAAAGCTGATTGTGATGATCAGCATTTGAATTGGAGAGGATTGTAGGTCTTGAGGACTTAAGGAGTAGAATAGTGCAGCACAACCAGAGTAGACGGTGATAAAAAAGAGTAACAGCCAGCGGGCTTTGGCGATCATGGTTGCCCGACCGCGGACATCAGTAAAGCTGTTGTTAGAAAAATTAAACAAGTGACTTTTCATTGAAGTCTTCCGTTTTTTCGATAGCTGCTATTGATGGTGTCCCCGCGTGGTTGATTCCCTCATCTTATTATAACCTTTTTTCTGCTGCAAGCATTGCGTCAATTCTGCCTAGGAGGTTGTCCGACAATCCATGACCGGCTGCAAACCCAGCTGTTTGGCCCATATTTCAGCTCCTTTTCGGCCCATAGCTACGGCTATGAGCTCTCAAACGAGCCAAAATCTGTTCTCAAACTTCTGAGTTTTCGCTTCGGCCCTTATTGTCGGACAGCCTCCTACCCTGTAATCCATAGGATGTCGCAAAATTGCGCTGGAGGTTTTCTTAATTTCAAGGTGGTACAATTTGGGATGCTGTGCTTTGAGATTATCGGTGATATCTCTAAGGCTTTTTCGGCCAGACAATTGACCGATCATCATCGACATGAATTGACTCCAGCGATTGAAAAATCGGAACTTTTGACCCGAATGATGTTGTTTAGCCAAGGAATCAAATTCATGTCTCGAAATAATTGCAGTGATCTGAAGTCTATTCCAATCCGAAGATGAGTCTGAAGGGTGGGT
>JBDNGT010000387.1:0-1570 GCA_041689145.1 Geopsychrobacter sp. | reverse complement strand
CTTTGCCACTCGCGCATGACATTTCCTCCTGGGGGATTCCCTTGGGGGCTTTCCTCTGGCGGAAATGTCTTATAAATCGATGGGACGGCATAGCCTTTTATAGTCACACCGGCAAAGCCGGTGGTTTACTGAACTACACAACTAGCCCACCGGGAATAACTGGATCAAAATTATAGTTCAACGACGTTTCTGCCCTTTAGTCCTCGGCCCCTTCATCCCGGATCATGCAAAATCTCTCCTTCCGTTACACCCAATGGATCAACTGGCGCACAAAGAAAAAAGGGCATCTTTTTCAGGGCTGTTATAAATCGATTTTGATTGAAGAGGATGAGTATCTGCAGCAGCTGGTCGCCTATCTGCATCTCAACCCGGTCCGTGCTGGTATGGAGAGTGGCCCTCTAGGGTATCGCTGGAGTCGTCACCGGGCGTATATGGGGAAGGAACTGATCTCTTGGTTGATGTGTGATTCGGTTCTTTCGCCTTTGGCTAAAAAGATCAAGCCAGCCCGCAGGGTTTTTGCAGATTTTGCAACTATGCAAGACCCAATGACTTTCTTCCCCAGTCGCTGCGAGTAGTCTCAGTCGCTGCTGTCTCTTCGCGTTCTGTTAGAAAAATAGTTCAGGGCTGATACTGAACCGTCTTGTCAATTTTGCGATATGAGTCCTGGTTAAATTCTTCGATCCACTCAAGATTTGAGATACCAGAGACTTGGAGCCGATTTCTTCCTTAAGATCGAAATATGACAGATTGTGCTGATCAATGAGCACTCTTAGTGTTGAGACTCCTGGGTTGACGGTCTCAACCTCTTGGATGTAAGTACTCACACTCTCAAGGCTGTTTTCGTATTTCTCGATTGAGTCCGCAATGATGTCAATCATACGAAGTAGCGGTTCCCCCTCACGGTCCTCGGCCTTTGTCATCAAGTGCTCGACAAAATCCAGCGCGAACTCGTAGTCTTCTTCGGTTTTTATTTCAATTGCTTGGTGTGCAACTTCGTAGAAGGAGAGAAACGAAGCTTCAAGTTTTTTTGCTGTCGCCGTATTCATTATTTCTCCTTTCTGTATTTTCTGCAGAGCTTGTCGTATTCTGCGTGCGTGACGATGTGTTTGACGTAAAATTTCTGGTTGGTGAATAGGACCATCGCCATGACCCGTAGATTGTTGCCGCCGATGTCGATCACGTACCACTTGTCCTTGTACTTGAAGTTATCGAGGCTTGGAAATATTCGTTTCAGCTCCTCCGGGGTTTTGAATGTCCCACTATTCAAGACCCGATAGGCATCCATGATTGCTGTTTTATCATTCGGGAACCTTCTGACAGCTTCCTCGAAAGCCCTCTTGCGAATAACGTGCATTGCGTCTCCACCACAGGTACTGTTTGCTTCAGGTAAACTGTACCACGCTGTGAGTCGGTTTACAATACGTAAACAAGACGGGTCGGACCGCCTTAACGATGTTTCTGCCCTTTAGTCCTCGGCCCCTTGGTCGCACCAGCCGGCTTGGCTGACTTGCCCGCCGCTTTAAACTCCGGCTCATAGGCCACCGGAATAATCAGGGGGACGCTGTTATCT
>JBDNGT010000386.1:0-6035 GCA_041689145.1 Geopsychrobacter sp. | reverse complement strand
TATGAATTCCCACTGGAAGACTTGCACAAAAATGTAAGTCTTTTTGGTTTTATCGCTGGATATCAGACACGATCTTTTGGCCAAGAAGATCCGGTGAATATCCGAGCTGCTGAGCAATTAGGACGTCTGCATGATCAATTGGAGGGAGCCTGGGATTTACTGTGTAAAGGTTACATTCATGCAATGCGCCAAGTGTGGGGCTGGCCACCTAGGAAGTATGCAAAAACGATAGAGGATCATGGTGTTGATCTTGACTCGGTAGCAGTCGCCAATCTCGCTCAGTGTTCGATACCAAGAGATAAATACACTAAGGGAATGCTTGATAAATGTGCTGAAAAGCATACTTATGGACTAATTGAAATTCTCAAGCCAAGATTAATTGTCGCTCAGGGCAAAACCTCGTGTCACTTGTTCAAAGACAATCCAGGGATAAAAGCTCCGGTAGTTGAAGGCGTTCACCAAGCATCTCGACAGAGTAAAGAGGATAAGTGTGCGCTCTTTAGCGGTGTTATGGGTTGCATTCTTGAGAGATTGAAGTATTGATGGAATTATAAACTTGGATTTTCTGGAGGTAACAAATGCCCAGCGGATTACTTAAGGCATTGGTATTGATTGTTTCAATTAGTTTTGTTTTTTTAATTTTTGGTTGTGGTAGTTCGGGGGAGAATTCTATCTATGTAGATAAAACGACATACAGTGGAGACCTCTTGGATGGAACCTTAAATCCTGAATGTGTAAACCATTTGGCGGTAGGAGTTCCTGGTCCTTCTGATCAGGTTCTTTGTCGTGATGCTTATGCTGTTGGCTACAACTACACAAATAAGGTCGCTGATTGGGTTGCATACCATGTGACCGCTGACTCAGTCAGCCTGTCTTATCCGAGAAATGATAATTTTCGAGAAGATTTGGAGATCCCTGTAGGGTATAGAGCTGTCCTCTCAGACTATAGCGGCTCCGGTTATGATCGAGGGCATCTTGCTCCGAACGCAACGGTTGATTATTCATTTAATGCAATGGATGAATCATTTCTCCTATCAAACATTACACCGCAGTTAGCCTCGTTTAATCGAGGAGCATGGGCAAGCCTTGAGGAGTATTTCAGGGATTGTACTGTTGAGGTAGATGAAATGTATGTTGTTACTGGCACAGTTGTTTCTGCTGCTTCTGGCAGTGTCGGCAATCAGGTAAAGATCCCAACTAAGTACTACAAGGCCGCAATTAAGATTAGTTCTCCAGCTAAGGCAATGGCCTTTCTCCTGCCCCATGAAGATATCGCTACAGACCATCTGCCAGACTATTTGGTCTCTGTTGATCAGCTGGAAGCAGAGGTGGGGATCGATCTATTTTCTGCTGTGAGAGATGATATAGAAAGCTCCGTGGAGTCTAGCAGGAGTGCTGTCTGTGCATTGCCTTGGGCCCCAGCCCTAACACCAGTACCAGTACCTACGCCGACTCCAGTTTACAGCTGTAGCACAAGTAAAACCTGCACTCAGATGAGTAGCTGCCAGGAGGCATATTATTACTTTAATACATGCGGAGTGAGTAGGTTGGATGGTGATAAAGATGGTGTCCCATGCGAAGTTATCTGTCAGTGATGTTGCCGGTGTCTATCAATGCAATGTGGAAATCGATGTATTTAATATGCTGTGTTGTCGTTACCATGACTGCAATAGTTGTAGTTTAGAGTTTTAAATACAAGGTAAGGCGCTTTTTTCAGGATACAAACTATGCATGAATTGCTTACCATAAGGAGATAATAATGGAATCAACTATTATAGAAAAGCTTGAAGATGGGGGAATGTTAGTCCGTCTGGAAAAGTCTTTTTATGAAAAGCCAGCGGTTTTTGCTGCTTCATATAAATTTACTGGTCAGTGCATAATTAACGTCCAGTCTGTTGACGAAACTCATGTAGGAGTTTTCTTTGAGTCAGAAACCCTTCCAGAAGAAGAATTGCTTGGGGTGGCAAAAAGGTTCTGTAATGAGGTGCTTGACCAGCAACACAGGGTTGATCTCAATAAGAAATTTGGATATCTCAGGGATCTAATCGTAGAGCATGCTTTTTCTCCAATTGTGAACCTGAAGGAGCGGCTGGATGGAAAATAGAGCAGATGCATACACTCTACTCCCATTTCAATATCAGAGATTTGATCAAGACACTTTTCTCTTGGTGAACGAATGCGGTGACTATCACTTTCTTGAATACAAAGACCTCGACCATTTCATTTCAGGTCGACTCTCTTCAGAGACTGACTGTTTTTTAGATCTAAAGGCCAAACACTTTCTTGCTGAAGAAGATTTAGCGCTGGCTATTGACCTCATTGCAAACAAGTACCGTACACGAAAGGGGTTCCTAAGAGAGTTTACGTCCCTTCATATGCTAGTCGTCACACTTCGGTGCAACCAGGATTGTGAGTACTGCCAGGTTTCTGCTGAAAGCGATCAAGCATATCAATTTGACATGTCTCCAGAGATTTCTCGCCGGATAGTCGATAGAATATTTGAAGGCCCCTCCAAGCAGATCAAAATTGAATTTCAGGGAGGTGAACCAACACTGAACTGGCCAGCAGTTACTGCCGCAGTTGAACACGCTGAGGTCATCAACAAGAAAACTGGAAAGAAACTTGAGTTTGTCATCTGTACTAACCTGACTGGAATTGACAGAGAGAAACTTGAATATTGCAAGGCGCACAATATAAGCATCTCTACCTCTCTCGATGGTCCGGCAGATGTGCATAGCAAATATCGTATTATGCGTAATGGGAAAGATTCATATGAGGTATTTCTAGACAACCTCGCTCTAACCAGAGAAATTTGTGGAGCAGATTCTGCTTCAGCGTTAATGACGACTTCTAGTGCAAATATTAACGGATTTCGCATGGTGGTGGATGAGTATATTAGGTTAGATTTCCCGGGTGTTTTTTTCCGAAGCTTAAACCCCTATGGAATGGCCGCTCAGAACCAAGAACATCTCGGTTACACAACTGAAGACTGGCTTAATGCGTACAGCGATGGGTTAGACTACATCATTAAAAAGAACTTGGAGGGTGTGCGTTTTACGGAATACTTCACAACTCTGTTTCTTACACGCATTCTGACGCCATTTTCAACGGGCTTCGTTGACCTTCAATCACCAACTGGTGCGGGGATTGCGGGCGCTATCTATGACTATAATGGCGATGTTTATCCTGCAGACGAAGCACGAATGCTTGCACGCATGGGAGATAATCATTTCCTGATGGGAAATGTGATGAAAGATGGATTTATAGACATATTCAATGGGAAAAAAATGCGCGACTTTATTCGACAGTCCAACTGTGAGGTCCTCCCTGGCTGCGCAACGTGTGTCTATCAAGCTTATTGCGGCGTCGACCCCGTAAGGAACTATCTTGAGTCTGGAGACATTGTCGGACATCGGCCGAACAGTGAATTTTGTAAAAAGAATATGGGTATTTTCAATATACTTTTTACAAAGTTAAGAGAAGCCAAAGAAGATGAATTGGCTGTCTTTTGGTCATGGATAACTAAAAGAGACCTTATGGAGGTGAACAGTGAAGTCATCTCAGGGTAGGGCTAACAACATAGAAAATTCGATACTTGGGAAAATTACCAAGGCCGGCAAGGGGATATTCAGCCGTAAAGGTTATATTCTGGTAACGCCAGACGCGAAATGTGGAGCTAGGGGATATTCAGTTGTCTTATCTTCTGCTGAGGAGGGAACGGGTGCCTCTCCCCACGTGTGCGGAATTCCCACCGAGTTTGTAGGTGACTTGATTGAGAATGATCTAGTTCTTATCCAACCGAATGGCACTGTTTCGGTCGTATGGGAAAGCATCTCTCATCAAAACGGACTACTTCTGACCGAAGCATGTAACTGTAAATGTCTCATGTGTCCACAGCCTCCCAAAGCCCATGACGTCGAAAGAGTCCGAATCAGTAACGCAACACTAGATGCTCTCAATCCGAAAGATGTTACTACTATTTGTCTGTCGGGCGGAGAACCCACCCTTATTAAAGAGGAGTATGTTAAGACCATAACTAGGGTTCGGACAAAATTTCCTAAGGCACGAGTTACTGTTTTGACGAATGCTAAGACCTTTGAAGATTTCGACTATGCCAAGCGTTGTGCCATTCAGGGCCCAGATAATATCATCTATTGTGTTTCCCTTCATTCCGACAATAACCGTGACCACGATAGAATCGTCGGTGTCCCTGGAAGCTTCGAGAAGACAATTAAGGGATTGACCAATCTTGCCAAACTTAGAGTACCAATCGAGATAAGATTTGTGGTGAACAAGATCAATGCATCTAGGATGAATTCGTTCGGGGAATTTGTGTATCGAAACTTCCCTTTCGTTGCCCATGTTGCATATATGTCGATGGAAATTCGAGGTCTTGCCGAAGATAATATGTCAGAAATATGGATCGACCCATATAACTATGGAAAAGAGATCACGGAAGCCGTATCTAGGCTTTCCATTAAGGGCATTCCAACGTCAATCTACAACATGCCTCTTTGCCTCCTCCCGGAGTCGGGCTGGAAATTTGCTCGCCAATCCATATCAGGATGGAAGAATGATTACCTTCCCCAGTGCGAAGGGTGTGCGGTTCAAAGGGAATGTGCAGGAGTGTTTACTTCATCTACCCGACAGAGTGAACATATCTCTCCTCTCCGACCTATGACGTTCCATTCCGCTTGACACCACTATAAAAGTGGGGTTTACTTAATAGATATATTTAATATTTAACAAGTTGGGGGACGGTATGAAAAGATTTGTATTGAGTTTAGGCGTTCTGGTTGGGTCACTGCTCTCTTTCGGTGGAATTACGACAAGCTCACAGGCTGCTACAAACGCAGGGATTTCGCAAATTACAGAGAACTCTCCACTTTACCTGGACCAAGCCCCAAGTCAGGGCACCCAAGGTGGAGCTATTGAAAACTACCATTATAGCCACAGCTCTCACGAGTCACATTATTCACACAGCTCCCACAGATCACATTATTCAGGCTATTGAATATATGATTTAAGATACAAATGGCCCGACTTGATTTCAGTCGGGCCATTTGTATCTTAAATCACCTTTTATGTGTCAAAAGCGTCCCGACCTAAACATAGGTGGGCGTTTTTTTTGACTTTATCTGCTCATAGAAAAACACTTCCTTTGTAAGTTGAGAGCCAGAGCATGGCAGAGGTAAGGTCCCAATCCTCTTATGGATGCTCTAAGATTGGATGGTCGGTTGTTAGGCCGATTGTTGAAAAAAATTCTAAATTCTCAGTGATCTTGCTAAGCAGCATACAGCACAAAGTTAGAAGTTCTCGCAATTCTCGCGGAATTTAAAGCTCAAGCATGAGAAGACAGCATAATCAGTACATTTGGAAAGAAGCGGTGTCGGATTGATGTGTTCCGTAATGCTGGCATGGGTAGATACTTGAATTATTGAAGTTTAATAAATGTTCAGAAGAATTTATGAAAACAAAACTAGGTGGTCTAGAAGTAATCGCAGCTATAGACATAGCACATGGTGTAGAAAGCTTCCTATTTGTAGCTGTTGTTCCTTGTTTATTCTTGGTTGTTAGGTTTATTTTATAACTTAATTTCATTAAATTTTAGTGTATAATTTTATTGATAAATATAGATTAAATTAATGTAGGAGTTGTTTAAATGAATATCTTGATGAAAATATTTGATAGAAAAATTTATATAATGATAACTTGGTTTGTATTGTCTATTGTACTTTCTTCAATTATTTACTTATTAATAAATTATTCGTTTTATTATAAAGGGAAAGAGTGGTCTATAAAACATGAGTTTGAATTGATAAATGAAACTATTACCTATATGTGTCGTTACAGCCTGTGGAGAGCCGGTGCAATCAGACCACTCGATGAAGCAGGAACCCACCGAAAGGTTGCGTCATGTGGCGTAGCCTCGTAGTAATCCTCGTCTCTTCAGGGCGAGGAGGATGTCAAAAATAGCGACAGGGTTTTTGTTGTTATCGAAAAAAACCCCTTCGGACAGATCAATCGAACAGTTG
>JBDNGT010000385.1:0-4206 GCA_041689145.1 Geopsychrobacter sp. | reverse complement strand
GCCCGTAGCGCGCCCGCTGTCTTTTGCTTGGCTTACATCCTAGCAGGCCGCTATCACGCGCTGAGATTCTGCCTCTCTCTGTAGATCAGCAAGCTATGCTTACCCTGCTAAGGGTTTGGGTAGTCCCTACAGTGAGAACGCAAGAATATTATCCGCTGAGATCAGATTCCCACTGGACAGAGAACAGGATTAAAAGTTGACGAAAATTATGGGGAACGATATTAATGGAATGTTCGCTGGAAAGGTTTTGAGTCCTCACCCCCTCCGAGGGCTCGCCTTTCCTGTGGGCATTATAGGTGGGGGCAGAGCTTGACTCACAAAGCCAGCTTCTTGCTGTAAATCCAACAACTGAGAAACTCAAATAGCACGTATGTATTTTGCCTCTCCGTGTTCCTGCGACGGGGAGATAGATTTTAATTTTTACAATATTTAATTGTGGAGGTATGTGGTGGAATTAAAAGCAGTAGCGAAGAAAAAGCAGAAAAGTTTCTCAGATATTTATCTGAGCGTATTTCAGGAAAACAATAAGCACTGTGAAATATCCATTGATGAAAAACATATTGTAATAGAAAAGCCTTGGGGTGGAGATGACCTCAGGTTAAAGATAGATATTGATGATCAGGAATTCATAAAGGATATAAATAATATATTCTTTAATAGAAGATTTGATGCTATCTTTCACATTGATACAAATACAATAGAATTTATTTTTTCATTTTTAAATCCAAGAAATGATAATGATAAATCATTTATGAATAGAGATTTTGTCTTTCATTTTAATGGTAATGAATACAAGTCATATTTTTCTGTACCATCAAGCCGATTATATAAACTAGCCTCAGCATCAGAAAGAGTACCATCAGATGGTGGGATTAGATCTATAACTCAGTTAGCCCCTTTTAAGGATTTTCAAAAACTTGATACGTTACCGAAAAGTTTGCAAAATTTCTTTGAAGGGAGAGAACCAAGAAGTTTTTTTATTGAACCGAACGAAGACATCTCTACGATAGACATCGTAGAGATTGCGCGACATTTAAATTTCATTACAAGTTATTATGACAGGAAATCACCTGTTATAAATATACACGACGATGAAATCCTAGAAGAAGAAAAATACAAGCCAAAAAGATATCTCGAAGATGAGTTTCCTAAGGCATTCCTAGTGCATCAAATTGACGACATAATACTTAAATTGATGGAAGTAGCTAGGATGAGTAGTCCTAGGTTTGCATTTCTTTACTATTATCAGGTTTTTGAATATGCTGGCTATTACTACATGGATGAAAAGGCAAAAGTTTCAATAAGAAAGTTCCTAAAAGATCCTGCTATAATAAATTGTGCAGAAGAAAAAGTTACCGAATTATTTTCAGTCTTATCAGATGTGAACCATAATGACGATGTTAAAATGACACGAGTTATTGAAGAACACTGTGACCCTAGATCTATATGGTCTGATGTATCTCATGATCTAGAATTTTTCTCTACTGAAACAACATTTGACGGCGGCTTTCAATTAAAACCTTTAATATCTCGGGATACAACTTGTGATTCGTGGAACTCCATGTGGACCCCTAAACTTTATAACTATCTAACTAAAATAAGAAATTCGCTTGTTCATGCTAGAGAGCGAAGAGAAAATAAAGTCATACTACCAACTAAACAAAACAATACAAAACTTGAAAGACTCATACCTATTATCTCAAGGTTGGCTCAACAAGTTGCCTTAAAGTCTTAACTTGTAGACCTTCTACTAAATATTTAATTCTATTGTTAGTCTAACAGCGTCAATATTTATCTTGGTTTTGAGGGTGGGAAAAGGTGTCTTAAACTTAAGTTTACACTCTCAACATAAAATTTCACTATCACTATATCAAAACAATAAAGGCCCAGACTTTATGTTAGGCTGATCTTTCTCAATGCTAACTCTTCGGCAATAGTTAATATTTGGCGAACTGCCGATGTCCAACAAATCCTTTAGGTAAAGCAAGACCGCATTCTCAGGCAACTTGTCGGAATTGCTTATCCGGTTAGCTAGGTCAATAGGGCTAAGCAAAATGAAAGGCCTATTTGGAAATCAGATGGGCCTTTTGAGTGTATTAAGGAAGTTAACCCGTAGTTCGAGTTAAGCATGGCTCCCCAAACAAGATGAATCTGGGCACTGGGAAGTGAGCATTGTATCGCTGTGAACAGCAATGTCAGTTATATTCTTTTGTCTCAGCTGCAGGCCCTTTTGGTACCCATTTCGGAGGATCCTCGGACCAAGCTGCCTTGAGTTTTGCTTCTCTATACATTTCAATTGGAAATTCAATTTCTAGGCACTTATTCTGATTAAGGATAGATAATAATCTCATGCAAGCGTAAATCGAAATCGTAGCAACTCTTCTCTTAGCAGTATACCCGCCATGCATAGCTCTATTTCTCTCTGTATTCAACCAAGAGAGAGCATCTGCAGCATATTCCCACATTTCATAAATTGAATTTCCATGCAATAGTTTCAAAATAGGACCAAGGTAAGTCTCCAATCTTCTTTCTTTAATTGATCTCAAAAAGTCATTTTTTTCTCTATCATCAATAATGCCAGAAAGGTCTAATATATCTTTTAGCATTAATTGAATTCTATCATCTAGAATTGAAAATCCGACGACTAGTGCTTCGGTATAATAACCATGTTCAGTTAACTCAAAGCACCTAACAAATTTTTTAGAAACAGGATTTGTGTCACCCTTTATGTGAGGAATAGCAAGTGCGGTTGTATTATGAGGGTCTTCATTTCCGACTACTATATCCCAAGTCTCATGTCTTAACCTCATATTAAGATCAGGAGTTTGTACGCCATCAACAAAACAAGCATGAAATAAACTATCTGCTATACCAACGTTTCTAACTGAAAGTCCGTCTATATGACCAATGCTGACAAACTTAAAAGCAAGCAACAGTTTGTTTATTTCATCTAAGGCTTCATAGACTAATAAAAATCTTTCATGTGTTTTTGAGTATAGCTTTTTTACTGCAGTGCCATTCTTGTCTGTCCACGAAACTTTAAAAACCGTACTCATCTTCTTGGGTAGTTCGCATGGACCCAACGGGGTCGTAATGTGCGAAAGATATTCAACTTTAATAACGCTTTTTTCTAGTTGATAAACCCCTGGTTTAATAGGTGCGTATATACTCAAGCCGATAACGTATTCAATTTTCGTCCCATCATTTTGACTCATTCTCTTCCCTTACCCCGTTGCAGTAACACGGGGGGGTTCTAAATACATTAACAACTAAAAAACCGCCTAGAATGGCTATTGCCGCTAAAGACGGTTCAATTTGATTGAGTAGTCAAGTTCACCAGGTCCCCTCCCTGCGTCCAAGAAAATATAGGCACACCATATAGTTACATCATTACACAGTCAAGACTGTTCATTAAGGCGGATTGCCTGTTCTTGGGGGTACTCGGCTCCCCGGGTTGGACTCGAACGATTCAGACTAAAAGATTTCTATTTGTCCTCTCGCATTGTTTTGAAGTCTTCAGTACCGTCAAAACGTAAAATTCTCACTGTCCTTTAGAAAAAACGGCCAATCCTCTCCAATGTCTGCCTTTTTTTAAATGGACGACTGCATTTCCGGTTGACGAGCCAGTCGGAATATCAGACTATTGAGCTACGGGGGGACCGAAGTCTACCCTGTTATAAAGCCCGGTTCAGCCCCTCCGCTGTTCTGGGCTTTATTCTTTGTACTGAAAATCCTGCAAAGCGATTCAAATTGATCACTTCTCGTTGAATTTTAACTTCTATAGAAGACTTAATATTCAATATCTTAGTAGTAGAGGGCACCAACCCCCAACCCCAGACGTTCTCCTCTCCTATACCCTGCCCTGCTCACCCGTATCGTTTCTTTGCATCTGACAATGCAACCAGTGCCGCTTTGCCATCATGAAAACGTGACTGATCCGAGCATAACCTTGCCCCAGACAACGTTCCCATCATCATCCACCTCAATGTATGAATATAGCTTTCCAGTTAAGCAGAGACCATATTTCCTATTCATCGAAGGCTGACAACAGATCCAGTCCCACACTTTATCCCTGCCAGTATAAATCCACTGCCAAATCTATTGCTTAATCGACATCTCAGACAACTGAAACGAAAAAACGCCCTGTCGAAATTAATCAACAGAGCGTTTCTCGTTAATGGCGTCCCCAAGGGGATTCGAACCCCT
>JBDNGT010000384.1:0-29330 GCA_041689145.1 Geopsychrobacter sp. | reverse complement strand
CGGATTCATAATTCCTGTCGTCGATCACCCGGTATTTGGCAAACTCCTGCTCGGCGTGTGTCTTGGCGATCCGCGCCGACACCTTGCCCGCATCCTGCAAAATTTCCCGGTCGTTCAGTGTCAGAAAGCCTTCCAATTTCGCAATCCAGTCCTGCATGGTCATGGCAATGCGCCGCTCTGTCTGCCCCTCGGCAAAGATCAGATATTGCTCCGCCAGATTATTCAACGCTCGCAACTCAGCTTCGGACAGGTAATTCTTGGCAACACCTACGTCGTTCTTGCGGATGCGCGACCCCTCCCACGTCGTCAATCCCATGTTCGGCAGACTGCTGTCGGCCCGCGACTGGATCAGTTCAGCGGCCGTCCGGCCGTGAATCCCAAAGTGCACCTTGTTCTGCACCGTGGCGAAGAACTCCTGGGTCAGGGGATGCTTGGGATCGTAGTCAATACTGGTGGCATAGATGTCAGTGATCTTCTGGTAAAAGCGCCGTTCACTGGTGCGGATATCCTGCAACCGCTTGGTCAGTTCATCGAAATAATCGCGGCCCTTAACGGGATTTTTCAGCCGCTCATCATCCAGCACGAACCCTTTGATGATGTATTCTTTCAGTTTGTCGCTGGCCCATTGGCGAAAGCGCACACCAACCTGGCTCCGTACCCGGTAGCCAAGGGCAAGAACCATGTCCAGGTTGTAGTGCTCAATCTCCCGGACAACCTCCCGGTCGCCTTCCTGTTGAACTGTTCGGAAAAACCGAACAGTTGCCTCCTTATCAAGTTCACCATCCGCAAAGATGTTCTTGATATGTTCGCTGATGGACCCCTTGGCTTTTCCGAACAACTCGGTAAGCTGCTTCTGGTTCAGCCAGAGGTTTTCCGCGCCCAGCATCACGTCGATTTTGGTGCGACCGTCCTCGCTTTGGTAGATCAGGAATTGGCGGGGTTCGGTCATGTTTGCATCTGTCCAACAAACCGAGATTTAGTTTGCGATCTTGTCGCACCCCAAGGCATTTTTCGCTGCTTTGGGTAAGTAATATAAATCCATCGCCTAGACCTTGTTACAGCTACAAAAGCATTGTTACGCTCTTCCTCTAATTCTTGATTTGTTTTAGCGCGATAGTCTGGAAACACTCCTTCGCACATCCCCATTAGAAACACTATGTCTTTCTCCAGCCCCTTCATTGTATGAACTGTACTTAATGTAATCCCAGATGGATTATAGTCTTCCGTTAGCTGACCCAATGCCATCGCATTGCGGAATGCAGAAAGCGTATTTCCCAAGCCTTTACGTTTTAACGTAGTCCAGCTTTTATTGAAATCTTGAAGCTCTTGAAGAGATCGTTCAAGCTCACGTTCGGCTTTTAACGCAGGATCCGAACTCAATGCCTCAATTGATTTTGTAAAATCAGCACAAAGCTTGGGAATTTTTGGCTGATCCAAGTCGAGGTCTTGAATTTCCATAAGGAGATTAGCTTGAATTTCAGGGAATAGGATGTCCGAGTTTCGTGCCTCAGCAGCGAATTGCTGCAACAAGTTTTCTTCCCCCCATGCATCAGGAATACCGATTTTCAAGACAGCACAAAGCTTTTTTCCATCAACCCAATCTTTCGGGTTCAAACGGATACGGATTGCAAGATCAAGCACCCTCCCGAAAATTGAAGATGGCTCTACTTGGCGCTCACCCATTTTGAGTGCATATGGGACTTGTTTTTCTTTTAGAAGTATCTCAAGCGGCTGAAACACAAAGCGATTGCGAGCGATTACCACCATGTTGTTCAAGGAGATATCCCCCTCGATTTCATGGTCGGATTTTGCTTGGAGCAATTCATCAATTTTGTCGCATATCCATAGCGCTTCCGTGTTTTCGTCTTGTAACTCTTCAATCTGACTCCTGCCGTCACAGGCAAAGTCAGATACCACTTGCGAGCTTGGCTTAAGCTTGTTGGCTAATTTAATGACTGCTTTTGAACTTCGATAATTTTCTTTGAGCACAAATTTACCTGGCTCAAAATCCTTCACAAATTGCTGGCAAAGATAATCATAAGATGAGCCGTTGAAGCCGTAGATCATCTGATGGGGATCACCTACCATCATGACACTTTTGATTTGGTCTCCGCACAAGGATTTGATGAATTCGTATTGTGCTCTGTTGAGGTCTTGCGCTTCATCCACACATACATGCTTGTATTTGGCTCGGTAAATTTGCCCGCACCATGGCTGCTCAAGAAGAATCCTATGGGCATAAACGAGAATGTCATCAAAATCAATGCCGCCACTTCCGAGCAAGGCTTCCTGATAGGCCTGATAAATTTTCCAGAAGTTTGCATCACTTGTATATTTCTCTTTGATTTCTTCTTCGTTAAGCAACTCTCGTTTCACAATGGAAAATTGCTCCATGTAATTTTGAATAATCCGCTCCCGATCTTTCCTAGTATTTTCGTCAGGCACATTTAGGAACGCATCAATATCAACTCCATCTTCACGCAATGATTGCAGAAAAACAGCCTTTCGATCTTGGTCGCGTTCGTAGATATGCAATTCGGAAGGCAGGCCAATAGATTGACCGTACTGGTTAAGAATACGCTGAGCCACAGCATGGATGGTCGCTATCCAGCACCGTTCTTCAACCCCTTCGAGATCATCAAGGCGAGCCAGCATCTCTTCGGCTGCCTTATTCGTGAAGGTCAGTGCAATAACACCGTCCTTGCTGGTGTTTTCAATGAGGAAACGTACTCGCTCAGTTAACACTCGTGTTTTTCCTGAGCCAGCCGAAGCCAGTACCTGCATGGGTTGGCCAAGGGGAGCGTGGACAACAGCAGATTGTGCTGTAGATAAATTAATCATATTGCGAGCCATCCTTTTACAGCATTGAAGGCATCAATAACTGCGGTTGGGACTAGAGCATTAACCATTTTATTATTAGGATTCTCTCTCAGTACGTCAGCTAGAAATCCTGCATAGGCAGCCTTTGATTCCCGCATCTTTAAGAGAAGGTCTTGTTCAGTAAGTGCAGTTATTTCCTTGAGTTTTGCAGCTCTATACCTTGGGTTTTCAGACCCGTTCGTTTCGGACAATACAAGTGCTGAAATAATCTCTTCTTTCAGTCCAGTCTGTAATAACAGTTCGGCCTCGAAGTCATTTCCACTGGTTAAATATGAAATGCCAAATTTGTTAGGCCCCAACGCGAGATTTGTGTCTTTCTTTAAGCGGCGCAATTGTGCTTCTATCTCTCTATTCGTCGAGCCATCGTTGTCACTAACAATAAATGTTGGGATTCCTAAGCTACATGCTAATCTCACAAATGGAGAGTAGTTTTTCCCGCCAACACTGATACAGCATATACCGAGGCTGTATAGTGACTTACCAGAATACATCTCAAACATGGCGGGAAGAACTTGCTCCTCAGTAATCCCTTCACATAGAACCAATGCTCTTGAAAATAAAATTTCACCTCTTTTTATTGTGATTTCTCTTGCTAGGATTTTTTTGTCTTCGCCGGAGACTTTATGTGTCAGCATGTTCGCTACAATGCCAGTCGATTCCCTCCTGAGTGATCTAATGTAGGTAATGTCTGTCATTGAAGCCAGGTATGGGGAATGCGTGCTGATAATTACTTGCCCCTTGGATTCTGCAAGCTGGTGATAAATTGTTTTTTGAGCATTGGGATGCAAGTGCGCTTCAGGCTCTTCGATCGCGGTAATGGGAAAAAATGGTTCAACCTCCTTTTCGTGCTTCTCTACCATCAGATTGGTGAAAGCTTTCACCGTCAACATGGATGCCCAGCTGCGTGTTCCCATGCCGTGGTATTCCATCGAAAATGAGTTACCTGAGTTTTCGCCAAAGTGGATAGAGAAATGCTTGGAAAGGTCACGTATCTTTTTAGGAAAAGGCGTAATTTCGGCACTACCAGAGCCTTGGAAAGATTGATTTAGATTATCCAAGTGTGTCTTTAAACCCTGAAGCTCGCTGCTATTTTTGACAGCTTGTTCATTTACATCCTTGATTAATGACTCAAGTTTTTTAACGTCGTCTGGGTTATAATTGTCTCCAACACTCGACAATACTTTACCAACAAACGAGGATTTTTCTTTAAGTTCTTGGTGAATGTCTCGTTGGGCTTCAATTGAAATAAACGGCATACTGGAAAAGCGGCTAGTTATCTTATTACCTTCTTTGACCTTCTCCGCCTGCCAAGTCTCTACACTTGGCCATGTTTCGAGTGTGAATCGTGAAGTATCAAAACCACCTTTTATTAAATCTGGTTTGCAACGTCTCCGAAGTGCAAAAAATTGATCTCCATTAGCTTCTGCTCTGATTTTGTCTTCAAATACATTAACCCACTCATCATCAAATAATTGCTTTCGTACCCCATCATCGCCTACGGGTACGATCCTAATATCTATGAGTATTTCTTGAACTCGTTTGTCATCGAAGCCGATGTGAAAATCCTCTTCGGATAGATAGCGTGAGTAGTCACCTAAAGCCAGTTGCAGTGTTTTTAAAACAGATGTCTTGCCAGAATTGTTTGTGCCGATCAGGACTGTCACCCGAGAAAGCGACATTTCAAGATTCTTGATCCCACGAAAGCCAGCTATTCTGACGGTATCAATAAGAATATTCACGATCTTCCCTTCTCAATATTTGTCACTTTTAATCCGCCTGAGTACGATCATCCGTCCTGCACCAGCAATCATCCTACCCTCTTCACACCCTAAAAACCTTCATTACCTCATCCCCCAGATGGTTGATAACCTTCACAGCAATCCGTCCAGTCGAAGGTTTATCGAAGGGACGCGACGTGTCACTGTTGAGCGTCTCCCATGCCTCTTGATTGATTTCGGCCTTGAGAGTCGTTTTGAGTGCCTTGTAAGGATCGTTTGCACCCAGAAAGTAGGCATGGCGGACGAAGAAGCTTTCTTCGTTGTAGTCGGTGTCGATAAACCAGCAGGCGATGCCATCGGCACCATCGCTGCGAACTTCACCGGTGTTGGGATGGAAAACGTCGACACCATTGATCTTGACTTGAATCTGACCATCTGCAACATCAAGAATGTCGATATCGGGTTCTCCGAAAATGACGAACAGATTGCCCTTGCCGGTATTCTTGAGATCATCGGCCATGTGCAGGTCGGCGTTTATGCGGGCTTTCAAGACTGGGATGCGTCCAAGCTTGTCAAACTCAGACGAGTGCGCATCGTAATTGAAGGCACACGAAATCAGCACATCAAAACCAGCATCACCGGATTCACGGGCAGCAGAGACCAGATCAGGGCGGGAAACAGTCCCAAACTCAGGACCGATAAAAATAGCGGCGCGTTTTTCTCCTTCGGCATCCTGATAGCGCCCTTCGGCACAGATCAGGTCACCCGGCCAGGGGGTGAGGGAAGTGAAATTGATTTTATCTTCTTTGTGTGCCTGCTGCACCCCTGCCGTTTTCAGGTTTTCCATCACCATCTGGACAAAACCCTGCTCTCTACCGAACTCGTCATTTGATTCTGTAATAGGGTCAATCAGCTCGTCGTTCTCATCGACTCCCAACACACGATGGGGCGACAGGCTTTCCACGGTGAATGGCCCGGCAACCCGTACTTTCTTTTTATCATCGTAGGGTTTGTCATAGAGATATTCAGAGTCAGCCTTGGCGGCGATGGAGGCGTCTATCTCCTTTTGACAGGCAATACGTTGCTGCCACCATTGAGAATGAATGTCCTTTGCGGCATCACTCCAAACTTCATCCACATCGTGGGGAATTTCCCAGTCTTCCCATGACGTGTCCAACAACTGGTTGAGCTGCGCACGCAAAAGCTCCTTTTGTTCCTGAAATTTGTCCCAGACAACATCGATTTCGGCATTATTGGCAATGGACTTAAGTGTAATGTGTGGCACTCGTTGATAAATGAAGCCATGGCGAATATCACCGTGGGTTGATCTTTCTGAAGGGATAGTACGTGTAATTTCGGCTTCTTTTTGCTTACCTTCTGGAGAATCAGCGAGTAGATAATAGGGATAACGAGCCCCCATGATGCGGGCGCGTGCCAAAGCTAGAGCAACACGAGAGGTGTCGATGGTGATCCAACGACGTCCCCATTGTTCAGCAACATAGGCAGAGGTACCAGAGCCACAGGTAGGGTCGAGAACAAGGTCTCCGGGGTCTGAAGCCATGAGGATGCAACGTTCAACTACCTTCATCGCGGTCTGAACAACGTAAGTTTTATCTTCGGTAAAACTCCCTGTACCGGTGTCTGCCCAAAAATTATTTCGAGGTATTATTGGGTAGTCTCGCAGAAATTGTCGATAACGGACTGAGTTCTTCACTTGCTCTAAACGACCAGCACATGATAGTCGTCTCATGCCGTCGATAGTTGTTCTCCATCCACGTGGAAGTGGGTTGTAAGTTTTCCCTCGAAAATGAAATTCAAGCTCACGGCTTGGTGTCTGCGATGTTAGATCTGACAGTGTAAATGGATCGGTAGATTCACCTCTAGTGTATACGGCATCAAACGACGATCCTTCCTGCTTCGACTTATAGCTTGGGCGGAACTTTACACGACTGGAATCTTTTGCGAACCAAAGCAAAAAATCCGAGGTTGACGACAGTACGAGCGTTTTTCCAATAGGACTATTTGTTCCGCTCGACTTCGCAAAAGGAATGATTGCTACACTATTTTCATCCCCAAACACCTCATCCAGCAAAGCTCGCACCCGATGTACATTTTCATCACCAATCTGCACAAAAATCGACCCAGATTCAGTCAACAAATCTCTTGCAACCGTTAGCCGATCACGCAGATAAGTCAAATACGAATGAATCCCATCTCGCCAAGTATCGCGAAACGCCTTCACCTGCTCCGGCTCACGGGTAATATGAGCCGCCTTGCCGTCCTTCACATCTCGGCTGGTCGTGGACCACTGAAAATTGGAATTAAATTTGATGCCATAGGGCGGATCAAAATAGATACACTGCACCTTCCCCCGCAGCCCTTCCCTCTCCGCCAAAGACGCCATAACCTGCAAACTATCACCAAGAATCATGCGATTCGCCCAATGGGCGTCGTGCTGGTAGAACTCGGTCTTGGCCGCTTCATTCGGCAAGCCGTTAAAATCAGCGAAGAGATCAAACTGATCGGCCTCGGCCTTTTCATCAGCCTTCGTGCGACGCAGCAGATCATCAATCAAAATCTTGGGATGCACCTTCTCCTGGATGTAGAGAGGCGGAGCATGCACGACGAGATCGGACCAGTCCTGCTCATCCTTGCCACGCCAGACCAACTGCGGATCAAGGTCACGGTTGCGTCGCTCATAGGCGACCCTGATCGGACTTTTATCCGCATCGTGCATGATCGATTGATGCTCGGCCGTCGGGATGTTTTTTCGTGTCGCCTCATCATGCTTAATAGTCTCGACAGATTTCATCGTAGGATGCTTGGCCATAACTAATAAATTGAGAATGGTGAATTTAGAATGTAGAAAAAGCTTCGTACTTCGCTATTCTGAATTCCAGATTCACAATCCCTTCCTCCTCGTATTTTTAATAACCGTGGTAAGAATAGCGATCAGCTGATTGGCTTCGTCAAGCAACTCGGCTAATCGTGATTCCATAACAATCTCCGTTGCAACTAACAATCGGAGCCAGTAATGGGTCTCCCGTGCTTCCTTACATGCTATGGACAACTTGCTCACAAAATCCGCCCTGCTCTGTCCAGCCTGGCCCTCTTCGACGTTTGCGCCGATTGATGTCCCCGACCGAAGCAACTGATTCGCCAAGATCCGGTTGACGCCAGGCGCCTGCTCAAGGGACTGACAGAGCGTCACAATTTGCCGAGCAAACTCAAAAGTTCGCTTAGGCAAGTCACGTACAGGCTGTTCCTTTTCACTTTTCACTATTCTAACTTCACAATTCCAAGCGGGTGAGCATGATATCATCCACTTCGCGCTGACTGCCCGAACCCAGGTCGACCATTTTGTTGACGTCAACAAAATGGTCGGAGATAGTGTGCTCAGACACTTCGCAAGCCGTTTTGGCTTTACCGATAACAACCGCAAAGTTGCGCCATTCGGTATAACCCAGCAAATGCTGAAGATCACGCGCCAACCAGAATTCAACGCCATTATCCATCTGTTGGGCGCAAGCTTCAAAAGTTCCTGTCAATTCATGAATAATGTCTGTTCTCATCTACCTTCCCCCCTGGCTGCATCAATCATTTTATTAAATTCCGACTCGACCTTGGCTTCAAAGTCAGTCTCAATCTGATAAACCTCGGTGAACTCCGCAAAAGCCCAGCGACCGTAATTGCCCAGGTTGTTCACACCCGGCACCCAATAGGTCTCCATGGTCGACTTTTTCTCCTTGGCATCCTCGCGCCGATAGCCCTTGATCTCGACAATCAGGTGCAAGAGGTCGTCATCTCCCTGGCCGTCATCAATCTGCACAATGAAATCCGGAATATATCGACGCATTTCTGAGCCGTAGCGATACGGCACATCAAGACCGAGGCTATGGTTTTTGACGTAAGCTTTGACTTTGGGATGGCCTTCCGCGACGCGGCAGAACTCGGCTTCCCAATCGCTGTCAAGAATGACCCAGTTGATGTGACAGCGCCGCGCATCGGTTTCCCAACGGTCTTTTTTAGAAGTATTGAAATTAACGTGACAGGTTGAACCGACGGGGTTGTAGGGATCAAGCACCGCCTTGATCGGATGTGTCCCGATATGGTGGCGGGTAATGGCCGCCATAATTCTTTCACAGGCCATATCAGCAAGGGTTTTGTATTTCAGTTGTGCCGGGTAGGTGCCACCCTGACAGACCAGATGGTTATCCACCCATTGCCGTGCAATACGCTTTAGTTGCCCGAAGAGTGAAAGCTGTGGTTCGTCGTTTGCGTCACGCCACCTAGTTAAAAGCAGATGAGATGTCAATTCGTAGACAACCTGCGAAGGTCTTACATCGCCGGTATGAATGAGGTTGAGATTGGCTGTGGCACCAATGATACCCGAGTTTTGAGTTTCGGTTGCCCCAACCAGATCCGGGGTTAACAACATGGTCGAATCATCATTGAACGAAGCGCTCAATCTTGTTTCAGGAAGTTCAGTCCGGTAGCCAGCCACACGGGGAAATTTGATTTCCAGGGCGTCGCGCTCTGGACGAACCGCTTTGACATGAATGGTTTCTCGCGGTGGCTGCGGCGGAGAAACGACCGGTTTGGCCGTGAAGTCGAAGGGAATCCCTAGGACATCAGCATACTCGGTGTTAAAGAGACCCTCTTCATTCAGCTCATACGATTGGCGACGCAGGGCACGACCGATAACCTG
Organism: Geopsychrobacter sp.; assembly: GCA_041689145.1. Classification (GTDB taxonomy): domain Bacteria; phylum Desulfobacterota; class Desulfuromonadia; order Desulfuromonadales; family Geopsychrobacteraceae; genus Geopsychrobacter. The sequence goes on along the minus strand of JBDNGT010000384.1, from coordinate 20,024 downwards.
CTCACATAGCAGTTGCGTACCGAATGCTCGGACACCGAGAACATGGGTGACCGTATTGGCGTCCCAACCTTCAGTGAGCATGGAAACCGAGACGACGCAACGGATAAAACCGCCGAGTCGCCCCTGCTTACCAACCGTGTTCATGACTTCGCGCAACAGGTCCTGGTCGGTGATGTTTTCTGCACCCTTATGATCACCACGCTCGCGGATTTCACGCCTGAACCGCTCTATTTCATCGGAAGCCATCGTCCGAAAGTTCGTATCCAGCGCTTCACCCGATTCGAGCTGCTCACTATCAATCAGTAAGGTGTTTGGGCGTGCAAGCGGGTTCCCGTTTTCATCAGTATTGCGGAACAAGGGAAGCCGACCGAATTCAAGCTGACTTGAGCCATCTTTATTCATCCGGTCGAAACCTGAGATGTAGTCGTATACCAGTTTCGAAGTTGCCGTATTATTACAAACGACGATAAAGCAGGGCGGCACACTTATGCCCTCTTTCTGCCAGAGGTCAAAAGTTTTCTCATAATGCCCGTACAGTGCGTGAAGAGCCGTTTGAAGTTGCGGTGGCAAATCCAACGGACTTAATGAATCCCCCTTGCCGCGCCCTTTTTTGGGCATTTTCTTACCAATATGCTCCCAGAGGTTGCGGAACATCGGCATCTCATCACCCGGGATATTATCGGCAATCGGTACACGTGGCAGCTTTACGATGCCGCATTCGATGGCGTCCACCAGCGAGAAGTCACTCATGGTCCAGGGGAACAGAGTCCCCTCAACATATCCGGAACCACTCAGAAAAAATGGGGTTGCTGACAAGTCGATAACCTGCGCTAATCCCAACTTGCGCTTGACGATCTCAAGACCATTTATCCAGAGACGGGCGGCCTCATTGTTCTTATCGGCCTCCTTCTTTTCGTCACCCTTTAGATCATCGTCATGAACTGGCTTTTCACGGTAGCAGTGATGGGCCTCATCATTGATTGCTAGAACATTCTTTAAACCCATCAAGGCAGGCATGACCCGCTGAAGCATCTGCCCTTCAGTTTCAAGGGTGTTCAAAGCCCCGCCGCGACCCTGAAGAAGCGATCGGCCACCCTTCGACAGGTCTATGCGCTCGCGCAATTTGAAGGCATGGTAGTTGGTGATAACAATCTTGGCTCGGTCAAGATCACCAAGCATATCTTGCGGAACGATCTCACGACTCTGGTAATAACTGTCTGGATCGTTAGGGTGCAGCACTCTAAGACGGTCACGAATGGTGACGCCTGGCGCAACAATCAGAAAACCACGAGTGTACTTTTTGCTGTTGGGACGACGAACCGCATTGATGGTTTGCCAGGCAATGAGCATTGCCATGACTGTGGTTTTGCCTGCCCCAGTTGCCATTTTTAAAGCCAATCGCATCAGCTCTGGATTAGCATCATGATTGGCGTTGACCAGATGTTCGATAAACCCTTTACCAGCCTTCTCGGTCGGAGCAACCTCGGTCAGCCAGATAGCCGTTTCAATCGCCTCAACCTGGCAGAAAAACGGGCGAATACCATTGAACTGATGGTGCCGCCAGTGTTGCAGCAGACGTGCGGTCTCAGGTGTAACCTTCCAGTCTTTTGTGTTCGGCAGCTTGCGCCATTTGTCGACATGGTGGCGTAACTCGTTGATGATGGAGGTTGGGTCATATTGCTGATCGGCTGATGTCATTGCAGCATCTGCCAGAAGATTTAATTGCGCTTCCGCACTTTTACGTTTTTTCGGTTTTGGTATTGGGGTGATGAATTCAGCGCGACGACGCTTTTCAATGAGAGTTTGGGTTGGCTGCCCCTGATCGTCAAGCTCCCAATGTCTTTTAGGATACTCGTAGGGCGAATTCAGAATTGGTTTATCGAAAAACAGATTATCCATCCCAAACCTCTCTCAAAATAATCAAATTGCACTAAAAAAAGTATTTTCGATCTTACTAATCGCGTCGTTGTTAACAAAGAAGGTACTGACCATACTTACGCATCATTTTTAACGTCATACTAATCGCGCACAAGCAGCCTTTACGTACAGGAGGTCTTGTTCTGAAATTTAATGGTTATCTCGCTAATCAAATAAAAAAAGGCCGCAATTTCCATCGATGGATTTGCGACCTTTCCAGTATTCATTGGCCCCTCAACCGATCAAGAAATCATAATTAAATTAATGAGTTCCCAAATTACTGAATTTGGCAGTGAAGGTCAACAAAAACCCCGTTACTACTACAATGCAAAGGACAAATAGACGTTTATTTCCGTTTTCGATTTTGAGCGATCTCGCGTATTTTTTCTATTTGGGCCCACAATTCTGGCCCATCTTGCAGATTAAATTTTGAAGCAATAAATTTTGCAAATGGGATCACTATGATTCTTTTTTTTGGATTGATCCTGCGCCTCAGAGACCAACCCAAAAAGAAGTCCGATACGCAAAATCACAATGATAGGCGCAATCGCTAGAGTCCTGAACCAAGCTATAGAGAACAAAATGGACGGATACCCCTTTATTTTCCATACTAAGACTGGGCTACCCCTCGATAACAAACCAATTAGGTTGGCTTGGTATCGTGCTAGTGACAAGGCCGGAATCGAGCGCGTTACACCATACTCTCTGAGACACTGTTTTGTTGCATACAATGAACTGATGAAGATCAACAAACCACGGATCATCGGCCTTATGGGACACGCAGATAAAAGCATGGTTGATACCATCTACGGAAAATATATAGATGGCCTCGAAGAGGATTTACCAGCGATCAAGGGGTATTTTGGTGAAGATTTTTGGGTGCGCGGAAAAACAAATGGCCATCTCCGATTTCTCAGAAATGGCCATTGGCCTCAGGAAAGTTTCAGGAAAGTTCACCTGTAAATACCTGAAATGTATGGCGGAGAGGGGGAGATTCGAACTCCCGGACCCTTGCGGGTCAACAGATTTCGAGTCTGTCACCTTCGACCACTCGGACACCTCTCCAAATTGTCTATTTATCCTTTTTTAAATCCCTCTTCTGTAAACGTAGATGACGAAAAAATCCACGTAACTGACCGCTGCATTCACCCTGCAGCACCCCTTCGCGCACTTCAACCCGATGGTTGAAACGCTCATCTTCGGCCAGGTTGTAAATCGAACCGACGGCGCCAGCTTTAGGATCACGGCAAGCGTACACCAGATAAGGGATACGTGCCAGAATGATTCCACCCATGCACATGACACAGGGTTCGAGGGTGACGTAGAGCGTACAGTCAAGCAAGCGCCAGGAACCGAGACGTTCCGCAGCTTGACGGATAGCGATCATCTCGGCATGCGCCGTGGGGTCCTGCGAAGTCTCACGCAGGTTGTGCCCACGACCGATAATCTCACCGGCCAAAACGACAACTGCCCCGATGGGAACCTCGGCTAGAGCCTCAGCTCGACCTGCTTCCACCATGGCCTCATGCATAAAGACCTGATCCTGATCAGCAGATAGCATCATGGGGTCCTTACTTTAAAATGGCACGCCGCGAAGGATTCTGACGCCCAGCCTTCTGATTCGTAGCGCGCTGGCCGTTTGACCTGATGGATGGGAAGAGATAACAGAAAGCCCTTGAAATTTCAACACAAAAACGTATCATCGGCAAATTCAGCATTGACCCCCGAAAACTCATAAATCCTACATTCCTTATGTTTTTCGAACACTTAGCATGAGAACACTTCTAATCCCAGTTTTACGACCGTCTAACATAGGTAAAACCATGGTCAGCGCGAGGGGGCTGGACGGACTGATCCCCCACGGGAACACTCAGGGAACACCAAAGACCACAAGGACCCCACAAAGTGACAACCAAAGGTCCCAGTAAACGAGTCCAGATCGGCTGCTTCCTGTGTTGTCCGGACATCACGGTGCCCGAGCAAATCGCGAAGGATCATCGCCGGGACTCCCTTCGCTGCAAGACCACTTGCGAATGAGCGACGTAGGTCGTGAGGCCGAAGATTCTCGATTCCTGCCGCCTCGCACAGAGTCTTGAAGGTGCGTCGAATGTCACGCTGTGGGCCGGTCCCTTGTGGATTCGGGAACGCTCACTCTTGGTCCTTGCCCTCCTCCGTCATCTGTTGCCAGGCCAAACTGAGGACCTCATTTTTTCGTTGGTCGGTCATCAGCATCAGATACATTGCTCGCGTCGACTGGTTGCCAGTCTCAACCTCAGCCCCAAGCGCCGCTACGAACTTCGACAACGACTCCCCGTGCAGGATTTTCCGTGGCGAACCCCCATTCAACGGCGCATGTAAAGATTTCGGCCATCTGCGACAAGTACCGATTCGCCGTTGTCGCCGAAACCTCGTCACTTAGTCGTCGATGCAGCTCAGAGATATGCCGCTTGCCGATCTGCGTCAGGGGCACTGTGCCGAACGCAGCCAAGAGACGTAACTTCAACCGGTTTGCTACATCCTTATAAGCGCGAAGCTGCTTTTTCGCATAAGGCATGTACTGCTCAACGCAGAACTCCTCGAAGGTCAGAGCCTGCCGTGCTCGGCTACGCTCCTCCTTGGGATCAATGTCCTGTGCCAGCAACCGCTTGTTTTCTCGAACCCGCTCACGGGCCATTTCAAGATTGACAGCTGGATACTCACCGAGGGTCTGTGCGCATTTCTTGCTGAAGTGGGTGTAGCGGTGCCGCCAGCTTTTGCGGCCGGACTTGTACACCGCGATACGCAGGCCCATCTCAACGACGTCGCTGTACTCAACATTAGAAGAGGGATGGTTGGCAGGTGGAACCGACAGGGCGCCAATCTTCCGGTGCGAGAACTGGAAACGGGAACTGTGTTGCTTCATTTTTTCCTCCAGGGGCAGGAGGCAGGTTTTCCCACGCACAGGTGCGCCTCCGAGAGGGAAATTTCGAGCCAGGCATCACCAGCATTTTCGGTGGCTTGTTGGAAAATCTGAGAGTAATCCATCTTGCCCCCGCCAGGCACCTCAAGGTCCTTGATGAACTGACCTCTGCCGGGAAATAGAGAAAGCCCTGATCAGCAATAAAACGCATAACAAAACCGGGCAACCAGCCCCCTTCATCGGCGACGCCATCAACCACCCGCTTAAAATTGCGATGCCACTTGTCGATGTCGGGAGGATTGCTCGCAAAAACCTCGGGATGAACCGCCTGCAGCATTCCCAGCCAAAGTGTTTTGATGTCGAAATCGATGGCGTCATCCGATCCACAGGAGCGGATGCCACCCTTGGGATGTTCCGTATCGGTGATATCGCCAACGTTCAGGGATTGATAGATAAATGTATCTTGATGCATCTCGCACACCTGATGCCCGGTCTCGTGCCCCTGATAATCGCCCACCTTTAACTTGACCACCGGATGAATACTGATATCGGTCACCACATGGGCTGCATACCCCATCAGCCAGGCCAGGCAACGACGCTTCACCACGCCATCCGGACGATTCCGAAGAATCCTGGCGCCGGTGTGTTCATAGTGCATGAGATCGGCCCACTCGTCGGTATCGCCGTCGAGCTGGCACAGATAGGGATAGTCGGGACTGACGCTACCGAGTTCGGCGTATTTTGTCAGCCCGCTGATGGCACGGTGCGCGGTATTCGAAAGTCCATCGTCACTTTCTAATTTAGACAGGTTCTTGGCCGTGAGAACCATTGTCATATGTGCGAATGCGCCCGGCATTTATCCCTCCCAGCGGTTAAAATTATTGTCTAAGTCCCACATAGTCGGTTTATGAATCACAATGAGAGGCAACAGCAGGAATCTATTTATGATTCCATTCCATCCAACACAAAAGCCGTCCTTCAGCACCTGGCTGAAAAACGGCTCTCAAAACCTACATATCGTCGAAACCTGACTTCCCCATCCCAACCCCCCAATACAGCTTCAATGAACGACCCCGCCGCAAGCAGCGGGGTATCAACAGCCTACAACCTTTGCTAAATCGCGTAGCAAGCTACGGGGAATTAGACCCCATTGAGATTAAACAGCTCCCAACTTATAGCCGTTCACAATCCCAGCTGTCAATCAACTGCGGGGAACCCAACAGCGCATTGTGGGAGACTTCCGATTAATTAGGTACGGCCTTCAGAGTTTACCGTCCCCGGAACAAATTCAGATAATCCATGAACATATCCTGTTTGCCGCGCTTGCCGCCGGAGAGCTCTCTGCCCCCTTTGAACCATTTGCTGAGCTGGGTGTCGTACTGCTCGGGCAGCTTGTCGATAAAGGTCGCGGCCATCCCTTTTTCCGCCGCCTCCTGCCAGCGCCGGCGATCCTCGAAATGGCTCATATCCCCGGCACCGATGTTCTCGCCGACCAGTGCCAGGCTGTCCCCCGGCTTGAGATGTAGGCTGACCTGCTGCAGCCCCTGTTGCAACAAACCCTGCTGCTCGGGCACCGGCTGTTCCAGATACTCGTAGAGGTTGGAGAGGTAGAGGTTGTCCTCGTACATGCCGCTGATCGCCGAGAGGCTGGCCGATCCAGGCCACCGCCGCCGGCAGCACCCCCGCGACCAAAGTCAGAAGGGCGAAAATCAGCGCCAGACGTCGACTGGTGGTCCAGACTAGCGCGAGCGCGCGGCGGCTGTAGCGGAAGACGTCGAAGAAACGCTTGGGGGGGTGGGTTCGTATCACTGGCGAGGTCGGGGTATTTCAAGCTCAATTCCGTTGCTAATATAGGTCATTGATAGGTCGCTTGAAAAATTGCATGGTCTTTTTCACGTTTCTCCGCTTAGCCCAACGCCACATCCAGCAACATCATCACTGAAAAACCGGTCATGGTAGTCATTGTCACAAAGTCGATATTGGCGTTGATCCGTTGCGATTCTGGAATCAACTCCTCAACCACGACGAAGATCATCGCACCGGCGGCAAAACAGAGGGCGTAAGGCAGAATGGATTGCATACTCAGGACGAAATATGCCCCGAGAACCCCAGCGATCGGCTCGACAATCCCGGAGGCCTGACCCATAAAAAAGGCTTTATGCTGACTCATCCCCTCGCGCCTGAGCGGCATCGCAACCGCTGTGCCTTCAGGAAAATTCTGAATCCCAATGCCGATCGCCAGCGCGATCGCGCCGCCGATGGTGGCAGAGGGCAGGCCCGCCGCCACGGCGCCAAAGGCCACCCCCACCGCCAGGCCTTCGGGGATGTTGTGCAGGGTGATGGCGAGCACCAGCAGGGTACTGCGTTGCCAGGAGGTCTTGACCCCTTCTTTTTGGTCCATCTTCAAACCGGGGTGCAGGTGGGGCAGAAACTTATCGGTCAGGCGCATGAAGATTCCGCCGCCCATAAAGCCGATCACCGCCGTCAGCCAGGGGACCTGCCCCATTGTCTCCGCCATCTGAATCCCTGGACTCAGCAACGACCAGAAGCTGGCGGCAATCATCACCCCGGCGGCAAAACCGAGCATGCCGTCGAGCAGTTTTTGATCGACGGTTTTTTTGGCATAGACCAGTGCGGCACCTGCCGCGGTGACCGACCAGGTAAAAAGTGTGGCCAGAAAGGCCTGCATGACAGGAGTTAATTGCATAAAAGATTCAAGCATAAATTGATTCTCCGGTTTTTTGCAGCGTTACGCAATTGCCTTTAACCGTTATGCCGATGCCGACTTTTGCCAGCGGCTGTGAGTTAGCGAATCAGCGCTGGTTGCGAATGTATTTGGAACCCAGTCTAACATTTTTCGACAATGCCACGGATTAAGTTAATATTTAGCTGTACAGCTTAGGAAACCCGCTCGACCAAGCGGTACCCCTGGACTGCTGCGGCAGCACTTCTCTCAAAAGGACGAAACCATGAGTTATGTATTTTTGAACGGGAAATTCGCCAAGAGCGAAGAAGCGACGGTCTCGGTTTTCGATCAGGGGCTCTTGTACGGTGATGGTATCTTCGAGAGCTTCCGCTCAGTCGGCGCGCAGCTTTATCAATTTTCCCGCCACTTCGAACGGTTGATGCAGTCCGCCGCGGCCCTCAACTACCCGAGCAACTTCAGCCGGCAGGAGCTGGAAGTGATCCTGCTCGAATTGCGCATGAAGAATAAGTTGAACAACGCCTACTATCGCGTCACGGTCACCCGCGGCAAGGGGCAGATCGGTTTCCGCCGCGACCTGGGCAACGAACTGACCCTCCTGATCATCGGCACCGAGTTCAAGGGCTTTGAGGATTCCTACTATGCTGAAGGGATCAATTTGCATCTGGCCCAGACCCGCCGCAACGCGCCCAAAGCGATCAGCCCGAAGATCAAATCGACCAGTAACCTGAACAGCCTGCTCGGTAAGTTGGAAGCCAAGGCCGCAGGCGCCTTCGAGGTGATCATGCTCAACAGTAATCAACACATCTGCGAAGGGGCCTCGTCCAATATCTTCTGGACCAAGGGGCAGTGGGTCTTTACTCCCGCCGCCTCGACCGGGCTGCTGGAAGGCGTCACTCGCGCTACCATCATGCGTCTCTGCGAAGAGCAGCTGAACCTGCGTGTCATCGGTGGTGAATATAAACTCCAGGACCTCAAGTTCTCCGACGAGGTCTTTATCACCTCGACCACGCTCGAGGTCATGCCGGTGGTCAAGGTCGATGGTTTCACCATCAACCAGGGCAAGGTCGGCCCCGTCGCCCAAAAATTGCGCATTGAACTGCACCGGGATATGGCAAGGTTTGATTAGTGAAAACATGACGTGCGGCAGATTCGTGCTCATCAAGACGGGGATTAAGTTGCTTCAAGCCCCCTGCTTACGCACCAGAGGAGAAACACTGCAGCTCTGCGCGGAGTCGCTCAGATAGATCTCGCCCTCCTGCACCGTGCACTGCAGCTGCATGTTTCGCTGCACCAAGCGGGTGATCTCACGACAGGCCGTCTCGGGAATTTCAAGCACATGCAGGGTCGCAAAGCGCTGGAGCTTCTCGGCGTTCTTCTGCCACCAGAGGTTAGCACCGCGCCCACCGTAGAGGTAGAGATAGACCTGCTTGGCGCGGCTGCAGGCCTTGCGCAGCCGCCGCTCATCCGGCTGACCGACATCGATCCACAGCTCAATCTCGTCGGTATAACTCTTCAGCCACAGATCCGGCTCTTCATCGGCGCACAGCCCCTTGGTAAAGCTGAGCTGCTCATCGGCATGCAGGGCAAAGGCCAGCAGGCGCACCATCATCCGCTCGTCGGTCTCTGAGGGGTGACGCGCCAAGGTCAGGAGGTGCTCGGCGTAATAGTTGCGATCCATGTCAGAGATCTGCAGACTGGCTTTAAAGATCGTAGCGCCCAGTGCCATGGCTACTTAGCACCTGCGTCGGCATCTTCAGCCTTACATTGAGTAACTACATCTTTAAGCCAGAAAATCTCATCTGGTGCGAACGGCTTGAAATGGTCGGTGCCGATATTCATCGCCCAATGCAGGCCGGTTGTGGTCATCTCCGTCAGCAGATGCCCCGGTAGCTTTACAAATGGCGCTTCGAGTTCAGCCCAATCGTTCAGCCGCTGCTGCTGATCAAAAAAGACCAGGTAATCGGTCTCCCCGTTTTCGATGATCAGCGGCACCTCGGTCTCCTGCTCGGTACCCTCATCATCGATCTGGATCGTCTCTTTCGCGGTGGGGACAAAGAACAGGGAATTGAGAAAGAGGTCGTAGAAACCGGATTGGACCTTTTGGTTATCTGGTTCGGCGCGCAGGGCCTCGAAGGCCTTATCGAGATCGGTCATAAAACTACCTTTGGGGTCAGGGTTCAGTTCAAAAATTGCAGCCCACATCTTAACAGATAGGTTTCGATTTGTCGCGCGTGGTGCGCTGCAACAACCTTCTGGGTTCAACCCTTTTCGATGGATATGCTAAACTTATGGAACCTTCTTGAAATACGATTCTGCCGGAGCCTCCATGACACGCTGGGGAAAATATTCGTTGATCACCGCTGCTGTCGTGCTTGGGCTGATGCTGCTGTCGATGCTGATCGTGCCCCGGCAGATAATAAGTCGGGGAACGGCCTGGTTCGCAGAAAACACCCACCGCACCCTGCGGATTGAAAAAGTCTTCTTCAACCCCTTCACCCTGACGGTCGAAATCGAAGGACTCAGGCTGACGGAGCAGAGCAGTTCGCTCCCCTTTATCAGCGTCAAGCGACTGATGCTCTCCGGCAGCTTCAGCTCCCTTTTTCACCTGGCGGTTATTCTCGACCGGCTGGAACTGGACGAACCGTTCGTCAATCTTGAACTACTCGGCAAGCAGGAATTCAATTTCTCCGACCTTACCCGCCTGGGTGGTGACATGCCGGCAACTAAGCCAGAGAAACCTGGGTCGTCGCTGCACTTCTCCTTCAACAACATCATGTTGAACGGTGGGAAAATCGACTTTACCGACCAGACCTCGGCGAAAAAATCCCAGCATCAGATCCGCGAACTGAGCCTGAGTATCCCCTTTATCAGTAACATCCCCTACCTGACCGACGAATACGTTAACCCCCAACTGCGGATGCTGCTGAACGGTTCGGAGATTCGTGCCGACGGACAGTTGAAGCCCTTCCAGGACTCCCTTGAAACCTCGCTGTCCCTGCTGCTGGATGACATTGATCTCGCTTTTTACGCCTTCCATTCACCGGTTCCCCTGCCGGTTGAGATCAAGTCAGGGGTTCTCGATGCACAGATCGATCTCGCCTACCGGGTTTCATCGACCGCTCAGTCGAAACTGCTGCTCGGCGGGGACCTGGCCTTGACGGATGTCGACATCCGTGAACTCGACGGACGCGAGCTGTTCAGTCTACCGACGCTGATTCTCGATCTCGATCGGGTCGATCTGATACAGCAGGACTTCAATCTGCTCTCCCTTGACCTCTACGAACCACAGCTCTATCTCAATCGTGACCCGCAGGGACGCTGGAATTTTGAACGGATCCAGGCGCAACTACGCGGTGAACCGACGCTGGTCGAAACTGAAGAGCGGCAGCCTGCCAGCCTGCCGCGCCTGAAAATCGCGCACTTACAGCTGCAGGATGGGAAAATCCATTATCGGGACGACTTCGTGTCGGACGCGGTCCAGGTGTCGACCGCGTCTGGCGCGGCCAAAATTCCGCAGCTGGAGGTCGGTAAGCTGAATTTTGAAATCGCGGATCTCACCTATCCGGAGTCGACGCCGAGCCCCTTCAGCTTCAAGGCGGCAATCGGCGGCAAGGAAGATATCGATATCAGCGGAAGTTTCGCTCACAGCCCGCTGCGCCTTCAGGCGCAAACGCGGATCGCTGCCCTGCCGCTGGCTGAGTTTAATGATTTTCTGCCGCAGAATCTCAACCTTAAAGAAGGCAAGCTCGCGGCAAAGCTGGCAATCACTCTTGCCGAAACACCGGAGGAGCTTAGGGGCAGTTTCTCCGGACGCGCCGGCATCAGCAGTTTCAACCTGCGCGCTCCGTTGAGCGATGGAGAACTGCTGGGTTGGGAGAATCTCGGTCTGGAAGGGATCAAAGGGGGGATTGGACCTTTTGCCCTGAAGGTCAAGGAGGTCGCCCTCAGTCGCTATCTGGCCAATATTCTCATCGATCGGAAGGGCAAGATCAACCTGATCGGCCTTACCGCGGCAGAGCCGGAGCCTGCGGTCGAGAGCGAAAAACCGAGGGCGACGGCGGAACCTGAAGTCGCGGCAAGCGAGACGGCTCCGCCACCCGATATCCGCATCGACGCCCTCACCCTGCAGGGGGGAACGGTCTCGTTTACCGACCGCCACCTGCCGAACACCTTCACCACCACCATGTATGAACTGGGCGGGCGGATCACCGGCATGGCCTCGGCGGAGGAGATGCTGGCCGACGTCGATCTACGCGGCCAGCTGGAGAACCATTCACCGCTCTCGATCAGCGGCAAACTCAATCCGCTCAGCAAGGATCTGTTCTCCGACCTGACGATCCACTTTGAGGATATCGATCTGGCCCCGCTGACCCCCTATTCGGGAACCTATCTGGGCTATGTCATCGACAAGGGGAAGCTCTATCTCGACCTGAACTACCACATCGAACATCAGCAGATCGTGGCCCAGAACAAGATCCTGATCGATCAGTTCACCTTCGGTGAGCCGGTTAAGAGTGCCCAGGCAACCTCACTACCGATCGGCCTGGCGATCGCACTGCTCAAGGATCAAAACGGCGAAATCCATCTCGATGTGCCGATCTCCGGCAACCTCAACGATCCCAGCTTCAGCATTGCCGGGACGATCTTCACCGTTCTCAAGAACCTGCTGGTCAAGGCCGCATCCTCCCCCTTCAGCCTGCTCGCCTCGATATTGGGCGGGGGGAGTGAGGATTTCAGCCAGATCAGCTTTCTCCCCGGCCGCGCAAGCCTGACCGCTGGGGATCAAAACCTGCTCGGCAAGCTGGCCAAAATGTTGAGCGAACGTCCGGCGCTCAAACTGGAGATCAGCGCCTTTATCGATCCTGAAAACGACCCGGAAGGTTATCGTCAGATCGAGCTGAAACGGCTGATCGCAGCCGAGTGGCAGCGCCAGGTCGAGCCGCAGGAAGGGCAGGAGATGACCCCGGAGGAATATCTGGAGAACCTGTGGCAGGTCTACAAACAGGCGAAATTTCCCAAGCCGCGTAATGTCCTCGGCATGCAGAAGAAGCTCCCTGCCAACGAACTGGAGAAACTGCTGTTGGCCAACATGCGAGTCGGGGATGAAGAGTTGCATCGCCTGGCCAAGGCTCGTGCGGCGGTAGTGCAGGAGGAGTTGATTCGTCAGAATCCCGCTATCAAACCAAGGATGTTCCTGAAGAATGTCGAGATCGCAACCCCGCCGGAGAAGGACAAGGCTGCGGCCCGGGTTGAGTTCGGGATTGGCGCAAATTGACAAAACAGGTCATAAAAATTGCGCTGCTGCTCGCGCTGCAATTTAGCTCAGCGAGCGCATCGGCCTTCGCCCTACCGAGCAGCCTGCAACCGGGCGGCTTCTATTTCGGCCAGGTCCCTGCCGGCAGCCGGGTTCTCTATCAGGGTCAGCCACTCCAACTGACCACTGAGAACATTTTTTTGCTTGGGTTCGGCCGTGATGCCGACCTGCGGCAACAGCTGACCCTGATCGATATTCAGGGTCAGGAGACTCTCCTGAATCTCCAGCTGAAACCACGCAGCTACAAGATCGAAAAAATCGAGGGGATCAGTAAACAGCTGATGGAACCCTCGGCCAAGGAGCTGGTCCGCATCGGTCATGAGGCCAGCCAGGCACATGAGGCGCGCGAGCACGCCAGTCAGCGGCCCAACTTCCGCGAACAATTCATCTGGCCCCTCAGTGGCAGAATCAGTGGAGTCTACGGCAGCCAGCGGATCCTGAATGGCGAACCGCGCCGTCCGCATTACGGCATCGACATCGCGGCCCCGAGCGGAACTCCTGTGATCGCACCGGCCGGTGGCATGGTGCGGCTGGCCCATCAGGGGATGTTCTTCTCCGGCAAGACCCTGATCATCGACCACGGTCTCGGGCTGTCATCCAGCTTTCTGCACCTGAGTAAAATTCTGGTCAAAAAAGGGGACAAGGTTAAGCAGGGGGAAAAGATCGCACTGGTCGGCGCGACCGGCCGCGTCACCGGCCCACACCTCGACTGGCGGATCAACTGGCTCGACCAGCGTCTCGATCCGGCTTTGTGGGTGCCGGAAGCCCAGCCATAGTCTAGCAATGCCCTTCCCCAGCACCTCGTTCCTGGGTTACCCTGATATCTGTTTCAGCCGATCCAGACGTTTAAAATAAATGAATCAGAAAGAACCTACAATGGCCCGTTTTGAACTTCATTCCGACTTCATCCCCCAAGGGGATCAGCCCCAAGCGATTGTCGAACTAGTCGAAGGGATCAAGCGCGGCGACCGCCATCAAGTATTGCTCGGCGTCACCGGCTCGGGCAAGACCTTCACCATGGCCAACGTGATCGCTCAGGTCCAGAAACCAACCCTGGTGCTGGCGCACAATAAGACCTTGGCGGCCCAACTTTACGGCGAGTTCAAGGAGCTCTTCCCCGACAACGCTGTTGAGTATTTCGTCAGCTACTATGACTACTACCAGCCCGAAGCCTACATCCCCTCGACCGGCACCTTCATCGAGAAGGACAGCGCGATCAACGAGGAGATCGACAAGCTGCGCCACAGTGCGACCCGCAGTCTGCTCTCAAGGCGCGATGTGTTGATCGTCGCTTCGGTTAGCTGCATCTACGGCCTGGGTTCGCCGGAGGCCTACTTCGGCATGCTGCTCAAGTTGCACACCGGCCAGGAGCTCGAGCGCAACAGCCTGCTTAAGCAGTTGATCGATATCCAGTACGAACGCAACGATGTCGATTTTCATCGCGGCACCTTCCGCGTGCGCGGCGACTCGGTCGAGATCTTCCCGGCCTATGAGGAGAAACGCGCGCTGCGCATTGAATTTTTCGGTGACGAGATCGACGCGATCAGCGAGATCGACCCGCTGCGCGGCCAGGTGACAGACCGCCTGGCACAGACCACCATCTTCCCCGCCAGTCATTACGTTGCGACCCGCCCGACCCTTGAGCGCGCGGTCAAGGAGATTCAGGATGAGCTGCTGGAACGCCTTCAATATTTTCGCGCAAACAATATGTTGGTCGAGGCGCAACGCCTCGAACAACGGACGATGTTCGATATCGAGATGATGGAAGAGATGGGCTACTGCCAGGGGATCGAGAACTATTCGCGCTTTCTCGACCGCCGTCAGCCGGGTGAGCCCCCCTCGACCCTGCTCAGCTATTTCCCTGATGACGCACTGATGATGATCGATGAGAGTCATGTCAGCGTCAGCCAGGTCGGCGCCATGTACCGCGGCGACCGCTCGCGTAAGGAGACTCTGGTCAACTTCGGCTTCCGTCTGCCCTCCGCGCTGGACAACCGGCCGTTGATGTTCGAAGAGTTCACCGCTAAACAGCCGCAGACCGTCTATGTTTCTGCCACCCCAGCCGACTATGAGCTGGAGCAGGCCCAGGGCGTGTTTGTCGAGCAGGTCATCCGTCCGACCGGCCTGATCGATCCACCGATCGAGATCCGCCCGGCGCGCGATCAGGTCGACAACCTGATCGGCGAGATCCGCGAGGTAGTGGCCAAGCATGAACGGGTGCTGGTGACTACCCTGACCAAGCGGATGGCCGAAGACCTGACCGGCTACCTGCAGGAGGTCGGCATCCGGGTCAACTACATGCATTCCGATATCAAGACCATGGAGCGGATGCAGATCATCCGCGGCCTGCGCGAAGGGGAGTTCGACGTGTTGGTCGGCATCAACCTGTTGCGTGAGGGGCTCGATATCCCGGAGGTCTCGCTAGTCACGATTCTGGATGCCGACAAGGAAGGATTTTTACGTTCGACCCGCTCGCTGATTCAGACCTGCGGCCGGGCGGCGCGTAATGTCGATGGCCGGGTGATCATGTACGCTGACAAGATCACCCGTTCGATGCAGGCTTGTCTCGACGAGACCGAACGGCGACGGAAGAAACAGCTGGCGCACAACAAAAAACACGGCATCACTCCGCAGTCGATCAAAAAATCACTGACTTCGATTCTCGACGGCCTCGGCCGGGTCAAGGAGGATCTGGCCCTGATCGCCGAGGCCCAGACCCTTTATGGTAACGCCGAAGAGCTGCGAAAAGAGATCGCCAAAACCAAAAAGCAGATGCTCGCCGCTGCGGCCGATCTCGACTTTGAAAAGGCCGCCGAACTGCGCGATCGGATGCTGCGACTCGAAAAGCAAGAGCTGGTGCTGAGCTAAGCAACCTCTCCTGACGAGCGGTTGAAATAGTGTTCAGCATGATCTATAAATGGCCATGGCTCATCTTCTCTGCCCAGCATTACTGCTCCTTGAGGATCTATGGGATATCGCACGCTTAAACAGGCTGTTGCCGACCTTGAAAAAACGGGTCAACTGATCCAAATCGACCAGGCGATCGATCCCAACTTGCTGGCCGGGGCAATTCAGCGCCGGGTCTATCAGGCACAGGGACCGGCGCTGCTCTTCAGCAATCTGGAAGGTTGTCGTTTCCCGGCAGTCGCCAATCTGTTCGGCACGCAGGAACGTACCCGTTTTCTGTTTCGCGACAGCCTGCGCAGCGTTGAAACCCTGATTAAATTAAGACTCGACCCGAAACAGCTGCTCAAACAACCAGCCAACCTGCTGCGTGCTCCCGCGGCGGCCTGGCATCTGCTCCCAAAAAAAGTACGAAGCGGACCGGTTCTGCTCCAGCAGACCAGCATCACTGAACTGCCTCAGATCAAGAGCTGGCCGGATGACGGTGGCGCTTTTATTACCCTGCCGCAGGTCTATAGCGAAAGCCCTTCGAGCTCCGGCTTGCGCAACTCGAATCTCGGCATGTACCGGGTCCAGCTTTCAGGGAATCAATACCGGCCGGACGAAGAGATTGGCTTGCATTACCAGATTCATCGCGGCATCGGTGTGCATCACCGCGAGGCCTTGGCCCTCGGCCGCCCCTTACGGGTCAATATCTTTGTCGGTGGTCCTCCCGCGCTGACCGTCGCGGCGGTCATGCCGCTCCCCGAAGGGATGCCGGAACTCGCTTTTGCCGGTCTGTTGGCTGGGCACCGGATTCCGCTGGTCAACGGTCCCGGCGATCTGCCGATCCCAGCCGAGGCCGATTTCGTGATCTGCGGCACCATCGACCCGCGCCTCAAGAAACCGGAAGGTCCCTTCGGCGACCACCTCGGCTACTACAGCCTGGCCCACGATTTTCCCCTGATCAAGGTCGAGGCGGTTTTTCATCGCCCGGATGCGATCTGGCCCTTCACCACCGTCGGCCGACCACCACAAGAGGACACGAGTTTTGGTGCCTTCATCCATGAGCTGACCGGCGCGCTGATCCCCGCTGTGCTCCCCGGAGTCAAAGCGGTACATGCGGTCGATGCGACCGGAGTGCACCCCCTGCTCCTGGTGATCGGCAGCGAACGTTATACCCCCTACGATCGACTACGCCGTCCGCAAGAGTTGCTGACCCAGGCCAACGTCATTCTCGGTCAGGGGCAGTTGTCGCTGGCCAAATATCTGCTGATTGCGGCCGATAACGACAACCCGCGTCTCGACATCCAGAACATTCCAGCTTTTTTTGCTCACCTGCTCGAACGGGTCGACTGGAGTCGAGATTTGCATTTTCAGACCAACACGACCATCGACACCCTCGACTACAGCGGCGAAGGGCTGAACCGTGGGTCCAAGGTCGTCATTGCGGCGGTCGGACCAGCTCGACGTGAGCTGCCGTTGCGGGTTCCCGCTAATCTCAGGCTTCCAGACGGCTTCAGCAAGCCACGCTTGGCACTGCCGGGCCTGCTGCTGCTTCAAGGTCCCGCCTGTACGCAATATCAACCGGGGGCCGATCGTGATATTGAACTGCTCACCATGCACCTGGAAAAGGACAACCCGCTCAACCGGTTTCCGCTGGTCCTGATCGTCGATGACAGCGCTTTCTGTGCGGCCGCACTCAATAACTGGCTGTGGGTTGCATTTACCCGCAGTAACCCGGCTGCGGATATCTACGGCATTGACAGCGCCACCCACGCAAAACACTGGGGCTGCAGTGGAGCGCTGATCATCGATGCGCGGATCAAACCACAGCATGCCCCGCCATTGATTGACGATCCACAGATTGAAAAACAGGTCGATGCATTGGGCGCCAAGGGCGGGCCGTTGCACGGGATTATTTAAGCGGGGAGGATCGCTACCTGAGCACCAATCTTTTCCGTTCTTTCTGTGCCGATTGTCCGCCCTAAGGGGGATCCGACCGAAATTTCTCTGGCGTTGCCATCCCTTCAGCAGATCGGCACAAGTACTCCTGGCGGTGATCAGGATTGATTCCGCTTTTGCACTCTAAGTCTGGCGAGAATTTCCTGGATCTGCTCAACGCCGTACGGTTTAGCTAAGACTCCAACAAAACCGTACTTCTGTGGATTTGCCATAATCTGATCTTCGGCATAGCCACTCGAAGCGATGGTCTGCACGGCGGGATCAAGCTTGGCGAGGTAGGCCAGCGTTTGCCGCCCGCTCATACCGCCGGGAACGGTCAGATCCAGAATCAGGGCATCAAATTTCATCTTTTGATAGGCCTCAATCGCCGCCTCGCCATTGGCGGCCATTACCGGCTTACGACCTAGATCGATCAGCAGTGCCTCGAGTGAACTGCGCAGGATTTCTTCATCATCCATTACCGGCAAACGCAAAGGGGCAGAATCTTTCAGCGCGGACGACGACTGGGCCCCCAAAACGGTTACCCAGTTTCTGATCGACAGGTAGAGCGAAAATTTCGCACGCCCCTCTTTACGGTTACTCAACGTCAGATGTCCATTGTGACGACGTATTATACTGTAGGCGGTTGCCAGTCCCAGACCGTTCCCCTCGTCCTTGGTCGTGTAGTAGGGAGTGAAAATCAGATGCTGCTTGTCTGGCGGAATCCCCGGGCCTGAATCTGTGACCTCAATGCATATGTATTTGCCTGTCGTCGATAAAAAATCTCCAGAAGCTGTAAACCGGGACCGGGTTAATCTCCCAAACCCGCGCAGCAACGCTTTCAAACGGCATGGTCACACCCTGATCATCCAACAGCGTCGAAGTTAAAAGAACCAGGCTGTCCTTATCCAGTTGACTTAAGTGCTGTTCAATCTCAGAGAAGTTTAGTCCTTCAATCAGCAATTCCCGGCAGCTCGTTAAACCCGCTTAAACAGGGGGGTTGAGATTTGGCTTTCGTAACGTTTTGATGTTTCTTGAATCATTTTGTGCGTTTTCGAGTCGTTACCCGAGTTCGTCACCGACAGTGGTGGGCAGCTGAATACTAACCCGAAGAATTCATTTAACCTCTTGATAATGAACGACCCCGCCGCAAGCAGCGGGGTATCAACAGCCTACAACCTTTGCTAAATCGCGTAGCAAGCTACGGGGAATTAGACCCCATTGAGATTAATGATTAAAAACCAAAGAAGAACCGCATTGGTCAATTCACATCGGGAATTGCTGCCAACTGTTGCGTTGCTGCAATCGCTTTCGCTACTTCGACGTACATACGTGCGCTTCATAGCTCGACAATTTCGCGCCATGCATTTGGCGCTTTTTGCTTAGCCCCCGGCCATTCTACTTTCTGGCGAAAGCGGCATTTTTATCCCTCCAAAACTGGATTTGTATTACATTAGAGTCCTATTTGCGGTTTGCAAGGGAGGCGACCTATGAGTAATCTCGAGAAATATATTGCCGGCTTCCGGCGCTTTCAACAAAAACTCTATCGCGACGACGAACGCCTGGTCGCTAAGCTGGTCCAGGGTCAGAACCCGAAAACCCTGGTCATCTCCTGTTCCGATTCACGGGTAGATCCGGCCTTACTGACCGGCTGTGCGCCCGGCGATATGTTTACCGTGCGGAATGTTGCCAATCTGGTCCCGCCATATGAATCGGATAACGCCTACCACGGTGTGAGTGCGGCGCTAGAGTACGCGGTCTGCTATCTTAAGGTTCAGGATATCATTGTGCTTGGGCATTCGGGGTGTGGCGGAATTGCCGGTCTGCTGAGTGCTGCTAATGGTGAAATGGTCGGTGAATTTGTTGGACGTTGGGTCGATATCGCAGCTGACGCCCGCGAGCGCGCCCTGGCCAAGATTGGTCCGGATAACGCAGAGGAGTTGAGCTGTGTCTGCGAGCAGGAGGCAATTCTGACCTCGCTAAGTAATTTACGGACATTCCCCTGGATTAAAACGCGCATTGAAGCTGATAGCCTGCAACTGCACGGCTGGTATTTTGAAATCGAGCGCGGACAACTACTCGGATATCAAGCTGAAACGGACCGTTACGAAATTCTGGTTGACGAATTTTTTTCCTGAGCCGTTTGGTCAAGGATTCCGCTACGCATTAGTCATTGCCCCCGCGTCACGGACCTAGTACCCTGTAACCTATAATCTATCGCATCTTGCTTGTCCTTTGACGCGTCAACTGCGTTGTAACTGAGATTGCATAGCTACGGTTATGGGCCCTCAGTCACGCCTTGCTGCCTCGCCAAACTCCAGCGCAATCTTGCGACATTCTATGGATTACAGGGTACTAGT
>JBDNGT010000383.1:0-4115 GCA_041689145.1 Geopsychrobacter sp. | reverse complement strand
TCCGAATTTCCTTATTTTCAAAATCGCTGGAGAAAACAGTCTCACACTGACGCTTTATGTAACCGATTAATGTTTTGGAAAAAATATTCACCTGACTGTCCCCTAATTCACTTGTAAGGATTTTCGACCATCGAGACAGCGTCAGACAACTCAATCAAAACACCACCTCTCTGCAATTCATCTTCGAACCATAAGGCATCACCGGAAACTGACAATCCACCCTCCACACCCCTTATCCATTCGAGGGCAATTGCTTGCTCTCTAGACGCGATGGCTATTCCGTAATGGGCAAAAATACGCCTATAGAATTCAAATAATGTAATTCGTCCTCCTGGTTCAATTAATGAATAGACTAAGAAGCGAATTAAGTGAGGGGGAAGAACTAAGCGCTGGTACTGACCTGTACGAGGTATAATTAGACCAATATCCTTACCAAGCTTCCTGAAAAGTTTATAGACATTCTCATCAGCACTACTAAGATCGGATTCACTTATGGGTGAATCTCCAGAATATGCAGAAGGTTCTCTTAAAATCCTGAATAACATCTGTTCAACATGCCTGTTTCCTTCTTGAGCTATTTTACGAGACTCTCCCGCTAATTCAGTATCTTGCGAGCATACAACCCAAGCATAGTTTCCAATAAAACCAGAAAAAACAGATCCTTTATTGTTTTTAAAATCAAGTCTACGAGCCTGAAAACACAAACTTCTCAAAACATGCATACAGCATAAAGACTGCAATAGTTCAGTTTTTTGAAGTGAGCTATGACTAGAGCTACATATATTTCTTATTTCTGAAGCAAAAAGTAATGATTCAGTAATAGATTGTTTTGGAACCCAACCGAATTTAGCGGCTCCAGTACCTGCAATGTTCTTTAGGTTGAAATCGGTCAGACAATTTTCAACGAAATTTGCTAGGCGACCAAAATCCTTTTCACCCTCCTTAAGCATCGCGCTTAGACCACTTTCTACATCTTTACGTAGGGAGATATCTATTTTCAAATGAGCGTAATCTTTGGACTTAGTGATATTTACAACACAAGGATCATCAATGTTTAGAAAGAGGTTAACTAATTGCAGGAAAAGAAGCTCTCCGCCTCTTGCCATAAAATTATGATCGGTGATTTTAAAGAAATCTTTTAACTTATCCCAATCACCATTAATTATTTTAGCAGCCCCGTTGGCTCCAGAATGTCGCCAGCCGACCTCTCTCGCCAAGAGACAGTCAGAAGCTGGCAAGAACGCTTGCGTGGCCCATGTTCTATTTTTGGCTACTCCAACAAACCCCTCAAATAGACTTTGAATCAAATGAACATCAAAATCTTTTTTTTCCTGATCAGAAGAAATTTTTTCTTTAATTAATTCGAGACCTTGCTTATAGCACTCGACGTGCACAGGGTGGCGAGTGTCAAATTTAGATGCCGCAAAAAAAGAAAATAATTTTAAAGCTATTCTATCTTCAGGCCAATATTCCGGGGAACTAGAATCTTCTGAAATACCTAAAAATGAATGATTAAATTCGCCATTTTTTCTCTTAGGGGAGGAAAACGCCAACAGAAATTCAGCAAGATACTCCACCGGAGTTTGGTCCTTATAATATCTACGACCAAACAATCGTATCGCTGGATTTCCATCTTCCTTGATATCAGTAACATCTGGAAATTTCTGCATTACAAGCCCTCCAGGCAGAGATTATCGGCTGAAAGTTCATAGGAGTAAGTTTTTACGTCGCCGTTAATTCCTGATTTCAACAATTTAATGACACCAGAAGAATCCCCTTCAAGGTCATTCTTTCTAATAGAGAGCAACTGTGATTTAAAATGGTCAAGTTGATTTAAATATATAGAATCAAGACCACATTCTAAATCGCCTGAGCCCTTTGACATAATGTAGTCCAACAAAGGAAGAGACATTTCTAAACCTTTCAACTCTTTATTTTTCTTGTGAATGAGTTTCGGGATTTGCTTTTTAACATCAAAATCTAATTCGAAATCTTCGAAAGGGAATTCAGCTAAAACTAGTTGAGAGGGTTGATGCACCTTGCGATCAGACCGCTTCAAAGTCACATATAGCTTACTAACCTCACCATATTGACCAATGCTAAACCCAGAATACTCTTCTAAAAGAACTTCCACCTTGGAATCCCTGAAGCTTCGTCTTTTCGCTTGAGTAGCAACAATTGCGCCCTGTTTAATCTATTCTTCTAGCTCTATTAATTTTGTAGATTTTAAAAATTGTCCACAAAATTTATTAAAAGCAGACCCTTCGACCATTGGAATATGAGAAAAGAAATAGAGCATTCGACGAAGGCTTCTTCGTGCCAGGATATTCGCAGGATTAACACTCTTCTTACAAATTAAACCAGCAACAGGATTGGCAGAGTCAGGTAATTTTGCAAAAGATCTAAACTCACCACTTAAGAGTGAACGTTCAATATTTGGTGAGCTGTGAGCACCGAAGAAGTGCTTTTTCAATAACTGTACGCAGTAAAGAGATTCAATTCCCGGTAGCTTGTCCGGAACGGCCCCACCAAAGAATGTGTCACTAAATAAAAAAGTCGAAAGATATTCAATGGTCTCAAAGGAAGAAGTTAAAGTGCTCTTCAATTGTCTGATTTTTACACAACTAAACCCAGCAGTTAAACTGTATGACAAATGTGAGCTCATTTGACGCAATGTCATCCGTTGCTCATATGATGAAAGTCGAGTATAGGCCAACCGTACTCGCTCCAGAGCTCTCTCGCCCGCATCTTTTAACATTTGTATATTCAATGAAATATGACAAGAAGCACTAGCGGGACAAGAAAAGCAGTTATCCCAACTTGGATGGCTTACTATGTTCCCAAGTATGCTCGATGCAGTGCCGACATTATTTAATTTGGCCAGATTTACCAGGATAACGGGCTTACCTAAATCCGTTAAAATATGATCATCTTTTGATATCGATGAGTTAATTGGGTGATTTAGGATTTCAAGAATCTTGTCTTCAATAACTAATTTTTCAGATTCGTTTTCTTTAAGATTTGAAAAAGTGCTTAGCAGGGGGCCAGTATTCGAAACAATAAGCCAACTAGTAGGCGTACCTCCATTATCATCACTCAAACTCTTTTTCAATTTTGCGAGCCTAGTAGATGCTGCAAGCTCACTCATATCCTTAATAATTCTCACAATCCTCCCCCCAACCTCGACCGTTTCTTCTTCCTTAGGGGGCTTATCTAGTGCCTTATTGTTATTAGGATCTTTTAGTTTTCTCAGAACATCAAGCGCAATGGTTGACTTCCCATCACCCGCATGACCAGTCAAGATCAAAACAACCGATTCTTCTCCGGTCAGAAGAGAACAGATATCAGGAACAAGTTTAATAGGTTCATAAATATCAACAAAATAAGGATTAACAGATTGGGCTTCAGCTAAAGCATGAGCATTATTTGCAGTAACGTTGTGCATAGTATTGAGATAATCAACGAATCGGGGTGCATTACTGCCTGTATCATCACATACTGCCCCCTCTAAATGTTCAATTCCCTCTTCGTCTAAAAGCTGAGACTGTACTTTTGCAGCTTCAAGCTCATCCTCTTCAAAGACAGAGTGAAAAGCCTGAATAGCGATGTCGGCACTTTTAAACCTCTTAGAAATATCCCCCCAACACTTATTGAACCAATCCGACAACCTAGCTACTTGAGAAATAGTACAATCTGCTAAAATACATTCATCCAAACGGGAAGTTTTGTCCGGACGTTCCCCTACAAGCCACTCCCATAAGCTGACCCCAAGGCTGTAGATATCGCCAGAAGGTGAAGCATCCAACTCTCCAGCGTCTATCAAGTCTGGAGCTATATATCCACGTGTCCCACGATATGTAACTGGGCCAGGAGCTGAAGCTGCGCCAAAATCAATCAACGTCACTTGGCCACTTTGCACGTCATAAAGTATATTGTTTGGGTTTATATCGTTATGAATCACTCCAACTCGGCCGGTGTTTTCGTCTCTGGGATGCATAGAGAAAAGAGCTTCTAGTAGCTGATTCGTAACAGAAGAAAATTCATCCTTATTCGGCCGGGTGCCCTCAATAATTGATTCTCTGAGCTTACGCCCTTCGGCTTGCGTCATGACCAAG
>JBDNGT010000382.1:0-3774 GCA_041689145.1 Geopsychrobacter sp. | reverse complement strand
CCAACCGGTAAGGCCAAGGCATGAACCGCTGCGACAGGTGCGTTGGCAAAAGCCTGACCTGCCATCATTGAACCTAGCAGCATATTGGCCCTGGCATCTCGATTATTCCCATCGGAAACAGCGGTACGGATATTAGAAAAGAGCAGTTTCAATGCCTCGCGTGAGAGCATATCGGAAAGAGGATTTTTTTTGACCTTACTGGTAAAAGCTTCGATTGCATGAACCATGGCATCTATCCCGGTCGTAGCGGTTACATGGGGTGGCAGGCCAAGGGTCAGGTCTGCATCAAGCACGGCCACATCGGGCAACAATTGTGGCGCGACGACGCCCTTTTTCTCACTCGCCCCGGTCGTGACAATGGCAATGGGGGTGACTTCCGATCCGGTTCCTGCGGTGGTGGCAACCTGCACCAAAGGCAGCCGCGAACCCTTTGCCAGACCGACCCCATAAATATCAACCAAGGTCTGCTCGGAGACACTTAAAAAGGCAACCAGCTTTGCTACGTCCATGGAACTTCCACCGCCGCACCCTATCACGCCATCGATCTCTTGCTCCTTGGCGATGGCAAGTGCTTGGTAGACAACCTGTTCGGTGGGGTCCGCCACTACATCGGCATAAACAACCGCGGAAACACCGCCCGACTCAAGTCCTGCAAGAACCTGTGCAAGAATCCCAGCTTTTACGATACCCTGGTCTGTGATGAGCAGCGCCCGTGAAATCCCCTGTTCGCGGGCGATTGCCCCTAGGCGCTTGGCCGAGCCTGGTTCACTGATAATGCTTTTCACTGTCTGAAACGAAAACCCAGTCATTTTTCGATCACCTCTCTCATCGAGTAACTTCAGTATTTAAACGGCAAAGCCCAGTGAACAAACAGCAACAAGTCGCTTCACTGCGCGTGCTTATCGATAGTCGTTGTATGCTCACTCCTACCTATTTAAGAATATTTGCAATTATTTCTATGGGGTGTACCAACTTGATTTGATCTTCATCATCAAGATTTCCCGTTAAATTGATCATGCATCCGGGACATCCCGTTACCCAGAAATCCGCACCTGTGGATTTTGCATTAGCAACCTTTTTTTCGGCCATCTTCTTTGATATCTCAGGGAAATCGTAGAAAAAGGTTCCCCCGCCACCGCAGCATTTGTCATAATCTGTAGCGGGAATGTATTCTACATTCGGGAGGAGCTTCAAAAGCCTCAGGGTCTCATGACGTCCACCATGATTTCTTTCATGGCAGGGCGCGTGATAAGTCACCCTCTGCGTGCTGATTTCCAGATCGATCTTATCTTCCAGCCATTCGAAATGCCTGACGATGAACCTCGAGATGTCAATTGTTTTGCCCGCCAGATTTTTTGCCGCAGTCGTATCGCCTCCCAGTTCTTTCATGACCTTGATGTAACCGCTACTCAGAGCTGACCCACAGGTTGTGCAATCCGTTATTACTGCCGCCACATCATCCCGGTTTAACAGGGTGATATTATTTTCTATATTTTGCCGTGCCATTTCCAACCCACCTTTCAGGTAGATGGGTAAACCACAACAAACTTGGTCTGCAATAATTTCCACTTTAAAGCCCATCGCGTTCAGAACCTTCACAACCGCATGACCAATCTCTTCATACGCATAATTCGTACTGCACCCGACAAAATACAATACAGTGCCCCTTACCTTTTCAATCTTAGGGCTACAGCTCTCCAGGAAGGATTCGCGAAAGGGGTTTTTGTTCAGACGAGGGAAGGATGATAATTTGAGGTTACCCATCTTGATGTTTTTATAGAACGCTTCAAATAATGAATTTTGGCCTTTTGCTGCAAAACCTGCCGATAATTTCAGTTGCTGCTCATGAGTTAGCAAGTGAAAGAGAATCCGCTTCTTCCAGTCTTCACCATGATCCTCCTGCATTTTGTTGCGCATCGCCATGTAGACTGATTCATGGTCAATCCCGGTTGGGCAATAAGCAGTACAGCCCCCGCACATAAGACATTTCGACATTACCTGTTGTAAATGTTTTGACGAGGCGAGATCCCCTTCAGAATAATGCCTGATCAGCTGCATCTTGCTTCGGGGTGTTATCAGTTCATTTAGATCCTCTTGATAAACAGGACAGGTCTGAATACAGATACCACATTTGCCACAGCGGAATATTTCATCTTTGGATTTCATAAGAATTTCTTCACACCATTATTACCCATTAGACGAATTTCCCTGGGTTTAGAATACCTTCGGGGTCAAGTGCACTTTTGATCATCGCCATCATTTCTCGGGTGCTGTCATCCAGAGCTATGGGTAAAAATGCTTTTTTAGCCAACCCGATTCCATGCTCGCCGGACAATGTGCCGCGCAACTCCACTGCCAATTTGAAAATTTCACCAGTGGCAATCTCTATTCGGCTCGATTCCTCTTTATTTCGGGCATCCGTAATAATAACTGGGTGTATATTCCCGTCACCCGCATGCGCAACGATTCCGGCCGTGATATTGTGTCTATCAAGAATGCCCCTTACCCCGATAATCATTCTAGGAACCTGACTGACTGGAACTGTAGCGTCTTCAGTAATACAATTAGGTGCAAGTTTCGAAAGAACTCCATGTACCGATTTTCTTGCCTTCCAAAGGGATTCCCTCTCCTCTGAACTTTTGGCCTCCACAGTTTTTACGGCACCACAGTGGTTAGCTATGCTCATTATCTCCTTGGCCTGTTTTGAGACCGCCTCGCTTACACCATCCACCTCGATAAGTAGCACGCCTTCAGCATCACGTGGTAAGCCAAGTTGGGCATGATCCTCCACAAGGTTGGTGGTGACCTTATCCATAAGCTCCATAGCCGTAGGGATGATTCCTTTAGCCAATACAGCTTTGACCGTTTCAGCGGTTGCTTCAAGATTTTTGTAGTAGGCGATTATGGTTCTATAGGATTCAGGAAGAGGCACAATACGTAAGGTCACTTCTGTAATAATGCCCAGCGTACCTTCTGAACCGCAAAAAAGGCTAAAAAGACGGTAGCCCGTGACGTCCTTCACGTTACAGCTCCCAGTCCTTATAGTCTTGCCGGACGCAAGCACAACCACCATCCCAAGAATATAGTCCGCGGTGACTCCATATTTCAAACACCTCGGGCCACCGGCATTTTCGGCAACATTGCCGCCAATTGTTGAGAAGCCCATACTCGAAGGATCTGGCGGAAAAAAATAATTGGCGATTAAGAGCTCATTCTGTAGGTTGGCGTTTATGACGCCGGGTTGCACTACAGTAAATCGGTCACCAGTGTTCACTTCTAATATTTTATTCATTTTAGTAAAACATAAAACAAGACCGCCTTTAACCGGCACCGTTCCTCCAGTTAGATTTGACCCTCCCCCCCTGGCAACAACCGGCACACGATGCTGACACGCAATCTTCATGATTGCCGAAACTTCTTCCGTCGTGAGTGGAAACAAGACTGCCTCGGGTCGGGATTCAATAATATAGCCATCGTAGGAATAGGCGATCAATGTCTCCCTGTCATCAAAAAATCTGGTCTGACCAACTATGGCTTTTAGCTGTTTTTTAAGGTTATCGCTTAACATTTGGGCACCTGTCTTGGGGTCATAAGTCTGGGGTCAGGCTTGACAAATAAAGTTTCTGCCCTATTCTTATCCTATGCCACGTAAACCACGACTTCATTATCCCGGTGCCGTCTATCACGTTATTGCCCGCGGCAATGGCGGTCAGGACATCTTCTTCGATGCCGGTGATCGTACGCGCTATTTTTTGCTACTTCAGGAAAATGTTG
>JBDNGT010000381.1:0-2129 GCA_041689145.1 Geopsychrobacter sp. | reverse complement strand
TGTTTTGTGGGATCAACTGGTACCGGTGGGAATTCGAATTGGCAGAGAAAGGCATGGCTGTCCTGCAGGAGACGGACGAGAACCCAGATCTTACTATGCCGGACCTGATAAGGCGAGCCAACGTTGAGTTGACGAAAAAGAAGGTCAAAAAGGATACCGAAAAACTAGAGAAATAAGCGAGCATAGACATTCAGGACACCCAAGAGAGGGTCGATTATTTTGGCTCTCTCTTTTTTGGGTTTATTTGTGTTTTGCGGGTAGCGCAACAGGCTTTTCCATACTATTCTAGTAAATAAGTTAACTACCAAAGGGGATTTCGTATGAGAAAACGGTGGGTCAATAGAGCGTTAAAAGGATCAAGCTCTCTCCCTGATGTAGAGCGAAAAGAATTGCTCTCTTCAGTTAAGAGAAAGGCCGATCTCATTGCGGCCCGTCTGGGTCTGTCAGATCAAATTGCTCTTTTGTGTGCCCTACGCGGCTGTGTCAGTCCAGAAGATGCAAAGGCCTTCTTAAATGACGGCTTAGCACAACTGCCGGATCCGTTCTTGATGCGTGACATGGATAAAGGGGCAACCCGTGTTGCACGGGCTATTATGAACAATGAGAAGATGTTAATGATGACGGATTTTGATGTCGACGGGCAATCTTCGGGGGCCGTCCTGACCGAATTCTTGCTCTACCATAATGCGGATGCCAGTTTCTTCTGTCCTGATCGAGTTAAGAATGGCTATGGGTTGTCTGCCTCGGCCATTCAAGAGGCTGCAGGGGCCGGTGTGACGCTGATTATTTCCGCCGACTGCGGGATCTCAAACGTTGAAGAAGCCAAGCTTGCAAAAAGCTTAGGGATCGATTTGATCATTACGGACCATCACCTTGTTCCTGAGGTCAAACCAGACGCTTATGCGGTCATCAATCCCCACCAGGAGGACTGTGATTTTCCTGAGGTCCATAAAGACCTCTGTGGGGCTGGAGTGGCCTTCTATTTGACGCTTGCTGTCCGCCAAAAACTGCGGGTGGCAGGGTTCTATAATAACTTTCCTGAGCCTGATGTCCGCAAGTACCTCGATATTGTGGCGCTGGCTACGGTTGCCGACATTGTTCCTCTGGCCGGGGCAAACAGAATAATGACCCGTGCCGGTTTAAAGCTGATCGAAGCAGGGGGAAGAATCGGGATTAAGGCTCTTGGCGAGGTCGCAGGCGTGAAGAAGGTCAGCAGTGGAACAATAGGTTTCCAATATGCGCCCCGACTTAATGCCGTTGGTCGCATTGATGATGCTAATGAAGGCGTGCGGTTGCTGTTGTCACAGTCCGAAGACGAGGCACGGGAACTGGCCGGTAAACTAAACCTACTCAATACGGAACGCAAAGAAATTGAAAATAAGATCCTTAAAGAAGCTCTTGAGATCGTTGAGTCTCGCGGGAGGTTAGAAGGCAAAACCCTGGTCGTTGCAAACAAAGGCTGGGTGGCGGGGGTTATCGGGATAGTTGGTAGCAGGCTAGTTGAGCTTTATAACCGCCCAACGGTCATGATCGCTATCGGTGAAGACGGAATTGGCAAGTGTTCTGGCCGGAGTATCACCGGATACCACCTACAACAGGGCTTTACCCGCTGTGCAGACACGTTGCTCGGATTCGGAGGGCATTCTATGGCGGCAGGGGCCTCGATTCATGAAGACATGATCGAAGAGTTCAGCCGTCAGCTTGAGGCCGACGCACAAAAGCAGTTAACCGATGAGGATATGGTGCCGGTCCTTTATTACGATATGGTTACGCGGATATCCGACAACCACATTGAGTCGATCACCGCATTATCTAAACTGGAACCCTTCGGAATGGGAAATCCGTCTGTACAGTTCTGTAGTGTCGCGGTCAAACCAGAACGAGCCCGGATCGTTGGGGGGAGTCACTTATCGTTTGAAGTTGAGCAAAAAGGCAAGCGGTTGAAGTGTATCGCTTTCCAGATGGGAGATCGTCTCCCCGAGCTGCTTAACGGACAACCAATAGACATTATTTATCGCCCGACCGTTAACGAATGGAACGGCTCGTTTACCCCGCAGGCTGAGGTTCGAGACTTTCGGGCAACCCTGTCCTAACGGTAATGATAATCGTGCGACAACGGATAGTACGGA
>JBDNGT010000380.1:0-4809 GCA_041689145.1 Geopsychrobacter sp. | reverse complement strand
TGATATTTTTGGTGCGCCCGACAAGATTCGAACCTGTGACCCCTGCCTTCGGAGGGCAGCACATACCTCCCACCCCATAAATCACCATAAACGAGCATAAACATTATCGTGTTGAATATCAGGTGCTTGCATGGTATCCTTTGTTCTTGGTTGTTGTTTGCAACCCCCCTGTTCGATATTTGCCTTGCACCACCGTTGCACCACCGGGCGAGGCGACTATGAAAGATCTTATTGGCAAGCGACTACTAAAGACAATCAGCCCTCACAGATGGAGAACAAAAAATGAAGAGACTGATTATCGCGCTAACAAGTTGCGCCAATAGGAGAAAAACACCCAAGAGGCGACTATGAAAGATCTTATTGGCAAGCGATTACTAAAGACAATCAGCCCCCATACTAAGTCCTACGATATTAGGGATACCCGACTCAAGGGGTTCCTCCTGCGGGTCCAGCCTTCAGGGCATATGGCCTACTACTGTGAGTATGCCCGAGGGAAAAAGTTTTTCCTTGGTAAAGCTGACGCCATTAATCCTGACGATGCTCGGGAAAGAGCCAAGCAGGTGATTGCTGATGCTACCAATGGGATTGACCCTAACGCGGTCAAAAAAGCATCGCAGGTGCATAACCTTAAATCATACATTGAGCTTGAGTATGGGCCGTGGGTACTGAATAAGAAAAGCGGGGCCGCCACGCTTGCACGTTTGAATGCTTGCTTTGTTGACCCCTGGGGTAAGAAGAAGCTGAACGGGATAACACCGGGGATAGTCGAAAAGTGGCAAACTGGCAGGCAGAATGCGGGCATCTTCCCCACGACAATAAATCGTGATGTTACTGCACTCAAGGCGGTTCTGTCGAAGGCTGCTTTCAGCGGATACCTAACGGTTAGCCCACTGGCAGGGTTCAAGAAACTTGAGGACAACAGGTCTAAAAGGGAACGCTACTTATCACCAGAAGAGGAAATGGATTTGCGAGAGGCTCTTGAAGCCAGAGAGGTCGAGCTTAGCGTGAAAAGGGAGTCCGCAAACGAATGGCGGAGGGCGCGGGGATATCACCTGCTGCCTGATACTGGAGCAATGCCTTTTGCAGACAATTTAAAGCCCATGGTTCTACTCTCAATGAACACAGGAATGCGGCGGGGTGAGACGTTTCACCTAGTGTGGGGAAGCGTAAACCTGTCCCTGAAAACATTAACTGTTGAAGGGGAAACCACTAAGACAGGGAAGGAGAGGCACCTTCCATTGAATGAGGAATCCTATAGCCTGCTGAGCGCTTGGCAGAGACAAACAGGCGGAACAGGTAAGACTTTGGTGTTTCCCGGTCGAAATGGCGCCCCCCTCGACAACGTGAGAAGCTCTTGGGGGTCGCTCCTAAAAAGGGCAAAGATAGTTGATTTTCGTTGGCACGACCTGCGCCATCATTTTGCTTCACGTTTAGTCATGGCAGGTGTTGACCTGAACACTGTCCGTGAACTGCTTGGGCATAGCGACATAAAAATGACCTTGAGGTATGCGCACCTTGCCCCGGAGTATAAGGCAAATGCCGTTGCCAAACTCACCCCGCAGATCAGACCGGAGGCTAACAATGATCAGAAAATGGGTTCCTAGCGGTCGTCTTGATGGCAATTCAATGAAGCATGTACCGTTCAATCTTAAAGATGCAGAGCGGGGGGCACTTTTGGACATACTGGGCCGCAACAGGGAGGGGGCTACTGAATTCGTTAATGGGATGGACTATATAGTAGGGCAGGCTTTGGCTTTTAAAGATCATGCTGAGAATTGTTCTGTGAAAAATGTCAGAAAGCGCCTTCGTAAGGTCAGGGCTGCTGCTGATAAGCTGGAACAAGCATTGGCAGGACTAGACGATTTAAGCCAGGATCTTTGGGACGAAGCATCTACCATGTGTGCCAGGGAAGCGGGAAAGTTGAGCAGTGGGATTTCTGCCGTAGCTAACGAAGCCTTGTCTTTCGCGCTACAATTCCCAGATTCAAAAAAAGAAGATCTTTCCAAGCAGAATCTTGCTTTTCAGGTGGCCGGGGCTTTAGATTTTCACTTGGGGGTGAAACTTACCAAATCACACACATTTGACGCTTATGACAATTATTGTGAAGGATTGTTTAGTCAGTGCTTGAGGGTGATTTTTTCTGCGGCTGAAATGACGGTACCCAGAGACCTATTTAGGCTGTCTGTTCATTCAATCAAAAGTCTAGAATTCAGAAAGAGTTTTCCAGTAGATAATAGTGAGTTTGAAGTCGACGGTTATGATTGAGCCCGTCCCTCCTAGGTGCATTTACCCACCAATAAAAACCCCACCATAGCGACCTTATCTATACAAAAGAAATGTCTATAGCCTCCTATCACCAAACCCATTCCGTAGGAGGACAGCATGAAGAAAAGCATCAAGCCACATACCGCAATCACCCCCGCAGCACTCCGAGAACAAGAGACCGCCCGGTACACAGGCTTCTCAACCGCATTCCTTCGCCAGTCACGCATGAAGACCCCCCCAGGAGGAATTTCTTCCGGACCTCCCTGGATCAAGGTTGGTCGGTCGGTCCGATATCTACGGTCAGACATTGATCAGTGGCTGGAGAGTCAGCGAGTAGGGCAAGCGACTGAGGGGGGGACAAAATGACAGAAAATCCGGAGAAAAGAAGTGCCTGTAAATGTAAGGACAGCGGATCCACTAACTCGGGGCAAGTCCTGGCAGATGTCGTGCTAAGAAGTCTAAGGCCCGCGTTACGTGATTTTTTGGGGAGGCATAATCAGGCGGGAAACCCGTGGACTGGCTTTCTTGAAGCTTGTTCTGGAGCAGTGCTTGCTGAACTTGCAAACCGTGACGGGGCAAAGCATGACCGCCCGTAAGGGCACAAAAGAAAATGATCCGGGTGGCCGCCCAGAGCATTCTTTGAAACTATTTAGTTTGTAAACATGTATCTGCATAGTACGGCCTCGGGTCGTACTATGCAAGGAAGAAAAAATCTATGAATAAACCTAAACCTGATACTGAAGAGATACTTAAAGCCCTTAAAACCCTTAAAACCGCCGGAGGTGTAATTGAACTTCGGTTGCTTCATAAAAATCCAAAACGGACAGAATCGGGTTTTTTTGATGAGGATCATTGGGAGGAAATGGTACAGGCTGCAATCAAGGGGAACGAAAAAGGCACAAACGTTTATTTCAATCTAAATCCAATTAAGCAGGAACTATTTGATCTTTGTCCCAACAAAACTAAAGATTACGCCAAGACAACAGTTTCCGATAGTGACGTGATCCGTAGGTGTTGGTTGCTGATCGACCTTGACCCTGACAGACCCGCAGGGACAGCGGCGACTGAAGAGCAGTACCGGTCAGCCAAGAAGACCGTTCTAGAGATCCACAAGTTTTTAGCGGGGCTAGAATGGCCTGCTCCCGTAGTGGCCATTTCCGGGAATGGTGGGCACCTTCTATTTAAAATTGACCTTCCAAACGATAATGAGTCACGTGATTTGGTTAAGGCTGTTCTTGACGTACTTGATAAGCGTTTCGGTACTGGGCCTATTTCTGTTGACCGGAGCGTATTCAATGCAGCCCGTATTACCAAGCTATATGGAACGGTATCCACTAAAGGTGATCATTCTGAGGATGCCCCGTGGCGGTTATCGCGGCTTGTATCTGTGCCTGAAGAAATTAAAACAGTAACGGTAGAACAGTTGAAGGCCCTGGCTTCAGAGCATCGGCCCGTGAATATGGTTCAAAATGCAACAGCATTAAATAGCAGCTTCATAGCGGGGATTGGCTTTGACCTTGATTCTTTCCTTAAACGTTTGGGGATCCCCTACCAAAAAGACCGGCATGAAGAACGAGACAGATACAAGCTTGATCACTGCCCCTTTAATCCCGAGCACGGGTGGGGGGAAGCTGCAATCTTCCGAGATGACAATAGTGTTCTTGGATTTAAATGTATGCACAACAGTTGTGCTGATAAGCATTGGCGGGACGTTCGGGAACTGGTTGACGAATCCAAAGCAGACTATTCAGAGACACCCTTATTATTTGATGAAGCCAGCACCCCGGAAATTCCTTCTGACCTGTTGCCCGGTTGTGTAGGTGAGCACGTCAAGGCTGTGGCTCGTAGTACGCAGACACCAACGGTAATGGCTTTCCTGATGTCCTTATCTGCTGTGGCAACCTGTACTGCTAAACGTTTTAAAGTTGGACCATACCCTGAAGGGTACACCGAACCGTTGAACCTATGGACGGCTACAGCTATGCCCCCAGCAAGCCGCAAAACTGCCGTTGTTCAAGCTGTGACAGGACCCTTGGTTGAATGGGAACGGAACGAAGCCGAACGGTTAGCCTTAGATATTCAGTCAGTCAATCAACAACGGCAGATCCTTGAACAAAGGATAAAGAACCTTGAAAAAACTGCGGCCGATACCAAGGACCTGAGCAAGCGGGCAGAGGCTATTCAGGAAATTACATCTCTTAATGCAGAGATGCCCCCGGAAATCATACCGCCTAGGCTTTGGACTGCTGACGTTACCCCGGAACGTCTTCAAGGGCTCCTGGTTGATCATGGCGAACGATTGTCCGTTTTGTCTGATGAGGGCGGTATTTTTGAAGTTATGGCTGGCCTGTATAGTGACGGTAAAGCCAACGTTGATATTTTTCTACAGAGTCACGCAGGGCAGGCAGCACGTATAGACCGGCAAGGACGAACAGCACATCTTGATTCCCCGGCCTTGTCGTTTGGGCTGACCATTCAACCAGCAATTTTATCTAATATGATGACAGCCGGGAATAAACGTTTCCGTAACAACGGCACCCTTGC
>JBDNGT010000379.1:0-4279 GCA_041689145.1 Geopsychrobacter sp. | reverse complement strand
TTGGTGGGATTTGTGGGTTTGAGGAAAGCACTCCTGGTCCTGTGCTATGACTTGATCATTCGCCGGCTCAGCATCGGCTTGATTGACGTCCATCAGCAGATCGATTTTCTCGCCACCCATCTCAAGAAAAGATCTGACGGCCTGAAGATACAGGTCGTTTATCCCGGCCAAGGCGACCTTGCAATTGACAATCTCACCCGCAATAACAGAATATCGGCCTGCCGCCCGGGCCGATATTTTTCCTAAGGCGTGCATCTTTTTCCTTTTCTCAGAACCCGGCATTTTCTCTGATCTTTTTGCAGACAGCGTCAGTGGCTTCCTGGGTATCGGCACTGCCGCCAATATCCGGAGTGGTAATCCCTGCGGCAAGGGTTTCGCTGAGTGCCCGCATTATCAGTTCTCCGCAATCAGGAAAACCGAGATGATCAAGCATCATGGCGCCGCACCAGATTTGACCCATAGGGTTGGCGATCCCTTGACCGGCAATATCCGGAGCCGAGCCGTGCACCGGCTCAAACATTGAGGGATATTCCTTCTCCGGGTTAATATTTGCCGAGGGGGCAATTCCGATGCTCCCGGCAATTGCGGGTCCAAGATCGGAGAGAATGTCCCCGAAAAGATTGCTGCCGACAACCACATCGAATTGCTGTGGATGGGTAACGAAACGTGCACAGAGAGCATCTATGTGGAATTGATCGACAATGATTTCCGGGTACTCTTTTGCCACCTCGGCAAAAACCTCATCCCAAAAGGGCATGGTATAGTTGATTCCGTTCGATTTAGTCGCGGAAGTGACCCTCTTCCTCCCGGAATTGCGTGCGAGTTCAAAGGCGTAACGGATAATGCGCTCCACTCCGTATCGGGTGAAGATGGTGTTCTGGACAACCACTTCCTGTGGCGAATGGGGATATATTCTTCCCCCCATATTTGAATACTCGCCTTCATTGTTTTCTCGTACGACCAAAAAATCGA
Organism: Geopsychrobacter sp.; assembly: GCA_041689145.1. GTDB lineage: Bacteria > Desulfobacterota > Desulfuromonadia > Desulfuromonadales > Geopsychrobacteraceae > Geopsychrobacter. The sequence continues at coordinate 3,307 of JBDNGT010000379.1, read as the reverse complement.
TTTCCCCGGGTTGCCGCCCGGCCAGTGGGGTCCTTACCCCTTGCATCAATTTGACCGGTCGAATGTTGACGTACTGCCGGAATTCCCGCCGAATCGGCAATAAAAGTTCCCAAAGCGAGATATGATCAGGGACTCCAGGGAATCCGACAGCGCCGAGAAAAATTGCATCGAAGGGTCGAAGAATCTCAAGGCCATTTTCCGGCATCATTCTGCCGTGCTGCAGATAATATTCGCAGTTCCAGTCGAAATCCTGATAGTCGAGGTGCAGTCCAGCATGGACTTCCGCTGCCGCATCGAGAACCTGCCGACCGGCAGGAACTGTCTCTTTGCCGATCCCGTCTCCCGGGATAGACGCAATGTTAAATATTTTCATGGTTATAACTCCTTATGAAGTCCTGTTTCAGCGTGGCTAAGAGGTTACCTGAAAAGTGTCCCCTTGGGCAGTGGCACTTTGAGCAGATACTGAAAAACAATGACAATTAATGCGACCATGAACGCACCGACGATCAGACTCTCGATCACACCCCGCCGCGTATTCCTTCGTTCGTTGAGGAACCAGGAAATTCCTCCGAAACCAAACAGGCTTGTCGTTATAAAGCCCAAATGACGCAACAAGACAGTCCAAAGAAGCAGGATGATTCCGACGACAGCCATTTCAAGCCAATGAAATTTTGAAGCGTCCTTTTTGTCCTCTTCATCCGCAATCGCGCGCCATCTGGTAAACATCAGTAAAATGGTCACAGCGACCAAACCAACTAAGCCCGCCATCACGATATCGGGGAAGATGACTCCTAATGTGGCTGTTGCATCACGTTGGACCCACAAGGACGTGACAAATATAAGCATGAAAACTGAACCAAGGAGGTCACGGGTCTTAGCCTTCATATCTTTCCTCCTTTTTTCGTGGAGTTTGCTCCAATGTTTTTCAATCCGTTCTGAATGATCCGTTTCTTGAGCTGGCCGAAAAAGGGCCAGAGGAAGGAGAACAAACACATCCCGATCAGAATCCAGGAAAGGGGGTTAATAAATAGGGTTGTGTAGGGCCATGAGTAACCCTGCCCCATCAAGAAGGATTGAACGAAGAAGGATTGAACGAGTCCTTCCTCCATGATCGGTCCTAATATGAGACCGAGGACAATGGGGGCTCCTTGAAAACCAAGGTATCGAAGAGCGAAACCTGCCAACCCGAAGGTCAACATAAGTATGACATCGGTGTAATTATTGCGAATGGCATAAGCCCCAATAATGGTCAAAATACCAATTCCGGGTACGAGATACTTCGGCGGCAAGGTGCCGACAAACCGTGCGAGGAGGCGGCCGCCATAAAGTCCCACCGGAATCATGACAATCGCAGACAATGCAAGAGCCAGCATGAATGTGTAGGTAATGTCGGCCCGTTCGGCAAACAATTCAGGGCCTGGCCGCAGCCCATGCATCATCAGAACTCCGTAGATAATGGCATCTGGAGGAGCGCCGGGAATCCCGAGAGTCACAAGAGGGATCATTCCGCCACCAACCACAGCGTTATTTGCAGTTTCCGTGGCGACCACACCCTCAATGTTTCCTTTGCCGAAGGTTTCCGGTTCCTTGGATGCGCGGCGCGCCTCGTTGTAGGAAACCAGGTTGGCAATGTTCCCCCCTGCGCCCGGCAGAATGCCGATGACCGTCCCGATAATAGAGGACCGAATCAGGTTGCTGGGCTTGGCAAAAATGCGACGGGTCGTTGCCCAGAGGACTCCGCTGCTCCGTTTGTACTCTATGGGCTGATGATTTCTTACTCCCTTAAGCACCATGTTCAACAGCTCGGGGATACAGAACAGTCCAATGAGCATGACGATCAGATTGAGGCCGCCCTGCATGCTGGGGCTGCCGAAGGTAAAACGGACATCACCACCAATTGGTGAAATTCCGATAGTCGAAATCAAAAAGATAGATAATATCTCCCACCGAGAGACTCTCGATATCCTCATCCCGGAGGGGTGTGGTCAGGATCTTTTTCACAGGGTTGCTCCTTTATGCGAAAGGATCTCAAAGGACATGTCCTCATTGATACGAATTGTTCCGCGCCGATGTGCCCAGCAGCCAACGGAAATTGCCACGCTGATTGTGGAGGGATGCCGTGCGGCAGATTCGATGTGAACACCCATGACAGAGTTACTTCCTGAGAGGCCCTGCGGGCCTAAGCCAATTTGGTTAAGCCCTTTCTCTATTAACAGTTCCATCTCAGCCCCCCTGGGGTCAGCATGACGGGAGCCAATCGGACGAAAGAGCGCTTTTTTGGAAAGATTGGCAGCGACATCGATAGATCCGCCGATACCAATTCCCACCAGAAGAGGAGGACAGGCGTTAACGCCGTAGGAGGTCATGACGTCAAAGACAAACTGTACAACCCCCTCGTAGCCGGCGGCAGGCATCAGGGTCTTCCCCTGGCCGGGCAGACTGCACCCACCGCCGGCCATATAAACCTCCAGCGTTATCCCACTGTCATCAGGGACAATGTCCCAGTCGATCCAAGGAATACGTTCCCCTGTGTTGTTGCCGGTATTTTTCTCCTCAAAAATCTGAACGGCATTGTGGCGAAGTGGAGCTGACTGGGTTGCCAAACACACTGCTTCGGTCAGCACATTTCTGACATCCGAGAGCAGTGGAAAGTTGGCTCCGGCTTTGATAAAATACTGAATCACACCTGTGTCCTGGCAGCAGGGGCGATCCAACTTGTTAGCTTGTAACAGGTTTTCAAACATCGCATCATAAACAACTGAGGCAAGTAGGCTGTTTTCAGTTTGGCGCAGTTGACGAAGCTTACCCATGATATCGTCAGGGAGGTGCTTGCTGACGTAGGAGGTAAAACTTGCCATGGTCTCCGTCATTGACTGAACAGCTTGTTGGTGCTCCATGCAGAAATCCTTCTGGAGTAATCTTAAATAAGCCCTTAAATAGGTCTTCGGTTTGCCATGATATGGAACATTGTTTTATGGAAGATATCACTTGCTATTTTGTTAATAAATATGTAATTCATAAAAATAAAGGACACGATTCGTGAATAATCTACCCTCCCTCGATGACCTAAAACTCTTTTGTGCCGTAACTCGAAATCTTAGCTTCATTGCCACGGCAACCGAATTGGGGTTCTCCCCTGCATACGTCACCAAGAGAATTGCTATTCTGGAGGAGAGTCTTCAGGTTCGCCTACTACATAGAACCACGCGACGAGTGAGCCTAACGTATGACGGGGAAACCGTTTACAGGATGGCGCAGCAGATTCTTGAAGAAGTTGAGGAAATGGCCGCAATAGTTACGGCGACCA
>JBDNGT010000378.1:0-2443 GCA_041689145.1 Geopsychrobacter sp. | reverse complement strand
CCAGTATATCGAAAACCACAACTGTGCCGATCTGATTATCCTCGATGATGCCTTTCAACATCGTCAGGTTGCGCGGGATCTCAACCTGTTGCTGCTCGATGCACAACACCCCTTCGGCAATAATCTGCTTCTGCCCGCGGGGATTCTGCGCGAAAAGCATTTATCCGCCGCGCGCGCGGATCTGGTCTGCCTGACTGGAGTAGGGAATGATACAGTGCTCCCCCTGCTGGACAAACCGATCATTCTGGTTCGTGACGCTCTGGCGGAATATACCGTCTCGCTACAGGGCGAGAGTCAATCTCTCAGCGATTTTGTCGGTAAAAAGGTTATCGCCTTTGCCGGGATTGCCCGTCCTGAGAGATTTTTTTCCGCCTTGCGCCGCAGCGGTGTGCAGCCGCTGGCTGAACTCGTTCTGGGTGATCATGTTAACTATGACGAGACACTTATCCGGCAGATCAATGCGGCGGCCGCGGATGCTGAGATTCTACTGACCACCGAAAAAGACGCGGTTAAGTTGCTTGCTGAAGATTTCAACCTGCCCTGTTATTCTGTCGGACTGGATGTGCATGTCGAAAAAGGACAGGCTCTGTTTGACCGGTTAGACCTCTTGCTGAAAAAGGATGTTGTTATGCCCCTGTCCGCTGAACTGATGGAAATTCTAGCCTGCCCGAAGTGCAAGGATCCGGTGACTCTTCAACAGGCCGAGGATATAGAAACGATTGTCTGTACCAAGTGCCGCCTGAGCTATCCCGTACGTGACGGTATCCCGGTGATGCTGATTGATGAGGCGGTGATTTTATAACAAGATCACCGGCTGTTTCAGGATGAAAATGAATTTAAATTTGGGATCCACAAGAATATTGTTTTGTCCAACTCTGATATTTCTGTTCCCGCTGGGGATGGCCTCTGTCCGGCATTATTCTTCACTATTGTTTGTTATCATGATTTTGTGCGGCCTTTGGGCCTTCTCTGTGGATCATGAACGCCTTCCAGTCCCTTCTCTCTGGATAGTCGGAGCCTTCAGCGTTTTTTTGGCCATGATTTCTCTGAGTCTTTTTAATACAGAGGATCTTAACCAAGGGCTTAGCGTGTTGGTTAGAATGGGTTATGTTCTTGCGCTGCCTCCCCTGTATAAATTTATAAAAAAAGATTCTTCTTGCGCGTTGAAGGCCTTTTCGTGGGGGCTTGTTTTTGCGGGACCTGTAAACCTGACGATCGTTCTGTATAGTGTTTATGTCCAAAATTCACCTCGGGGCATGGGTTACTATAACCCAATCATCTTTGGCGATCTGATGATGCTGGGCGCTATGCTTCTTGCCGCCTTTATATTGGCCGGTTTTTTTAAATGCCGTTTTCATGTCATGCTGGCGTGTGGATCTATCCTAAACCTGTTAATTTCCAGCTACTTGTCCGGCACGCGCGGCGCCTGGGCGGCTTTCCCTTTTGCCTTGGCTGTGGCCTTTATTTTGTTTCGGAAGGGGCTGAACAGAAGAAGGATCCTCCAAATTTTTGTCGTATTCAGCTTGTTCGCAATAATTGTCTTTTCAGTATTGAAATTCGGAGAGAGAACAGGCTCCCGTTCCTTGGATCTAGCTCAGATTACAAAAAATGTTCTGCTTTTCACACAGGGGAAAAGTTCAAACAACTCAACAGGGCAGAGGTTTGTTATGTGGGGCGTTGCACTCGATATGTTCAAGGCGAACCCATGGCTCGGATCAGGTCCTGGAGGATTCAAGGATGAAGCTGAGCAACAAATCACAGAGAAGAATGTAGCACTTGTAAAAGCTTTTCCACATGCCCATAGTATCTATTTTGAGTTTCTCGGCACGACCGGCTTGCTGGGTTTTTTAACGATGATTACCAGCTTCTTTATTGTGCCTGGACTTGTTTTTAGGAAAGCATTGTCCGGTTCTGAGATGCAAAGACTGTCCGCTTCGGTAGGGCTAGTTTTTCTAACTTGTTTTGCCCTGTTCGGATTGACAGAATACTGGCTGTACCGTTCGCCGATGTTGATTACGTATCTCCTTTGTCTGTCGGTTTTCACAGCGGGCTGTATTGAGAAAGATGTGGCATGACAATGTCGAGTCTGTCGGTCACGATTATCACCAAAGATGAAGAAGATCGCTTACCGCTCTGTTTACAGTCGGTTGTCGGTCTGGCCGATGAAATCATCGTTCTCGACAGTGGCAGCAGCGATCGAACCGTTGAAGTTGCCCGAAAATACACAGACCAGGTCTTTGAGACCGACTGGCCCGGCTACGGGGTGCAAAAGCAGCGTGCGCTGGAGAAGGCGACGGGCGACTGGGTGCTGGCAATCGATGCGGACGAGGCTCTGACCCCGGAGTTGCGGGAAGAGATCAGGGACATGCTGGCCCGGGATGTTGCCGAGGTCGGGTTCTATCTCCCCTGGGCGGTGACCATTTTCGGTAAACGTCTCGATCAT
>JBDNGT010000377.1:0-3228 GCA_041689145.1 Geopsychrobacter sp. | reverse complement strand
GCTGCCGACTGCTGCCATCTGCCGCTACCTACTTGATCCACGGGCTGGCCATGGGCTAGTCTGACACCAGCGTTCACTCTTTCTGTCCGGAATTCCCAAGATGACCAGCATCCAAACCGATCCCTGGAGCCGCCGCGCCCTGATCCTGCTCGCGGCCATCAGCCTCTGGCGTCTGCTCTATCTGTTTATTGTCCCCCTCGATCTCGGCCCGGACGAAGCCTACTACTGGGACTGGTCGCGCAGGCTGGCCTTCGGTTACTTCAGCAAGCCACCGTTGATTGCCTGGATCAATGCGCTGACCACCGGCCTTTTCGGCATTTCGGCGGTCGCGGTGCGGCTGCCCGCAGTCATCCTCGGGGCTACCGGGCTCTGGGGGCTGTTTTTAGCTGGGCGTCGACTCTTTTCCGCCGAGGTCGGATTTTGGACCCTGGCCATCTGGCTGGCGACCCCGGCGACAGCGGCACTCGGTCTGATCATGGCGACCGACGTGCTGCTGGTCTGCTGCTGGAGCCTCGCACTCTGGACCCTCTGGCACAGCCTGGAAGAAGATGCCCTGAGCTGGAAACTGGCCACGACACTCCTGATCGGGCTCGGGACCCTCGGCAAGCAGATGATGCTGGTCTTTCCGCTCTTAATGCTGATCTTTCTGCTCTTAAGCCCTAAGGACCGTGCCCAGCTCAAACGCCCCTGGCCCTGGCTTGTCATGGCCGGTGGCTTACTTTTCCTATTGCCGCCGCTCTGGTGGAATGCACAACATGACTGGATCACCTTTCGTCACACTGCAGTCAACATCGGCGGCGGCAATCCTGACTTGTTGGCGCGGCTTGCGACCTTCATTGAATTCGTCGGTTCGCAACTCGCGCTCCTCTCCCCTCTGACCTGGCTCCTGCTGATAGGTCTGGCGTTTAGTCTGCTGTTTCAGCTGAATAACCAATCCCGGCAGGTGCGTTACCTGCTTTGCTTCAGCCTGCTCGGCCTGAGCGCATTTTTCCTGATGAGTTTCAAAAAAAGCATCAACCCCAACTGGCCGGCGGTCTTCTATCCCGCCGGGATGATCCTGCTGGCCGCCTGGGGATGCAGTGCGGTCAGCGCCGGTCGTTTCGATCGCCTGCGACGCTTATTTCATCCCGCCTGGAAGTTCGGCGTGGTCCTTTTGCTGATCGGCTACTGCCTACCCTTTATCAGCCAAACGGTTCTGGACTTGGGGCGCAAAGACCCCAGCTGGCGGATTCGTGGCTGGCAGGCCGCCGGGCAGATGACGGGTGATCTTCTCGCGCAGCAACCCCGCCCCGGCGAAACCTTTATCCTCGGCACCGGTCGTAAGCACGCGGCCGAGTCGGCCTTCTACGTCTCCGGCAACCCGCGCACCTATCGCTGGGGCGGGGATCCGCCGGTGGTTAGTTCTCAATATGAGATCTGGAGCCCGCCGAGAGATAAACTCGGCTGGGATGCACTCATCCTCACCGATGGCGGCAGTCCACTCCCCGCCGGCCTGGCACAACGCTTCGAAAAACTGGTGCCGCTCGGAACTCAGGAGATTGAAGCCGGAGGGAAACTGCGGAGAAAACTCGATTACTATCGGGGAGAAAATCTGCTGAGTTGGCCACAAAAACGTTAAACAGTCACTCCGAACGCTTTCGCAAGAAAGCAAAATATCCGCTGGCTAAGCAAAAAACGCCAAATGCAAGGCGCGAAATTTTCGAGCAATTAGGCGTACTTACGTACGTCGAAGCAGCGAGAGAAATTGCAGCAACGCAGCAGTTGGTGAGTTTTTGCGACGCCATCACTCTGGAAACACTTCGGGCTTGAGCAGATAATACAGCACCATCCCGGTCAGATAGACCAGATAGCCACTCCACAGAACATCGGTCAGGTAGTGCCCGCCCTGAGCCATCCGTCCGACACTCATCAGCGCGCCGTAGCAGCCGCCGACCAGCAGCACTGCAAGAGCGACCCGGTGATGACGGCGGCGTAACAAAAAGAAGGGGGCGATGGTATAAAAACCGATGGCGGCATGTCCGGAGGGAAAGGATTTCCCCAGATCTGGTCCGGCTGGCTCATAGACCTGATAATAAGGACGCGTCCCGCCAAAATCGACCGTATCAATCGGTCGCGGCCGTCCCCACATATCCTTACCGACGGCATGCACCAGAAAACCCGGGGCCAGCAGGGCCAGCAGAACCAAAAAAGCTGCTGGTCGCCAGTAGCGCCGCAGCTGCCGCACAAAAATCCCCAGCAGCAGCAGCAATAAACCGCCAATCGCCAGCACCAATCCCGGAATCATGCCGTAATCGTAAAAGAGCATCCAAAGCCAGTGATCTCGAAATATCCAGCCTTGCGCCGGCCGGTAGAAAAACCCTGCGAACCCTCGATCAAGGTCACTCAGGCTTATGACCGCGGAGAGCAGTAAAATTACCGCCAGCGGCAGCACGAAATCGACCAGCAGTTTACGCCTACTTAGCTTCAATCTGCCCCCCTTTAAATGCCGCGGGGCAACGCCGACGGAAGAAATGATAGAGATAGAAGGTTGTGACCACAGCGAAATAAGCGCCGGCTAGGGTATCGGAAGGGTAATGTTTGAGCACAACGACCCGGCTCAACATCACTCCGCCCGCCAACAGCAACCCCAAAGGCCAGCTCTTGGGCCAGAGATACCAGAGAACCAGCGCGGTTGCGACTGCGGTATTACTGTGCCCCGAGGGGAAGGATGTCATCTTCGATGAGGTTTCGAACAGATAAAAGCCATACAGATTTTCAGTCAATAACTTGGCTGGCCGGGCACGACCGAAAAGAAACTTGAGAAGGTCAACGAGCAGGCCCGAGCTGGCGACCGCGAAAAAAAGGAAGAGTCCGCGCTGTTTCCAGCGCTCCAGAATTTGTGCTACTTCTCCGCTCAGGACGGAACCCTGACGAAGGCGGCAAAACAGATAAAGCCCACCGCCGACTACCAGCGGATACAGCGAATCGCCCAACTGGGTAATTGCGTGAAATATCCTGACGACACTGGGATCTGCCCCCAGAAAATAATTAATCGCCAACCGGTCAAAAAACAAATAGGAAAAGGTACAAAGCAGCAGAACGAAGACCGTACCAGCCATAAACTGTAATCCTCTGCGTGATTCAGGGTTTTGCATAAAGCTCAAGCCTCATCTTCTTACCTTTGGAATAATTAAAGCTGTCGAAACTCCGCAGCAGGTGCAAGCGCTCCAGTTGGCCGGGGGCCAACTC
>JBDNGT010000376.1:0-4300 GCA_041689145.1 Geopsychrobacter sp. | reverse complement strand
CTTCTCTGACTATCAAGTTCTAAATTGTTTAATTCAGGGAGAGGGGAGTTTACTCCTCTCTCCCTTTTTTTCACCAAATAACATTCAAATATTTATATTGTTGGTTTAATAGTTGAGCTGATCGCTCTGGTTTAATATTAAGCCGACAAATCGAAGAGGAGTCTGACGTGGCACGACTGATCGATAAAAAACTGAGTCGTCGGCGTTTTCTGGGTACTTCAAGCTGTGTTCTGGCTGTTGCAGCAGTCGGGTCACAGACGACGGTACTCAAGGCGCTGGCCGAATCTGGCGAGGTCACAACGTCTACGGGTGATGGGACTAAGGATGTCTTTACCGCCTGCGGAATGTGTGTCAACAAGTGCGGAGTTATCGCCCGAGTACGTAACGGTCGCATCCACAAGCTGGATCCGAACCCTGACTATATCAAGAGCCGCGGGATGCTCTGTGCGCGCGGCAACGCGGGCGTCAAGGTGGTCTATGATCCTGATCGCCTGAAATATCCGTTGATCCGCGTCGGCAAGCGCGGTGAGGGGAAATGGCGCCGGGCAAGTTGGGAAGAGGCCCTTGACCTGGTCGCGACGAAGATGACCGAGATCGCCGACAAGTACACGCGCGCCGGGGTGATGTTCGCTTCGACCGAAGGGACCTTTCAGGAGCATTTCTTTCTGCAGTTGGCGGAATGCTTTGGCTCGACGAATACGGTGCGTCATCCGACCCTCTGTCTGTCGTCCAACATTCAGGGGTTCAGCGCAACCTACGGCACCTTTCCGACCCCGGATGTTTTGAATTCTGACTACATCATCATGGCCGGTGCCAATCGCAGTGAAGCGCTGATTACTCCCGATTCAATCGATCAACTTAAAGGGGATGGCGGACGCCGTAAACTGGTGTATCTCGATCCGCGCTTTACCAAAACCGCGGCCAAGGCCGATGAGTGGTTTCCGATCAAGCCGGGAACCGATATGGCGTTCGTGCTGGCGATGTTGAATGTCATCGTGAGCGAAGGGCTGTACGCTAAAGAGTTTGTCGAAAAAATGACGGTCGGTTTCGACATGCTTCCGCCGCACGTCAAGAAATACACCCCGGAATGGGCCGCCAAAGAATGTGAAATTCCGGCCCAGGACATCCGTCGGATAGCCCGCGAGTTCGCCAACGCAGCGCCCAAGGCGGTTTTCTATCCGGGACGCCGTTCCTCGTTTGCGACTGATGATGTTCAGTTGCGCCGTGCGATGGCTATTCTCAATGCCGTGGTCGGCAACTGGGATACCGAGGGCGGACTGGTGCCGAACAGTCATATTCCGCTGCAGAAACATGCTTACCTCGCCCCCTGGTACGATGATATCCCGCTGCGGATCGATGATGGGAGTGCTGTTTTTCTTTCAGAGAAGGACGGTTCCTGGGTCGCCATGCGCGACCGGATCATTGCGGGCAAGCCTTATCCGGTTAAAGGGATGATGATCTATAAGCAGAACGTGGTGATGTCGGTACCCAACCGGACCAAGACTCTGAAGATGATGGATCAGATGGATTTCATCTGTACTATCGATATCGCCATGAGCGATACCGCGTGGTATTCCGACGTGGTTCTGCCCGAGGCGACCTACCTCGAACGGCAGGATCCCCTCGAATCGATCGGCGGAATCCTGCCAGTGGTCGCCTTCCGTCAGCCGTGTATTGCTCCTCTGTTCGAGAGTAAACCGAATCTGTGGATCATGCAGAATCTGGCCAAACGTCTCGGCTCTGAGATTGCGGAAACCTTTGACTTCACCATTGATGAATATATTCACCATCAGGTCAGTAAGAACCCCAAGATTTTGCATGACCTAAAGACGACCGGAGTTCACTACCTGAAGGTGGAGCCGACCTATGGCCTGACCAAGGGTAAGCGCTTGAGAACAAAAACAGGCAAGATTGAGATCTATTCTGAAAATTATGCCAAGAATGGACTCGACCCCTTGCCGGTCTACACCCGGCATGAGGATGTCCCGGCGAATAAGTTTCGCCTGTTGGTCGGGCGCAACGCCTATTTCACTCACGGGACCACATCTAACAACGCCTACCTGCATGAACTGATGGCGGAGAACACGCTGTGGCTGAATTCCCAGTCGGCTTCTAAAATGGGGCTACGCGACGGACAGTCGGTCAAGGTGAAGAGCAACGTCGGTGAGGGTACGCTCAAGCTTGAGGTAACGGACAAGATCCGTCCTGATTGTGTCTACATGGCGCATGGTTTTGGAGTCCTCTCTAAAGGGCAGTCTTTGGTCTATGGTCGTGGAGCCTGTGATGCCGCCCTGATCGAAGACAAGCTTGAACCGATCTCCGGTAATGTCGCCATGCACCAGACCTTTGTCGAAATCAGCCCCGCCTGAGGCTGACTGTAAGGAGTTGAACCGATGAAAGATAAACGCTTCGCCATTGTCCTCGACACCCGGCGGTGCATTGACTGCAAAGCTTGCACGGTGGCTTGTAAGACAGAGAATAATGTGCCGATAGGTGACGAAACCTATCGCAACTGGGTCACAGAAGAACCTCTGCGTGGAACTTACCCGAAGCTGGGACAGAGTTTCTCCCCGAGTCAATGTAATCAATGCGCTAATCCGCCCTGCAACAGTGTTTGCCCGACCAGTGCCACCGGCATCACCATCGGAGGAATTGTTACGGTGGACCCCGATAAGTGTATCGGTTGCAAATATTGCATGCTGGCCTGTCCCTACGATGCGCGTTTTTATAACGAGGAAAACGGTGTCATCGATAAATGTACATTCTGTATCCAACGCGTAACTGTTGGGGGTATCCCCGCCTGTGTCGAGACCTGCCCCACCAAGGTGCGGGTTTTTGGTGATCTGAATGATCCCAACAGCGAGGTGTCGATATTGCTGGCCAAGAATGCACACCGGGTTCTTAAACCGGAACTTGGCACCAAGCCGTTTCTGTACTATCTAATCTAGGAGAAGACGACTATGTCAACCCTTGCTAAAAAACCTGGCTATATCCTCTGGTTTCTTGTCCTCGGGACCTGTCTGATTGCCGCCGCCGGTGCTGCTGGCTACAGCTTCTACGTCGGCCATGGACAAGCTTTTAATGTGAACCGTGGCGTTCCCTGGGGCATTTTGATTTCAACCTATGTGTTTTTGGCGATCTCTTGCTCCGGGCTCTGCATGATCTCCAGCCTCGGGCATGTCTTCGGCTTCGAAGAGTTTACCCTGATCTGTCGCCGGGCCATTCTGCTCGCCATCCTCTGTTTGATCGGGGCCTTTGGCGCCATCGGGTTGGATCTGGAACGCCCATTCAATATGGTCTATACCCTGCTGTCGCCAAATTTTTCTTCAGCGATCTGGTGGATGGGGACCGTCTATGGGCTTTATCTCGGCATTTTGATTATCGAATTTTATGCCCTGATGAAGAATAATCACAAATTATCTATGATTACAGGCACCGTCGGTTTTCTGTTCGCGATTGCCGCACCTTCAGTGCTGGGGGCGGTCTTTGGGCTGACCCTGGCTCGCCCCTTCTGGCACGGCGCATTTCTGCCGGTCTATATCCTGATCACCGCCCTGGTCTCGGGGACCGCCTTGATCTGCCTGGTGATGTATTTTCATCATGCCCTGCGGGGTTTGGTGATGGATACCAAAGACAAGAGGGTCGTACGCCTTTTGGGTCGCATTCTCAGGTTGATGATTTTTGTGCTTATTTTCTCTGTGTTCTGGAACATAATCGTTGGGCTCTACGGTGCGCAACCGGGCCATTACGAACCGGTCAAAGCGTTAATCAGCGGCTCTCTTTCCGTGAATTTCTGGCTAGGTGAAATTGTGATCGGGCTGGTGATCCCACTGTTTCTGTTGATGCGCAAAAATCGCACCCCATTTACGACCATGGTTGCCAGCTTGATGGCGCTGGTCGGAATGTTCTTCATGCGGTATGACATGACCGTTGCGGGTCAACTCTATCCGATGCGCCAGGGTGCTGAGGGGCTGAAGCAGGGTCTTTTCAGTTACTCCCCCTCAATCAGTGAATATCTTATTGTTATCGGCTGTATAGCGTTTAGCGCCCTGGTTTACACCTTGGCCGAGAGGTTCCTTTCTCTCGATCTGGAAAGTGAACAACACATTTAGGCGACATCAGTTTCAACCGAGCTGGCCCGCCGTTTTCGCAACTGAGCGAACCGGTTCAGCTTACCTCCTTGGCCGGCCTTCGGGCCGGTCTTTTTTAGGTTGACGGGTGAGGCACGCATGATTGCCTGTATTCTGTAGATGGAATACAATCAAGAAACAAAGGAGATTACTCTATGGATATGCTCTGG
>JBDNGT010000375.1:0-11624 GCA_041689145.1 Geopsychrobacter sp. | reverse complement strand
GCCGTTATCTATCGTCAATTCATTTTTGCAAAAGGGGTGAACCGGTGAAAAGTCACATCTGGCGACCGCTCATTGTGGTTATCTGTATCGTGGTTGGGATTTTAGTCTTCCGACTGTTCTACGTTCCGGCTGATTTCGGCACGGGTAAGGCGGGGTTCATGTACTCCTACCATCGTCTTTCCAATGAAGCGGAATGGGCAGCCCAGCCGATCAAGTATCGTGACACCGGCAAGCAGAAGATGCATGAGTATTGTGGTGAATGCCACGGAGATGAGGTGGAGATTCGTTCCGAAGATCTGCATGGCATTATTCCGTGCGAAAATTGCCATGGGCCGGCGCTTAATCACCCAGCGGAACCGCAAGAGTTGTCCATCGACCGCAGCAGGACTCTCTGTCTGCGCTGCCATACCGATCTGCCCTACACCACAAGTGAACGGAAACGCATCCCCGGTATCGATCCGAAGGAGCACAACGCCGAGTACCAATGCGTAGAATGTCACAATCCACACAATCCGCGACTGGAGGATATGTAACGATGAAAAGGCGTGATTTCGTGAAAAGGGGCATTGTCGTCATCGCCGGCGCATCGGTTCCACTTACCGCGTTGGAGCTGGTGGACCCGCAAGAGGTTCTGGCGGCGAATGAGGATATCCACTGGGCGTTTCTTCTCGACACTCTCAAGTGCGTCGGTTGCGGCTTTTGCGTCAAGGCGTGCAAAACCGAGAATGACATCCCCTTCGATGCAAAAGTGACCCGGACCTGGGTCGAACGCTATGTCTTCACTAAGGATGACCGGCGTTACATCGACAGCCCCGATGGCGCTCTTTATGGCTTTACCGAAAGTCGGATTGATCTCGGCAAGGGTGAATTCCAGGAGATCGACCCGGACAACGTCGGCAAAGCTTTTTTCGTTCCCAAACTTTGTAACCATTGTGCGACTCCCCCCTGCACTCAGGTCTGCCCGGTAGGGGCCACCTACAAAACCGACACCGGCCCGGTCCTGGTCGACCGCACCTGGTGTATCGGTTGCGGGTATTGCATCATGGCCTGTCCTTACGGGGCGCGTTATTTTCACCCGATTTACCACGTTGCCGATAAATGCACCTTCTGCTACCACCGGATCACCAAGGGCCTTGAAACCGCCTGTGTCAACGCCTGTCCCTTCGGGGCACGGAAAATGTGCAATATTCGCGATGTCAACGACCCGGTCACCAAGATTATCCTTAATCAGCGGGTCGGGGTCCTCAAGGATGAATTCGGAACCGGGCCGCAGGCATTTTACATCGGTCTTGCTCAGGAGGTGCGTTGATCATGGTTGAACAAGTTGCGCAAGTTGCTACACACATGATGGTTCACGGTGAGGCCTGGACGATTAAGGAGTTGTTCGTTCTGCCGAATGAATACATCTACTGGTCGATTCAGATCGTCATGTATCCCTATATGACAGGTCTGGTCGCCGGGGCGTTTGTTCTCTCATCTCTTTACCATGTTTTTGGCGTGACTCAACTGCGCGAGATCGCGCGCTTCGCCCTGGTGTTTTCTTTTGCCCTGCTCCCGGTTGCAATGATGCCGCTGATGTTGCATCTGCAGCAGCCGTTGCGCGGGATTAACGTCTTGATGACTCCGCATTTCACCTCGGCCATTTCGGCCTTCGGGATTGTCTTTCTGACCTACGCCTTTATTGTCGCTGGTGAGATCTGGTTTGTCTACCGCAAGCACTTTGTGCAGATGGTGAATGAACTGCAGGCCAAGCCGGAACGAAAAGGTGTGGATAACCTCTACCTGTTTATCTACAAATGTCTGACGCTCGGCGCCATGAATATCAACGAGGAGTCGCTTCAAAAAGACCACAAAGCGGTCAAATTTTTAGCCAGTATCGGTATTCCGGTTGCCTGCTTTCTGCACGGTTATGCTGGCTTTATCTTCGGTTCGGTTAAGGCTAACGCCCTTTGGATGACACCCTTGATGCCGGTCATCTTCATCTGTTCGGCGGTGGTTTCCGGAATTGCCTTATGTATTCTCTGTTATGTTCTTGCCCAGGAAGGACGTAAATTTCTCGCCAAACGCAAGATCGCCCGTTGGGCGAAAGACACCAATGCTCCGTCACCGGAGGTTCTCCAAAGTATCGAACAGTCAGAGGTCGGCATTGCTGCCAACTATCTCCTATATTTTATGATCGCTGCCGCCACCCTCGAAATTCTCGATATGATTTTCCGCGGCTACACTCAGGTTAAATCCTGGGATATTCTGCGCGAGGTTATTCTGGAGCGCGATTTCACGAAGATTTTCATTATGCAGTATGGCATTGGTAACGTTCTGCCGTTTTTGCTCATGATCCTGCCGGGCCGGACGGTTCGGCGCACCACGATCGCTACAGCGCTGGTGCTCTTTGGGGTTTTCATGATGCGTTGGAACATTGTCATCGGCGGGCAGGCCTTTTCTCTAAGTTTCGCTGGATTCATGGACTACGAAATGCCGATCTGGCCGCATAATTGGGAAACCTACAAAGAGGGCTTGTTTGGTGCTTTGACTGTTATGGCGACCCCTTTTGTTCTCTTCTGGTTTCTTGCCAAGATTGTTCCGCCGTTTCTCAAGGGGGATGAGTTACATTAGTCTGCCGCAGGGTTAAATATTTTTGTTATCACCAAAGGCTGTCCTGATTTAAGGGCGGCTTTTGTGATTCCCCCCCCCCCGTGAGTATCCATGAGGAAAGGCCCACTTGCGGTGAACAAAAATTTATTATGCCGAATAGGTCAGGTATTCTGTCCCGGTTTGAGAAGGGTGAAAGTATCAGATAACCGTATGCTCCTTGCGTAGAGATCTGCAGTTTCACCGACCGCAATCTATCCTTATTCGTTAGATTTTTCAGGTTTGATCCCAGGTACTAAACACTAACGATTTTCCGGTATTGGTCGCGGGCTGCTCCTTAAAGGGCAGCTCTTTTTTCTTAGATTGACTTGCCGGAAGGTGGATGAGTTAATAGCGGGTGATATCCTTAACTTTCAGGAGGCGGCGACTATGCGTTGGAGACTTTATCTATCCTTTTTTCTGCTCTCATTGGTCTTGACCTTTGTGATGCAGAATACGGCAACTGTTAATTTTAATTTCTTCTTCTGGACCTTCGGCTTGCCGGGAGCATTGCTCCTGCTTGTGGTTTTTATTGCCGGGCTGGCGACAGGCTTGCTACTCGTGGCCAGCAAAGGCTCACGGCGCAGGAAAAACTTAGGCAAGGATAAACTCGGAGCCCAGGGAACTAAACCTTAAAAGGAAAGGTGGTTGCATGATGGAAGCAATTAAAGAAAAGTTCTGGTTGCAGATTAACCAGGTGGCGTTGGTGGTGGTCGATGTCCAGGAGAAACTGGTCCCCGCGATGAACAGTCGGGTCAGTGCCGAACTGATCCAACATATTGAGCTGCTGCTGGAGGCCTTTGACGCCTTGGCGTTGCCGGTGATTGCTACCGAGCAATATTCCAAGGGGTTGGGCCATACCATCGCCAAACTCAATGCCGCAACCCGCCAGAGCTGCATCGAAAAAACCAGTTTCTCCTGTTGTAGCGAACCGAATTTTATGTCAGCTCTCGAGAAGACCGGCGCAAAACAGGTTCTGCTGGTCGGGATGGAATCTCACGTCTGTGTGTTACAGACCCTGCTCGAACTCCTAGAGCGCGGTTATGTTGTGCATCTGGTCAAAGACGCCATCTGTTCCCGTTTCAAATCTGATTTTGAGACCGCAGTTGCTACGGCGGCAGCAGCTGGAGCAATTATTACCAGTACTGAAATTGCCCTCTTTCAGCTGGTGGGTGGTGCGACGCACCCAGGATTCAAGACGGTTTCCCATTTGGCCAGGCGCCGGACCCCCTGATGGATGGTTTAACCGCCGCTCAGCGGGCCGAACTCCGCAAACTAATTCAGCACGACTGTCAAGAGCTTGAAACAGTGCTCGAGAGTTCGGCCGCGAGCAGCAAGCCGGTTGCCCTAGATACACCGATCGGGCGCTTGTCGCGCATGGACGCCATGCAGCAACAACAGATGGTGATTGCCAGTCGCCGGACCCAGAGCCAGCGCCTGCAACTGTTGCGCAATGCCCTGCAGGCCATCGCGCGTGATAGCTATGGCGACTGTCGGCACTGCGAGGAACCGATCGGATATGAGCGACTGAAGGTGCGGCCCGAATCCCCCTTCTGCCTCGCCTGTCAAAGCCGCTCCGAAGGATAAGGTTAAGATGTCGAATCTGGTTCTATTGCTGGTGATCTTTGCTGCCGGCGCCGCTGCGACGGTCCAGCCATCGATCAATGCACGTCTGGCCGAGAAGATCGGAATCATCCATGCCGCGACGATCTCCTTTCTGGTTGGCACTCTGGTGCTGCTGGTGCTCTCCCTGAGTGTCGAGCGGAGTACATTTCGCGGGGTTGTAAACGCCGAATGGTGGCAGTTCAGCGGCGGTCTATTCGGGGCTTTTTTTGTGGCCCTGACAATTCTGGCCGTGCCACGTTTGGGCACCGGCACCGTAATGGCTGCGTTGATCGTCGCTCAGTTAGCCACGGGCCTGGTTTTCGATCATTTCGGGCTGTTCGGCATGCGCCATATCCCCCTTGATGTGAACCGCATTGCCGGGGTGGTTTTGATGGTGTGCGGAGTTGCGCTGATCTTTCGCCGCTGAGGAATCCCCAGATCGCTAGGTACCGTAGTTTCCGCGGAGGGGGAAGGAGTTCGGTTGTGTATATAGGTCTTTAGCTCTCTGTCTTCTGGCAATGTTCCTCTCCGCCGGGTCAGCATTGGCGAGTCCGGCCCGGGTGTTATGGTTGCTCTCTTATGATCCTGGCCTGTGGAGCCAAGAGCAGATTCGTGGGGTCCAGGAGGCATTAAGCACGACGCAACCAAGCCCTGAGCTGCAGATTGAATATATGGATTCCAAGTGCTTTCATTCCCCCGGTTATCTCGCTGATCTGGCACGTCTCTATCGGAACAAATACCAGAAGGTACGGCCCGATCTGCTGATTGTCTGCGATAACAATGCCCTAGATTTTGTGGTCGGTCCCCTCCGCGAGCTTTTCGCCGCAACCCATTTGATTTTTTGTGGCATCAATAACTTTTAGACCAAGATGCTCGCCGGCAGACGGCTGGCGACGGGTGTTGCCGAGGACCTAAGTTCTAAAGAGACTCTGCAACTGGCCATGCGGCTGCATCCCCAAACCAAAAAAATGGGGGTCTACGGCGTTCCAACCCAAACCTATCAACTAAACAAACAACGTCTGCTCGAAGTTGAGGCCGAACTCGGTTGGCGGAATCGAATTACCTTTGTTAAAGGACAGCAATTCCCGATGTGAATTGACCAATGCGGTTCTTCTTTGGTTTTTAATGTGGCAACACTTAAATTCGCGCAAATTGGTGCCGCTGCGGCGGTTTTTTTGCCAATAACCGCAACCACTGCGCTGTTATTTCATTTACAGAGATCATCAACTCCGCAATTTGAACGCACCCGTCCCCAAGCCGCGGGGCGATGTACTTCTCCGGTCAACGCCGGAACCAGATGCGGGGTACAGCGACAGGGAAAAGACCGCCGCTTTCTACGCTTACGAATCATCATAAAGAATCTCGGGTTTGGGTTTGTTATATCCATTCAATAACGCGGTATAGGGCATCTCCATCGATTCCAGTTCAAAAACTTCGAAGAGGGTCCGTACATTTTTCACAGCTCCTTGAGTAGGGTTGGCTAATGAAAAACGCGCGTGCTGACCCGTCAAGCTATGTCAAGCAAAAAAAGACCGCCGGATCAATTATTTATTGTTTAATATCAAGAGGTTAAATGAATTCTTCAGGTTAGTATTCAGCTGCCCACCACTGTCGGTGGCGAACTCGGGTAGCGACTCGAAAACGCATAAAATGATTCAAGAAACATCAAAACGTTACGAAGGCCAAAATCTCACCCCCCCTGTTTAAGCGGGTTTAACGAGCTGCCGGGAATTGCTGAACAGTTGGTGAGTTTTAGCGAGGCCATGAAAAAATGGCGCTCTATCGGGCAACAGGGCGCAAATTAGAAGAGGCATAAATGATGGCTAAGCAAAAACTCACCAACTGCTGCATTGCTGCAATTTCTCTCGCTGCTTCGACGTACGTACGCCTCATTGCTCGAAAATTTCGCGCTTTGCATTTGGCGCTTTTTGCTTAGCCAGCGGATATTTTGCTTTCTTGCGAAAGCATCAACTGCAAGTCGCATCCACGCTCTTCAACATACCGCGTAACAGTGTTATGGTCAAGTATTTTTTTACCAGTAGTAAAGTTTTTTACTTCTAGTAAAAAATCCATCTCTGGCTTTGATCAAGCTAACAGAACTACACTCCGACCCATAAATCTGTTATATTCTCTCTTCAATCGACACCCTTAAACAGGAGCCTGTTCCCAAAATGTCGAGCAGTTTAGGTACTCTTTTTCGCATTTCAACTTTTGGTGAATCTCACTGTGCCGGCGTCGGCGTCGTGGTTGATGGCGTTCCCTCCCGTATGCAGCTGCAAGCCAGCGACATCCAGATTCAGCTCGATCGGCGCCGTCCCGGCCAAAGTAAATTGTCGACCGACCGCGATGAAGCCGATCAGGTTGAAATCCTCTCGGGGGTTGAAAATGGCCTAACACTTGGCTCGCCGATTGGCCTGCTGGTCCGCAATAAGGATCAACGCCCACAAGATTACGGCACGATGAGCCAGATTCCGCGTCCGTCCCATGCGGATCTGACCTATCGTCAAAAATATGGCATTCATGCGTCGAGTGGCGGTGGCCGTTCGAGCGCACGGGAAACGATCGGTCGAGTCGCTGCTGGCACCATCGCGGAAAAATTTCTGCTGCAGGAATACGGGATCGAAATTGTCGCCTGGGTCAGCTCGGTCGGAGATGTTGATGCACAGGCGGTCGACTTTTCAAATATATGCCGTGAGCTCGTCGATGCCAATGAGGTCCGCTGCCCGGATCAAGCGGCCGCCCAACAGATGTCCGAACAGATCCTCGCGGCGCGCGCCGACAAGGATTCGATCGGTGGAATTCTGACCTGCGTCTGCCGTAACCTGCCTGCCGGCCTCGGCGAACCTGCCTTTGACCGTCTCGAGGCACGCTTGGCCCATGCCATGCTGTCGATTCCGGCAACCAAGGGGTTTGAAATCGGCTCCGGCTTCGATGGCGCAAGGATGCGCGGCTCAGCCCATAACGATCCCTACACCTTCAAGAACGGCCGCCTCGGCACCCTGATCAACCGCAGCGGTGGCGTGCAGGGTGGCATTTCCAACGCGGAAGATGTCTATTTCAGGGTCGCCTTCAAGCCGCCGGCGACCATCGGCCTAGCCCAGAAAACCGTGGATTATCAGGGGCAGGAAGCCACCCTCGAGGCCAAGGGACGTCATGATCCCTGTGTGGTGCCGCGGGCCGTACCGATCGTCGAAGCGATGGCCGCGCTGGTGATTGCCGATCTGGCCCTGATCCAGAAGATGCGCCAACCTCTCTGACCTTTTAGGGTCGCCTAATCAACTTGGAGCTTTTATGCGCTTATTATTATTGATTATCCTGTCATTACTACTCTGGACCGCGCCCTCGTTCGGCGGGGTTGTAAAACTGCAGGAATTAAAAACCCTGCAGCTCGATTCAACGCCCAAACAGATAACCACCACTACAGACGGGCGGCGGCTCTACGTCTTGACCCAGGATAGTCAGATCCTGATCTATACCCTTGGTGGTGAACTGCAAGGGCAGACTGCGGTCGACCCGGAGGTCGATCAAATCAGCCCCCTGGGCCCGCAACATCTGCTGCTGCAAAAAACCGCCAAGCAGCTGGTGGTGATTGCAATGCTCGAAATTTCGCAACAGATTGATATCAGCAAAGCCCCGGTGCTCGGCGCTGAGACCGCCCCTGTCACGATTGCGATTTTTGACGATTTTGAGTGCCCCTACTGCGCCAAATCGGTGCCGCTGCTCAAGCAGGTTGTCGCGAAGTACGCCGGCCGCGTCAAACTGGCGTTTAAGAACTTTCCGCTGAGCAGCCATCACAACTCGCGTAACGCCGCATTAACGGCACTTGCCGCGAACCAGCAGGGCAAGTTCTGGGAACTGCATGATCTCCTCTTTGCAAACTACAACAGTCTCAGCCCGCAAAAGATTGATGACCTCGCCGCGCAAACTGGGCTCGACATGGAGCAGCTTAAAAAGGACCGGGGCGACCCGCAACTGACCGCACTACTCAACCGCGACATCAGCGAAGGGACCGAGATCGGCGTGCGTGGTACCCCGACAATTTTCATCAATGGCAGATTACTCCCGGAACGCAGCGTGGCCGGATTCAGCCGCCTAATCGAAGAGGAGTTGAGTCTGGTTGCCCCACCAACCCCGCAATAACAGATGGCTCCACTAGCTCTGACATTTATTTGCAGCGGCAATGCATTCTCAAACGGCAGGCGCTTGCAGAGCAGCATATTTATCGAGCAGCAGGCCGAGCAGAACCACGGCCTGCTGCTCGATTGCGGGACAACCCTGCTCGTCGGGTTACAGCGCTGCGGTCTGCGCTTTGCGGATTGAAACAGCGGGCCGCTCAATCGCCTACTCGGGCGATACCACATGGGATGAGAGCTTGATCGAGCTGGCGAGGGGGAGTGATCTTTTTATCTGTGAGTGCTGCAACTACGCTGAAACCAGCCCGGTTCATCTTGACTATCTCACCCTCAAACAGCATCTCACCGAGCTGAAGGCTGCGCGGATTATCCTGACTCACACCGGTCTACAGATCGACCAAAACCGTAAGCCATCGACCTTGAGATCGCCAGCGACGGTTTGCGTCTGGAGCTTTAATCCGGCCTTACAGTTGTTCTTTATGATCGTCCGCGGGCATAAACCATTCAACCGCCAGTCCGAGCGGAATGGCCAATAACAAGGTGAGTCCAGCGCGGATCAACGCAAAGGGGAGCCCCAGAAACTCGACCTCAATCGGTAACATCTGTGGTTTCAAGGCGTAAGCCGCCAGGACGATCGCCACGACCGCCCAACGCGCACCAAGCCGGCGTAAACTCATCAGCAGCGGAAAGATGACATAAGCCGGGCCGATCAGCATCGCCCCACAGCCCACCGCAATCAGCAACCCCTTGATGCCCGCTTCGCGCCCAAGGAACGCCGCGATCATATCGCGACCGATCCACACCTGAATCAGCCCGACAAGGGCGAAAACAGCCACAATAAGAATGCTGACCGAGTAAAAAAGGCTGATTCCAGCATGCAAGGCAGCGCTTGCCTTCTGCGGAGCGACAACCCCGGCCCAGAGGTAAAGCAGACTGACCAGCCAGAGCATCCGTTGCTGCTTGGCCCAGCGTAAAATCGCCGCCATCCCTTTCATAGAAAGCCCCCGAGCAGCAGACCAGAGAAAAGCGCGGCAACCAGGGTCAACCCGTTGCGCAGCAGGGCAAAGCGCCAACTGAAAATTTTAGCCTCAAACGGCAGAGTGATCACCCCAACAGAGATCCAGGACAGAATAAACGCCGCCACGGCCGGCGGCCAAGCGCCATTTGCCATCAAGGAGCCTGCAATCGGATAAGCGGCCAAGGGGGGTCCGATCGAGACGGCGCCAACCAGACCGCCGATCAACAGAGCGAGCGCTTTATTGCCTTGGCCCAGTACCGACTCAATGATGTCGGGGGGGAGAAATTCCTGAAACAGACCGACCAGGGCAAAGATTGCAAAAAGCAGCGGCAGCAGGGTCAGCAAGGAGGTTTTTCCTGCCCTGATTGCAGTTTGCGCTTTTTGCGGATCACGACAAAACGCCCACAGATAGACCAGGCCGACTAACAGCAGATAGATTAAGCCGATGCTTCTGATACCCATAAAATCCTTCGATTCGCTTCCGCTGTTTTTAGGTCATGCGACACAGATCATTGCTGAGGCCTGCGATTATAGATGAAAACCCCTGTTGACAGCAGAATCATTTCAGGTATAATTTCGACCAATTTAGTCACATATCCCCTCTTACACCCCTATTCAAGGAGTAAATTTCGATGAAAAGATTTGTCTGCACTATCTGCGGTTATGTTCATGAAGGTGATTCAGCGCCCGATTTTTGTCCGCAGTGTAAAGCGGGAGCTGATAAGTTTACCGAAATGCAAACCGATGCCAACATGGCATGGGCAGATGAACACCGGATCGGTGTAGCCAAAGGTGTTGATGTCGAAATTCTTGAGGGTCTGCGGGCCAACTTTACCGGCGAGTGTACCGAAATCGGCATGTATCTGGCGATGAGTCGTCAGGCAGATCGTGAAGGCTATCCGGAGGTTGCTGAAGCCTACAAACGGATCGCTTTTGAAGAAGCAGAGCACGCGGCCAAATTTGCCGAACTCTTGGGCGAGTGTCTGGTTGCCGATACCAAGACCAACCTGCAAGCACGCGTGGATGCCGAACATGGCGCCTGTGCCGGCAAGAAGAAACTGGCCACCCGCGCCAAAGAACTCAACCTCGATGCCATTCACGACACGGTTCACGAAATGGGCAAAGACGAAGCTCGCCATGGCTCGGCCTTTGCCGGACTGCTGAAGCGCTTCTTCGCCTAAGTAGATCCCCCCTCTTGATTAAACGGGCTGAAAAGTCGTGCTCTTCAGCCCGTTTAATTATAAAAAGTCTGGTTTACTTCTACTAACAGAAAATCGGCTGCTAAAAGCACCCCCGTCTTATTCCAAATCCCCTGCCGCCGGATTTCTTGTGCTGAGAACGAAGGCGCAAAGATATTGCCGCACTCGCCAACGCCTGCACTCCTTCGTCGAACTGCGCCGCCGAGTGCCTGACTGATTCTGTCCCTTGGCGAGCTCAACTCCCCTATAATTCAACATAGCGTCGGCGATAAACCGGCAATCTGTTTGAAGAGCCGGCGGAACGAACTGGTATCCTCGTAGCCGACCGCCTTGGTGATCAGATCAATCCGCATCTCCCCCCGTCCAAACAGCCGCTTTGCCGCTTCAATGCGCAGGCGTTGCAGGTATTCGAGCGGCAAGTTGCCGATGGCTCTTTTGAAGCGGCGCAAAAAGGTCCGCTCGACCATCTGCGCCATCTCAGCCATTTTGACCACGCTGGTCCGCTCGGTCAGGTGTTTCTCCAGAGAGCGTTGAACCTCGGCTATTTTTTCATCGCCATGGGTCTTTTGTCGGCGAAAGCGGATATAGGGCGCCTGTTCGCGCCGACCGCGATCGATCAACATCATGCGCGCACAGGCATCAGCCAGTTCGGCTGAACCAAATTTTTCCAGCAGATAGATCGCCAGATCCTGGTGCGCGCTGGTTCCTCCGGCGCACAGGTAATCCTCGCCATCGATCAGAATGCAGTCCGCCTGCAGTTTGACCTTGGGGTAAGTTTGATGAAAACGGTCGGCCAACTGCCAGTGGGTGGTCGCTTCCCGTCCATTGAGAATGCTGGCTTCAGCGGCCAGAAAGGCCCCGGCACAGATACTCGCGACGATCGCCCCGCGTCCATGTTGGGCCTTCAGCCAGGCAATCGCCTCTTTCTCTTGACGCAGCGCCTCGATATTGCCCAACACCGAGGGCAGGATGATTAGATCGGGCAAACGGCAATCGCGCAGCGAACGGTGGGGGACCAACGGCTCTTGACCGAAACAGATC
>JBDNGT010000374.1:0-4483 GCA_041689145.1 Geopsychrobacter sp. | reverse complement strand
ATGGAAGATTTTTGGTCAAGAGGGTAGACAATTTAGCAGGGGGGATGGGTCCGATGTAATCGGTGGAGGAATACTGCGATAACGATCAGGTGGGTTCGTTTATCGTTGTTGGGTGGGTTCAAACTTCGTCGGCGGTAACAGCTTCTAAGCACATCCCATGATATAGACGTTTTCTTGTCTGATTGCCTAAAGAGACGGAAGGCCTCTCATCTGATAAATTTACAAGATGCGCTACCCGCACCAAACGCGCTTATCAAAACAGCAGGAATTGATATTTAGGGCAATGAATCCTACATCCTGTCAAAGTCATTTTTAAGTGCATCCGCGCAAAAAGAAACCAAAAACTGTGGCGACGATGATGGCACGAAACATTTTTTCAGCTACAGATTGCTGTTCTAGTGGACGGAAAAGCACGCTAGCCTGTGTATTCGCTTCATTTGGGTTAATCGTTTCATTTGCATAATGCACAAGACCTACTTCGGACTTGCATTTTGTACATTTAAATATGTTCGTGTATAGAATAATATCATTGTCTAATACTTGCATTGAATTACAAATTGGGCACCGCACGCGCCCGTTTTTGATTGATGAAAATGATACATTTATCGAGCAGCGTTCTTCTTCTGCTTGCCGAAGGGAATCAATATTTTGACGTTCAGCCTCTCTTGTTTCCGCTTCTATCGTTTCATCATCCTTGATATGCCCGCCACGAACAGGCAATACGTAACATTCATGTGTTTTCACTGTCGTCATCGAGTTGCCGCTTCTCATATCGATGAACGTTGCAAAGTTGTTATCATCTTTGAGGGAAGAAGCAGTCCAATAGATTCCAGCTTGGACGTTATTGAAGCCATGTGTGTTCAGAATGGTATAATTTCTTGAGATAGAATCAAAATCCCCCGATTGTGGCAACCTCCAATCAGTGTATTCACCATAGTTAAGACCTGTTACCCAACTAGTAGCATCGAACCAATTCATCTGTTTGCCAGCGATATTGCCGTTTGTTGCCCACATTAAGCCGCTTTCCTGCACTATGTATATTTGAAACACTTGTCCCGTTTGTTGTGCACTATCATGCTTTTCATTTTTTTTGCATTCAGTTTCATGCGTTCCCGCGCCGCCATTCAGAAAATGTGCTTCAACTTCAAGCCATGCTCTGTTTATCTCTTTGATTTTGCTCGTTGCTTTAGCTTGAAGTTTTTCATTATGGGCGTGCTTGTCTGGGTGCCATACTTGAACCATCAAGCGATAAGCTGCTTTTGCATCTTCAAAGGTTGCATCGGATGAAATTTCAAGAACGTCAAAGTTGCGATTTAAGTTCATGTTACGCCCCTACTTGGTTCAATTTGATACTGACTTTCACGTCAAAGCATGATTGCTACAGCTTAGAACATATCTTCTAAACATGGGCCTTCGATTGTGAGAACATCCAACTACATAGTAAAAACGTTCTCTTTTTCTATTGTCTGAAAGTATTGAAGAGACGAGGCATCAATTCGCCAAGTTGATAGTTCGACCTTTTTTTTCCCAAAATAATTCCAGTGGATGTGTCTTTTTGACAAGATCTCTAAAAGGAACCATGATTTTCTCACTTGATTGCTCCCATGCTTTTCTGTATACGGTAATTGCATGTAATTTAATTGATAGATCATTTGTAGTTTCGAGTACCTGGAATAGCGTTTGAATCGCCATCTCATTCTGCCCAGCTGCTGCATAGCGATTTGCAATCGAGACTAACGCCCGCGCTTTAACATCTTCGTCCGTTATTATGTTTGCAATTTCAAGAGATTGAGCAAACTTTCCCGCTGCTGCGCATATTCTTGCAACCGTTGCTAATGTGCGAGACTTATCGCTTTCTACCCTGATTGTATTCGCTATCTCGAGTGCTTGAGTAAACTTTCCAGCTACTGCATAGCTACTTGCAATTGAGTCTAATGCCCGCGCTTTAACATCTTCGTCCGTTATTATGTTTGCAATTTCAAGCGATTGAGTAAACTTTTCAGCTGCTGCGTATTCTCTTGCAATCGAGACCAATGCCCGCGCTTTAACCTCTTCGTCCGTTATTATGTTTGCAATTTCAAGCGATTGAGTAAACTTTTCAGCTGCTGCGTATTCTCTTGCAATCTCGTATAATGCATATTTTTTATATGATTCCTCCTTGATTTTATTCGCTATCTCGAGTGCTTGAGTAAACTTTCCAGCTGCTGCATAGCTACTTGCAATCTTATCAAATATTGAGCTGTTCATGAGATAGGATTCCATTGCATTCGCGGTTTCAAACACTTGAGATAATATTTGAATCGCCTTCTCACGCTTCCCCAGCTCTTCGTACTTATCTGCTATCAAGATTAATGCTCTGGGTTTAACGAATTTGTCCTCGATTGCATTCGCGGTTTCAAACGCTTGAGATAATATTTGAACTGCCTTCTCACTCTGCCCCAGCTCTTCGTACTTATCTGCTATCAAGGTTAATGCTCTGAGCTTACCGAATATGTCCTCGATTGCATTCGCAGCGTTAAACGCTTGAGATAATATTTGAATCGCCTTCTCACGCTGCCCCAGCTCTTCGTACTTATCTGCTATCAAGATTAATGCTCTGGGTTTATCTCCTTTGTCCTCGATTGCATTCGCAGCGTTAAACGCTTGAGATAATATTTGAACTACCTTCTCACTCTGCCCCAGCTCTTCGTACGTATCTGCAATAAAAGTCAATACATGTAATTTTCCGTACCAATTATTTATTGTTTTCGCAATTTCTAGTGCTTGAGAAAATTCACCTAATTCAGCATATCTTATTGCAGTTCCATATGGATCATCTGATAAATTATCGTTTGTTCTTAAAAGAAAAAGAGCGAAGGAATGTGGGTTTTGCTCAGCCTCGGTAAAAGTCTTTAAATATCCTCCAATATCTCGAAATTCTTTTAAAGTAAAACCAGAGATGTTTGACTGCTCTGACAGAAGACCAATAGAGATGTTTGTAGTTGGATATTGTATTGATATTTTTTTCACAATGACTTGTGCATCTAAATAAAGTTTGTATGATTTTGAATAACTTGTTCGTTCTTCTTGAGCCTTTTTAAACAAATTAGATGCATCCACATACAACTTGTTGGCAATCTCATTTGGATCTTCTGAACAGCCAAGAGAGCATGACATGAAGAGAAGCAATAAAAAAATTAATAAATTTCTCAAAAAATGTTCCCTTAACGAGATGATGAGCAAACAAAAAAGAAGAACTGCTATATCAAATTCACTATCTGAATATAGTAAACACCTTGCCAGCAACTCGTATGAAATTCAATAAAAAAAGAACATCCACGCCAGTGATGGTGTGCAGCATATTTTACTTTACGCCAACGAGGTCATCGATCCGATTGCGCCGCTACCGAACTGGACGCGCCTGTCGCCTCCCGACCTGACGGTCTATGGGGAATTGGAGGCAGTGCAATGACCAATGCTACGATTGCCGCACTACGGGAAAACCTCAAGGCACTGACCCTTTCAACCATAGCTCGGGGGCTGGAGTCCCGCTTGCGCCAGGCGAAGGAGAGCGGCGCTGGGCATGATGAGTTTCTTCTGGATCTGACGATTGACGAACTCCAGAGTCGGGCGGAAAACAGGCTGGCTCGCCGAGTTCGAGAAGCGAAGTTTCCGCTGCTCAAGACCTTGGAGGAGTTCGACTTCAATGCCGCCCATGACCTCGATATCCGGCTGATTCGAGACCTGTCGGGATGCGACTATATCAAGGAGCGGCGGAATGTTATCTTTCTCGGCCGCAGTGGTGTCGGCAAGACCCATCTGGCGACCGCACTCGGGGTTGATGCTTGCAAGAACAATTATCGCACCCGGTTTATCAGTTGTTACGCCTTGGTCAACGAGCTGATCGAAGCTCGGGAAGAGAGAGTTCTGCAGCGCCTGATCCAGCGCTATGCCCGCTACGACCTGCTGATTCTGGATGAACTTGGCTATATTCCGTTCTCCAAGGTAGGAGCGGAACTACTCTTTCAGATTCTTGCCGAACGCCAAGAGAGGGGCTCCGTGATTATCACGACCAATCTCGGTTTTGCAGATTGGACTCAGGTCTTTGGTGATCCAGTCATGACCGCAGCGCTTCTTGACCGGATCACCCACAAGGCCCACATCGTTAACTGCCAGTGGGACAGCTATCGTCTAAAGCAGAGCCTGCAAGGAAAAGTATCGCGATCTAAAGAGGAGGTGAGCTGATGGGCCTGACAGTATACAACCCGCAAAGGGGGCGACTGGAAACGATCTTCGTGGAGTTGACCACCGAAGATACGACAAGGTTCTCCCCCAGTGGGAAACCTGGTGATATCGCAATGATTACCGATTTCGACGGCAGTCTTCTGATCACTGGTTACGGCAGGGATTATCCGATAATTGTTTATGAGATCGGGGGTGATCGGGGTCGGACCAAGCTAAGGCACTGTATTTCATGACAAAACATCCCATAAATGCATGTTTT
>JBDNGT010000373.1:0-10879 GCA_041689145.1 Geopsychrobacter sp. | reverse complement strand
TTGCTAACCCACGTTGACGTAAATCCCCGCCGACTTTAGTATTCCCCCCGCTGCGCGCAGCCGGGGCGGTTAGCTCAGTGGTAGAGCACTGCCTTCACACGGCAGGGGTCGCAAGTTCGAATCTTGTACCGCCCACCATTTAATGTATATATAATAATAAGTTACGCTATTACACACCTCCCATAATTTTCTGTACGGACGCTAGTACGGAAAAGAGAGCGGTTATGCCCCCCCCTAACACAATCCTCCGAACAAACCCCGGCGCGTTAACAACAGGTGCTTGCAACTAAACGCGGTATGAGGTAGCGTTTAGATGTCGTCTGCCAATCCCTACCCTGGGGTATGCGCATCCGGCGAGGTACATAAACAGCACATTAGCGGCGGCCAAGCCGCCGCATAGTACCGCGCCGTGCAGACGATCACCCCAGTTCCATCAGGTCGTCCGGTCTTACGACAGCGCGGATCATGTATCCGACCGGAGAAGATCCGATGAATAACGAAAATAGATACCTGCGCGTGCAGGATGTAGCAAACCGCTACACCATAGGTGTTAGTACCGTCTGGAAACTGGTAGCGGAAGACAGAATGCCACAACCGCGTCGCATTGGGTGCCGCACTACACGCTGGGCCCTATCAGACCTCGAGGAGTGGGAGGCCAACCTGCTTGACCCCAAGGGGGTGAGCCATGGCTAAATCTCGTCAGACTAAAGCCTACCGCCGAGGCCATACCAAGAAAGACAAAGCCCTGAGTGGCATTTTGGCTAGTCCCGCGGGCCGAACCATGCTAGCGGTAACCATACGCGCGGAAATCAGCCCAGTGGATGCCGTCGCGCCACCTGGCAGCGTTCTGGAAACCGTCGTTCAGGTCATCAGGCGATACACCGATCTCCCTCCCATACTAGGAGTGGGTACGTTAATGGCACTGGCTAGCGCGGCGCTATCGCAGGCCCGAGCGACAGTACGCTGGCCGGGAGAGTCGAGCGATATCGAACTCGCGCAGTGGCTTGTTATGCTCGCGCCGTCCGGCACGGGCAAAACGTTTCTGCGGTCTGTAGTACAGGACGCTTTGGGCCTGGACCTGAAAAAGCTACCGGAACCCGCTAGCGGCCCCGCCTACCTTGACGGCATGAAGGCAAACTGCGGTACGAGCCTATGGGACCGCGACGAGTACGGCCAGCTTATCCGATCGGTAGCAGAGGGAGGCAGCCGCGAGGATATGCGCGATCTACTACTTCGATCCTACGATCACGATGAGCTAGTGCACGCTACGCGCACGCGCGGGGAGACGCGCGTAGCTCGCCCTGTACTTACTATCCTCGGGACAAGCGTAGATACCACTTGGGGTGATTGTGTGGACGCGCAGATGCTCGCGGATGGCTTGGCAGCCAGACATTTATACTTAGTCGCAGAAGCACGACCGATGACGGTGCCACGCTATCCGCGCCAGCAGATCGTCTCAGCAATCCGGTCGGCAGCCGGAGATTTAGCTGAACGTTTAGTACAGCCGGTAACCTACCAAATCACACCAGAGGCAGATGCGGTATATCACGAGCTATGGCACGCCTTGGTTGCCGACCTCGGTGGATCGCTAGACGCTGCCTACGTTCGCCGCATCACCTGGGCCGCAGGCCGATACGCGGTTATTTACCACATTTTGACAGGCCGGGAAGGATCGCGCGTAGGCGTGAATGCTATGCGCTGGGCGTGGCGTATGGTGATGCTGCACTGCTACTGCGCACGGCTAGTACTTGGGTTGGCGGATCGATCTCTGGCCGGACGAGTGGAACGGATCACCGCGTGGGTGGAGCAGCAGGGTGAGCGAGGCGTTGACACTCATGCGCCGGGCTTCGCTAGGCGGGTTGTAACAAAGTTCCGTCGGGACATTTCGACAGTAAACGAAGCCCGACAACTAGTGTCGCTGGCACTGGCGCCAGAGACAAGATAGTCCGATGCATGTGTACATCGCATGTACGGTCCAAGCACACGTCGAATCCATTGTGACGCAAAGGTTTGAGGCGGTTTGTGTACATGTTGCTATAGGGGCGGGTATAGGAGAGTGTCCAGCATTGCCTGTACTCGTCCGGCCACGTCTCGCAACCGAAGAATTCATCGCAGATTGTTGCTACAGCTGCATCTCTGTATAAACCGCGTGCTAGATCGAACATACATAGCGGTAAAGCGACAGCTCGCGGCTATGGGCTGCCCAAGATATGAAGTGTATGCAAGACAGTGGACTGGCACCGATAAAAATGCTTACTTCATACGTGACTCTTGGCTAAAAACCCCCGAAGAAGTTCTTCAAATGCTAGGCACATTACGTCACCTGAACTCAAAGGGTAACGATATTTGGATTCTTCCACGAACTGCCGATTGCGATCCAAAACTAGTCTTGGTCGACGACATAACTCAAGCAGGGTTAGATCTGCTTGCGGCAGACGGTGTAGAACCTGTAGTCATAACTGAAACTTCACCGGCCAACAATCAGGCTTGGGTCCGAGTTCCGATGAAATTACGACCGTTAGTCGTTGCACGAGCACTGTGCAGACGTCTCGGTGCGGACCCCGGTGGCATAGGCGACGCTAACCAACGTGGTCGACTTGCAGGGTTCACAAACCGAGCGCCATGGCACCGGCGTAGTAACGGTACATATCCGTTCGTACTACTTCGAGCGATCCGTCCACAAGCTAGGGCAATAAACCCTATAGGATCACTGGCGCCGTACATTATAGATGCTCAGAAAGGTTTGCCTGCAAAAAAAGATGCAATGAACCACACCCCCCCCCAAGGGGGCGGAGGCTACCGCCTCGAAAGGCCCGGCTGCGCCGGGCGCTAGAGACACAAGTGCGAGTGGACAAGACTGGGCAATGACATGCCGGATGCTCTCGCGCGGTGAGCCCGATAGTACGGTGCTCGAAGCACTTATCAATAGCGCCCGTGAGCGCCGCAAACGCCATCCCGAGCAATACGCTCAACAGACACTGCTAAAAGCTAAAGCGTACCTATCACGTTAGCGCTACAGGGCCAATTTACCTTCGCGTTAATAACCCGTTCCCAATGACCATTTGCCTCAGAAGTATCGTATCCACCGCGGCCTTTGGCCGCCTTTCCTGGCATTAAGCCTGGCCCCCTTGGGGGGCGTGTGGTTCAAAGCTCTTTTCTAACTAAAAATATACGACAGTCCAGCATAAAACAGTGTGCTTTCCACCTGATCACTCATTGGTTTTAGGCGCGCAGAGTCTTCGAGCGCCACCGGCTGATTATCCGTCTGAAAGGGACGACAACCCACTCAAAATTGTCAGTCCTCACTTACCACCAGAGTCGCAGAAGCGGGATCATAGACGAGATCAGTTATTGATCCTTTTCGCACACGGTCAATCGCTTCCTCCAGCACATGCAAAGGCACTAGGAACCACTCTCGCGGCTTAACGGGCTTGCCGAAACGATCTTCGATGGTCAGGTCTAACTGAGCAGGCGCGAAAACGCGGTGCAGCAGGTTTTCCAGTTTAACGCGGTTGATCCCGACCAACTTGTAAGTGGCGACCACCTCGACCTCGGCCAGCAGATAGGTGGCCTGGTCGGCGGCGTTAGCAATTCGGGTCTGGACCTTACCGCCTGTTACGCCGATTTTGTGAATTAACTCGCGGTGCTCGGAAACATAGGGATTATCTGAAAGGCTACGCAGCACGTAGATAGTGCCGGACTCCTCATCGCCCTCCTCCATACTGTCGCCGAACAACGGCCCGGCGTCCGGATCGCTTATCCGGCGGCCGGCGTCGTCTTTATAGAGGGCGCGCTGGAGCGACCAAAGCAATAGGTTGCTTTCAGTACCGTTTGCGTAGATCACGCGCATTCGCGCATCCTTGCTCCCGTTCGGTGCTCGTCGAGCTTCGCCCTTGCTCGCTACGTAGGTGATCTGGCCACCGAGAATGAAGAACTCGCCCACTTTAATCGCGCCGTCCTTGCCGAACCGCCAAGACTTGCGAGTACCCGCATTCAGCTCCCGCTCAACCTGCTCAAACAACGGCTGAAAACTTTCAAATTCCCCGCAGGGCTGGCGCCTTGCGACTTCATCGGCCACTCGCCTTTCCGAGTTTGGTTTCACGTGCCGCAGCGTAGTTAGGTCCACTTCACCACCGCCGTTGCCTGCAAGCTCTGCCATCAGCTCGTCGTCATCAATGGTGCCGGACGTCGCAGCTTCGGATGCCGAGAACCCACCAATCAAGCCCTGGCGATCAAGCGGCGCAAGCAGCTCCCTGTATTCGTCCAGTTGCCGGAGGCGATCCAGCCGCACGGCATACAACCGCTCGAAGATGTCCCTATCTTCTCCATGCGCGGGAGCACGTTCGTTCTGTTCCACAAATCGCTGTATATCCTCGAAACCGGCTACCACCCGCTCCTCCCGGGCTGACTGAGGCTTTTTCTCCTTCGGGGCAAAGTCTGCGAGTTCAGCAGCCAGCTCGTCATTGCTGATATTAGTCCGCATATCTGCCCTCCTTCTGGAAACGCATGTAGGCCTGCGCGCCCTCGGCCATACGCTTTTCCCATGGGTCGGCGGCCGAGATGCTGGGTAACCGCCCACGTTCCCGCTTGAATTGAACGGCGCGGTTAGCCAGTTCCCGCGCCTCATCCGGTGCCAAACGAGTCCGCTTAGCGGATATGATCGCAGCCACCTGCTGGAGGCTAGTCTCGCTCATCGCCTTAGACAATATCGCGTAGGCCTCGCCAAAGGGATTGATCCGGTCGATCATGTCAATGTCCAACTCGCGCACATCCATCGCGATCCTGCGCACGCCGGTAATTAACGCAGTATTGCGCCCCTGCGCGCCGTCATCGTCGTCACTTTCCGTCACGGCCTGCTTCGCTTGCTGGGTAAGATTCAGCGCCGCGATGGCGTGCTGGCGAATCGCCTCGTGATCGTGATCGTCGATTTCCGGGAATCTTTCCTGAATGATCTTGCCCATACGGAGCTGTGTCAGTTCCTCTGGCACCATTTCCTCATCGAAGAGCCCGCGTTCCAAAGCAGTGTTGTCTTGTACAAGTGGCGCAATGATCTCGTTGAGATCCTCGCGACAAATACGGCGAGCCTCCTCACTTTTGGGTTCTACGAGCCCTTTGATCTCAACCTGGATAGTGCCGGTTTCGTGATCGACACCGACATTACACTCTCCGGATTTGTAACCACCCTCGCCATAATCGAGGCTGGGGTCTGGCGCGTTGCCGGGATTTTTCGGTCTGAACTCAAACTTCGGCGCCAGCACCTGCTCCATGAGCAGACTTGCTGCGATGGCTTTCAGAGTATCGTTTACCGCGTCGGTAACGGCGTCCTCGGCGGCATCAGGTTCGGCGATGAGGTTGGTGAAGCGTGCACGAGATTTGCCCGGCGCATCCCGGGTTGCGCGCCCGATAATCTGCACTACCTCGGTTAGACTGGCCCGATACCCCACGGTCAGGGCATGTGAGCACCAAATCCAGTCGAAACCCTCTTTCGCCATGCCCAGCGCGATGATCATGTCCACGTGATCACGATTGTGTTTCTGCGCAGGGTCTTTCAATGCGGCCGAGACACGGTCCCGTTTGCCGGGATCATCGTCGACCAAATCGGCAATCCGTAAAATACGCCCGTCGGCCAGCTTTACAAGCTGGAACCCAGTGGTCTTATCAATGCCCTGCCATTCGCCGAGTGCATCAATGATGTACTCGACCTCTTGAATTTTCTGCTTCGTGCTCTCGCGCGAATTCACGCTAGGGATGTGGATGATTGTCTTCTCGTTAGGATCCAGCACCTTGAGGATGTCGCTGGTGTAAGCTCCTGAGTAGAAGTAATAACCGATGTCGAGATGCTTGAGATGCTCGTAGCCGTTGAGCTGCTCGTAGTAGGTGTAGGTCACCGTATGAAACCGGGCCTCATCCTCAGGCGCTAGCACGGCCTCGGCATCTCCGCGGAAGTAGCTGCCGGTCATCGCCACAATGTGCGCCTTGTTGCGTGCGATGAAATCGTTCAGATGCACGCCCAGTCTGTTGTCAGGATTGGCGGATACGTGATGGAACTCGTCCACGGCGATCAACCGATCATCGAAGGCCTCCACACCAAACTGATCCACGACAAAACGAAAGGTCGCGTGGGTACAGACCAACACGGCATCACCACTCTCCAGAAACGTGCCGACCGATTTGACCTTGCCGCCATCATCATTGCCAGGCGCGTTACACAGATTCCACCGCGGCTCGACGCGCCAATCGGCCCAGAACCCGAAGTCGCTAAGCGGCTCATCATGAAAACTTGCCCCGATCGACTTCTCCGGCACCACGATAATAGCCTGCCGAATGCCCTGATTTTTCAACTTGTCGAGCGCGATGAACATCAGTGCCCTACTTTTGCCCGACGCGGGTGGTGATTTGATCAGCAGGTACTGCTCGCCGCGCGCGCCATAGGCCCTCTCCTGCATCGACCGCATGCCCAACTCATTCGACCGAGTTGAGTTTCCGTTGCGAGCGTAAGAAACTGATATGGATGGTACTGATTTATTCAGATTGCTCACGCGCCAGCCCCCCCTTACTGTTGGCTGCTTCATCTGTGGTGACGGTCATCTCCGTATACATGGCAAATAGCTTACCGAGTCGCTCGGTATCGTTATTGAAGCGGCGGCCCATGTAGATACGCTCCAATGTTTCGTCGTTGCGCTCATGCGCTTCGCGCAAATTGTCCGGCATACTCTGAGGGTCATAGAGGTCGGCAATCGTCGCCGGAAAATGTGCTTCGCGAGCGAGTAAGATTTCCTCCGCGGAGCGGGTCAGGTCGGCCTTGTTCTTCTCGGTTAGTTGAGGAACGGGAAACGTGTTCCAGCCGAGTGTGTTCGAATATGAGTAATCAGTGCGTAATCGGCCACAGATTGTCTCAATCCATACAAGATGTAATTTAGAAGCAATTATCGCGAGTGTCCATGTCGGGGCATTCGGTAGGAAAAATGCTTTATTCGTGGGCACAACATAATAATTTTCAACCCCGGCTGGGAAGTATTCTCGATTTTCCGAAGACACGATTGGTACAAAAATCTTATACGAATCATCACCTTTTCGCTCGCGGAATTGGTGTGGTCTTCCAGCCAGCTTCCTCACCGCAGCGTCATTAGTGGCCAATCGATCATTTCGGACTGAATCTATACGACCCCGAACTCCATGAACGGTCATGGCTCGAGAAACGTCATCATCCGATATCCATAAGCAGTAACGTTCTTTGCCGCTGAAATACTCGGTC
Organism: Geopsychrobacter sp.; assembly: GCA_041689145.1. Lineage (GTDB taxonomy): Bacteria > Desulfobacterota > Desulfuromonadia > Desulfuromonadales > Geopsychrobacteraceae > Geopsychrobacter. The sequence continues at coordinate 3,624 of JBDNGT010000373.1, read as the reverse complement.
GAACCAATGAAACTCCTAATAAATTCTGGGGACAAACCGGCACACAACAACTCTTCTTTCTCTCTTCTATCTAATATCAAATTTGCCGACTTAGAGTAATAAACTCCGTATTCCATCGGAATTTCAGTGAACAGGGGCATTTTTGAGGCTTGTACCACTGAGACATGGTGCTCGGTTAAGTACGGATTGATATGTACAACCTCGCGTTTTACTTCATTAGTATAGATACTACGCTTCCCCGCAGACCTAAGATCAACACCCACCACCACAACGGTCACTCCTGCTTTATTTTTAGCTAGGTTAGTCCACTTAAAAGAGGTATGAGCAAAGCGAATATTAAAGCCCTGTTCGAGTAACAAGCCCCATGTAATCGGTACCTGCTGACCTTGACAAATACTGTTAGTTGCGACGAAAGCAAATGGTGCTTCGGCATGATTGTTAAATTGTGCTGCCCGTAGGAACCAAGCCCCAACATAATCTACATTCTTCCATTTTTTTGTATATCCAGAGAACACTTCCTCTAGATCGCTCTTTTGCTGGGGCGTCTGTTTGCGAGTCCCGGTAAAGGGGGGGTTACCGCAAATATACGTTTCTCCACCCTCGTTCTCGAAGTCGATCTCTGCCTGGTATAACGGCTTCTCGAACAAATCATCCGCAAGATACTTGGTACCTGTTCCTGTCGGCGGGCAGATACTCAGCCAATCTAACCGCAAGGCGTTGCCACAGGTGATCCAGTTGTCCGCCGAGAGGGGCAAGAATTCGATGAGCGCCTCTTTTTGCCCGAGGTAGTTCACGTTGCACTGGTACTCGGCAATGATCAGCGCCAACCGAGCGACTTCGGCCGAGAAGTGACGTAGCTCGATGCCTCGAAAGTTGGTAAGGGGGATATCACTCTTCACCCCGGCCTCGCCGCGGCGCTCATTGACGGCATGCTCGATGGCCCGCATTTCTTTGTAAGCGATAACCAAGAAATTGCCTGACCCGCACGCCGGGTCGAACACTCGAATCCTAGTCATACGCTTTCGCAGATTAAGCAGCTTGCGCGGATTATCGCAGGCTTGCTCCAGATGGTCGCGCAGGTCATCCAGGAACAGCGGGTTGAGTACTTTCAGGATGTTCGGAACGCTGGTGTAGTGCATGCCGAGTTCGCCGCGCTCCTCGATGTCAGCCACGGCCTGGATCATTGAGCCGAAGATATCGGGATTGATCTTGGTCCAGTCGAGGTTGCCGATATGTAGCAGGTAGGACCGGGCAATCTTGCTGAACCGTGGCACCTCGGTCGAACCGGAGAACAGGCCACCGTTCACGTAGGGAAAGGTGTCGACCCAGCGAGGCAACTTCGCCTCGCCTCGGCTGGCAATCGGTGTTTTCATGGCGCGAAACGTTGCGGCGATCACCTCATGTGTATTCGAGGCATCGCGCTCACTCATCTGCTCGACCGTAGCGGTGAACAGATCCTGACCGTTGAAGATGCTGGTGTCTTCGGCAAAGAAACAGAAGATCAGCCGCGCCATGAAGTGATTCATATCCGCCCGGCGCTCAGCCGCCGCCCAGTCCGGGTTGTCCTGCAACAACTGAACATAGAGCCGATTCAAGCGAGCGGTAGCCTTGATGTCAAAGGCGTTTTCGCGAATCTGCTTGACTGTGGTTATACCTGCCAGCGGCAGAAAGAAGCCGAAGTGGTCGGGGAAGTCAGCGTAGTCACAGGCGACGGTCTCGCCGTTGGTGAGGGCCTCGGCCTCGAAACTCTCCCCGTCGGTAGCCAAAATAAACTTTGCCTTGCCCTTGCTTGTAGCTGGACTGTTTCGCAGTGCGGCCAGGGTCTTCGTCACTTCGCCGGGCTCGGCAACAGCCATGTGAATGTTGTTGGTTTGTAGAACACCCCCTACATCGGACTTATTTGTGTTGCCCGAGCGCAGGCGCTCAATGGTAGTGGTGGGCTTGCCAAATGCCTGGAGAAAGGCATAAGGAAACTCTTCACCCACAAATGGCTGCTCCGCAAGCTGGGATATAGCTTCTTCGATCTCAACAGCGTTCATTCAGATATCCGCACCAAGTACAAGCCAAACTCCATCTACTTTTCCGATTTAATTATTGGGTTTAGAGCGTAACCCGCTCTGTGTAATGTTGCGTTGAGAGTAACCCGCGTGATGCCGAAAAATTCAGCGACCTCTGTTTTTGTCATCGTTGGGTCAGTAAGCATAGCGGCAGCTTTGCGAGCGTCTGACTTAGACATCTTCGGCTTGCGGCCGCCTTGCCTACCCCTGGCGCGGGCGGCTGCAAGCCCTGCCTTAGTGCGTTCACTGATCAAAGTCGATTCGAACTCAGCCAAAGCGCCAAATATGTGATAAACCAACTTGCCCCCTGCGGTCGTCGTGTCTATGGCCTCGGTCAGTGACCGGAAGCCAACTTGTTTTTCTTCTAATTGCTTGATGATCTCAACCAGGTTTTGAAGAGACCGGCCTAATCTGTCTAGTCTCCAGACGGTCAAAGTATCATAGGAACGCAAAGTTCTCAGACATGCCTCTAACTCTGGGCGTGGCGTATTTTTACCAGAAACTTTTTCTACGAAAATCTGATCGCAGGAAGCAGCCTGGAGTGCATCAACCTGTAGATCGGCATTCTGATCTTGCGTGGAAACACGAGCGTATCCAATATGCATATTAAACCTACGTTATCTATACATTGATTATTAAACGCGATTTCTATACGATAATCAAGCTGCCCATGAGCGCTTTTGGGGGTTTATCATGTTGTATACAAAACGGTGGTTACCTATACTGGCTAAAGTCCGAACACCTCGCGACCAATGTGACAGCTAGTAACTGAACTCGCTGGCCGGATCATTAACCGATGACCGGCACTATCCACCATGTTGGCGAGCAACACCTACAGAGATACGCAACGGAGTTCGATTTTATGTCGAATCAGGGTAAAGTAGCTTATACGGCGCAAGCTGATTTGCTGCTCGCCCAAGCCGGAGGAGGAAGATTGATGTACCGGGACTCACTAAGGCTGACCGCCTAAAAATCATTTGCCCAACTATGGCAATTAATACAGATCAAATCACAACGGATATTACCCTCGAAATAGATGAGGATATCATCCTTATTGCTGATTTTAAGAAGGCTATGGACAGCTTCATTAGCTTGGTTAAAGAAATAACCAAGACGGTCATGCCTGAGCACCATTCCGATGTTTGGACCGTTAAGGTTTACGAAGGAAGTGCGGGGTTAGGGGTGTCTGGAGATTATAGAAACTATAGGCCGGATCAAATCGACGTAATTAGAAATGCTCTGTTTGACAGTCTAAATGAAATTAGCGCCGGGGTTAGGCCGAGTTTGATGTCTGATAAAGCGATTGGACACTCTGTAAAAATAGCTAAGTGTTTTAATGAGCTTCACCCCGTCACGCGACTGTGGAACAAAAAAGAATCGGCATTTGAGTTAGATAGCACTTTCGCAGGTAAAGCCGCCAAGTTGATCGAACCAGCTTATGAAGAATTCGGGACGATTGATGGATTCCTTCAAGAGGTTAAATCTCATGGTGCCGATAAGTGTGTGATTTACGATGTTCTTAATGACCGCGCAATTACTTGCGAAGTATCCAAAAGCATTCTGGCCG
>JBDNGT010000372.1:0-7227 GCA_041689145.1 Geopsychrobacter sp. | reverse complement strand
TATTTACAATAACTCCAATTTCACTTGACGAACTTATGACCTGGATGGAGTACTCTAAACGACAAACTTTTAGAGAAAATTATTTATTACCATTGCAACAAGTGGAATTTATTAGAATGACAAAACCCGAAACGCCTAATGCGCCGGACCAAAAATATATGATTACAGAAAAAGGAAAGCAATTTTTAACCGGAAGAAACCTATGACCCAACAACAACTAGAAAAATACCTTTGGGGTGCCGCTACCAAATTACGTGGAACCATTGATGCCGGAGATTATAAGCAATACATATTTCCGCTATTGTTTTTTAAGCGTATATGTGATGTGTATGATGAAGAATTTGAAAATGCTTTAAAAGAAGGTGATGGCGACATAGAATATGCATCTTTTGCCGAAAATCATCATTTTTTGGTACCGGAAAGCGCGCATTGGAATAAGGTACGTGAAACTACGGTAAATGTGGGTTTGGCATTGCAAAATGCGATGCGCGACATTGAAAAAGCAAATCCTGATACTTTGTATGGTATTTTTGGTGATGCCAGTTGGACCAATAAAAACCGATTGTCCGATGAAACTTTAACCAATCTTATTGAGCATTATTCACAGCATAAATTAAGTTTAAGCAAAATACCTGATGATAAATTGGGTGACGCTTACGAATATTTAATTAAAGAATTTGCCGATGATAGCGGCCATACAGCTGCCGAGTTTTACACCAACCGCACTGTGGTCAAGCTGATGACCATGATCATGGCCCCGCAACCGGGTGAAAGTGTCTATGACCCCACTTGCGGTTCCGGTGGACTGTTGCTGAACTGTGCGTTGTACTTGAAAGAAGAGGGCAAAGAGTACCGCACCCTCAAGCTCTATGGGCAGGAGATCAACCTGATCACCTCGGCTATTGCCCGCATGAATATGTTTATGCACGGCATTGAAGAGTTCGACATCATTCGCGGCGACACCTTGGCGCAACCGGCATTGCTAGAAAATGATGAGCTGAAAAAGTTCAACGTGATCTTGGCCAACCCGCCCTATTCGATTAAAGCCTGGGATCGCAAGAGCTTTGCAAACGACCCTTATGGGAGGAATGTTTGGGGGACGCCTCCGCAGGGCTGTGCGGATTATGCCTTTCAACAGCATATTCAGAAGAGTTTGGATGTAGAGAACGGTCGCTCCATTTCTCTATGGCCGCACGGCATTTTGTTCCGTGATGCAGAGGCCTCGATGCGGCGCAAGATGATTGAAGATGATTTGGTTGAATGTGTTATCGGGCTGGGGCCGAATCTATTTTACAACTCGCCTATGGAAGCCTGTTTGCTGATTACCAAAACCAAGAAGGAAGAAGCGAAGCGGGGGAAGGTTCTGATTATCAATGCCGTTAAAGAAGTAAGGCAGGTCAAGAACATCGCCTTTTTGGATGAGAGCCACATCGAGCGGATTCATCATGCGTATCAGCAGTTTGAAGACCAGGATGGATTCTGCAAATTGGTGCCCATAGAAGAGGTCTTAACACACAACGCCAGCTTGAATATGCCACTGTATGTCAGTAATGTCGGTGAAAAGGGCGAACAAGTTTCTTTGGAAGAATCAATCGCCAACTGGGAAGCCTCTTCGACAGATTTAAAAAAGAGCATGACTGAGCTATTCAAGGTGCTGGGCTAGATATGAAGATAAATAAAACTGATTTGAATAATCTGGATAAATCGACATGGGCTACCTTCCGCTTTGATCAGATAGCATCGAGCATTTCGGAAAGAATTGATCCTAACGATACAGGCTTGAAGTATTACATCGGGCTGGAACATCTCGACTCGGATAACCTCCACATTACGCGCATGGGATCTCCCGATGACGTTAATGGCCAAAAATTGAGATGCTATCCGGGGGATGTGATTTTCGGAAGACGGCGTGCTTATCAAAGAAAAGCTGCTGTGTGTGAGGTGAACGGTTTCTGTTCTGCACACTCTTTGGTTTTGCGTGCGAACCCTGAAATTATCGACCCGAAATTATTCCCCTTCTTTCTGCATTCTGACGCATTTATGCATCGCGCCGTTGATATTTCGGTGGGTTCTTTATCGCCTACAATTAATTGGGGCACCCTCAAGAAACAAGAATTTCTTCTCCCTCCTAAAGACCAACAAGATCAACTGGCTGAACTTCTTTGGGCAATGGATGAAGCTATTCATGCAGAATTGAGCTGTTTAGAGGAAGTACGGTCGAATGTTGACGCTTATGTTGCTTCATTGTGCTCTAAGTCATCAGCAACAGTCAAAAAAATCAAAGACACCGATCTGCAAATAATTGACGGTGACAGGGGCAAGAACTATCCAAAAGCCTCAGATTATTTAGACGAGAGAAGGGGATATTGCCTGTTCCTTAATGCGGGGAACGTAACCAGGCGAGGTTTCGAGTTTTTAGATAACCAGTTCATAACGGAAGCTAAGGACAAATTACTGCGCAAAGGGAAATTGAAGCGTGGAGACGTTGTTGTTACAACTCGCGGCACCGTCGGAAATATTGCGTATTATGACAATAGTGTTTTGTACGACAACATAAGAATCAATTCCGGGATGGTAATACTTAGGAATACCTCTAGTATCATAAACGAATCGTTACTATACAAGATTTTACAGTCTGGTTACTTTTTCAACCAAATGCAAAAGGTTGCCTATGGTAGTGCTCAACCTCAGTTGTCTGTAAAGCTGATTTCTGAGATGGAACTGCCCCTTGTCCCAAAACGTTTAGAGGAAGAGGCGCTGTCTATACTCAATGCTTTTGAGAAAATTAAAAATTGTATGAATCAAAAGAAATCTGCATCAAAGGTTCTTCAACAAGCCCTAATCAACCAGGTGTTCTAAATGACCTTTACCGAACTCAACAGCGTAGAGTATTTCATCGTCCACCAACTTACCGGTGTCAATCTCAACAAGGAAGGCACAGCCGAGTCAGAGCCTACCTTTGGAACCTCCTGGCAATACAAAGCCCCTCAAGAACTCAAACGGGGTGTCAATGAGGTGCTCGAAGAGAGCGAGGTGCAGGCGGCGCTGATTCGACTCAACCCTGAGATTGCCGTCAAACCCGAACGGGCCGATGAAGTCATCTACAAACTCCGCGCTATTTTGATTTCGGTCAATCAGGTCGGGCTGGTCAAAGCTAACGAAGAGTTCTTCTTGTGGCTCAACGGCGAGAAGACCATGCCCTTTGGCGAGAACAATCGCCATGTCCCCATCAAGCTCATCGATTTTAAAAACCTAAGTAACAACAGCTACACCGTCACCAACCAATTCCGTATCCATCACCGCGAAACAAAAATCCCCGATGTCGTCATGCTGATCAACGGTATTCCGGTGGTCGTTGGTGAAGCCAAGACCCCGATTCGTCCATCGGTCAGTTGGCTTGATGGTGCCCACGAAATCCACGCCATTTACGAAAACGCCGTGCCGCAACTCTTTGTGCCGAATATTCTCTCCTTTGCCACCGAAGGGAAAGAACTGTTCTACGGTGCCATTCGTTCCCCGCTTGAGTTCTGGGCCCCTTGGCGCAAAGAAAACGACGATAACCAGGTTTCTAGAGCGCTTGGGCTTTCGGTAGTTGGCCCTGAACTGAACGATCTGCTTAGCCCGGCCCGTCTGCTCGACATCATGCGCAATTTTTCCCTCTTTACCACCAATAAGAAGAAGCAACGCACCAAAGTGATCCCGCGCTTCCAGCAGTACGAAGGGGCCAACATGATTGTTGCGCGGGTCAAAGAGGGGCGCATCAAGAAGGGCCTCATCTGGCACTTTCAGGGTTCAGGTAAATCGCTGTTGATGGTCTTTGCCGCGCAGAAGCTGCGCCGCGCACCGGAGTTGAAAAGCCCGACGGTGATCGTGCTGGTTGATCGCGTCGATCTTGACACCCAGATCAGCGGAACCTACAATGCTGCCGATGTGCCGAATGTGGAGAGCACCGAGAATATCAACGAACTGCAAACCATGCTGGAGCGAGGCACCCGCAAGATCATCATCTCGATGATTCACAAGTTCCGCGATGCCAAGCCGAACATGAACACCCGCGACAACATCATTGTCCTGGTCGATGAAGCCCACCGTACCCAGGAGGGCGATTTGGGGCGGCAGATGCGTGCTGCGCTGCCCAATGCCTTTCTGTTTGGCCTGACCGGTACGCCGGTGAACAAGGTCGATAAGAACACCTTCTGGGCCTTCGGTGCCGAAGAGGACCAGGGCGGCTATATGTCGCGCTACACCTTCCACGATTCGATTCGCGATGAAGCGACCTTGCCGCTGCACTTTGAGCCGCGTCTGGTTGATGTGCATGTCGATACGGAGTCTCTTGATAAGGCTTTTGCGATATTCAAAGAGAGTGCTGCCCTCAGCGACGAAGAGGCTGATGCCTTAAATAAGAAGTCAGCGAAGATGTCGGCGTTTTTGAAATCGCCTGAGCGGGTTGAGAAGATTGTTAATGATATCGCCAAACACTTCACCGAGAAGGTTGCTCCGCATGGTTTCAAGGCGATGATCGTTACACCGGATCGTCATGCCTGTGTGCAATACAAAGTGGAGCTGGATAAATACTTCCCCGAAAATGCCAGCAGGGTAGTGATCTCCACCTCAGCCAACGACGAGCTTGAGTTCAAGCAGAAGTGGGGCGTGGATAAAAGTCAGCAGGAGAAGATCGTCGATGAGTTCAACGATGCAAAAGATGTGCTGAAGTTCCTCATAGTCACCGCCAAACTGCTCACCGGCTTTGATGCCCCGATCCTGCAAACCATGTATCTCGATAAATCGCTCAAAGACCACACCCTGTTACAGGCGATCTGTCGTACCAACCGGCTCTATCCGCAAAAGTTCTTTGGTCGAATCGTCGATTATTTCGGTATCTTCGATGACGCCGCCAAAGCGCTGGAGTTTGATGAGAAGAGCATCCAGCAGGTCATCACCAACCTCTCAGAATTGCGCGGGAAGCTCCCGCAGGCGATGGCTGACACCTTGGCCCACTTTCCTGGTGTTGATCGTTCTCAGGGCGGATTTGAGGGGTTTGAGGCAGCTCAGAACGCCATCAATACCAACGAGAAGAAGGATGCCTTCGCCCGCGATTTTAAGTATCTGGCCAAGCTGTGGGAATCGCTTTCACCGGACAATGTTCTTAACTTATATAATCAGGACTACAAATGGCTGGCCCAGGTCTATGAGTCGGTCAAACCCGCCTCAGACAACATCGGCAAGCTGCTGTGGCTGACGTTGGGCGCGCAGACGACCCAGCTCATCCATGAGAACGTGCATGTCGGTGAGGTTCACACCCTCGATGAGTTTGTGCTGGATGCTGATGTCGTTGAAGAAATTTTCAATAATCCAGATCCGAAAAAGATCAAACAGCTCGAAAAGGAGCTTATCAGACGATTCAAGAAGCACCTTGGAATCCCGAAGTTCAAATCGCTTAGTGAACGCTTGGAAGAGTTGCGCGACAAGGCGGAACTGGGGCTAATTACCTCCATTGAGTTCGTCAAGGAGCTGTGCAAAATCGCCAAAGAGACGGTACAGGCTGAGAAGGAGTATGAAGAGGAACAGCAGGGGAAAACTCCGCAGGCTGCACTTACCGAACTCTTCCTGGAATTGAAAACTGATAAAACCCCAGCAGTTGTTGAGCGAATTGTTGCCGATATCGATGCCATCGTGCGGGTGGTACGTTTCCCCGGTTGGCAGCAATCAAGTCAGGGGGAACGTGAAGTTCAAAAGTCGCTGAGGAAGGCGTTGCTGAAGTACCAACTGCATAAGGATCAGGTCCTGTTTGATCGGGCCTATGCGTATATCAAAGAATATTATTGAGGGGGATTTCTATGGAAAATGACTGGGAGACCGATAATTGCGCGGCGATGAAAGCTCATTATGCGCTCTATTCAATACCGCAAGCTGCTGCTCTTTGGTGTGGAGTTCCGGAAGAGCAGGTTGAAAAAGTAGTGCAGAAAGCCGCTCCAATTTCAGGTTCAGGTGTAGGCCGTTGCATCTGGAGGAACCCTGATGTTCCTTGTCTTGAATACAGAAGTCGTGCAATTGCTGAAGCAACAGAGGACGGATCACTCCCTCATGGTAGGGAAGATGGTCAACCTATCAGCGGTGAACACGTAGCGTATGAGCGTCGCCATGTCTTCGGGCGTAACCTGAGAAAGTGGATTGAGGAAAAATTTCCCAACGATAAGCCTGCCTTCTTGTTTGACGATATAGAGCGAAGTACACACACGGCTATCAGCGCTGATGCGTATCGTGCTTTAAAGGCAGAACATGACAAACTGGAAAAGCGCCTGGAGAACGCCAAAAACGAGTATCTAAAACTCCGTGAAGAAAAGACCGAAGTTGAGCGTGAGCGTGATTCCTTAAAATTTAGTGAGGACAAAAAAGGCGTTCCCAGCGAACGTGCAGAAGCGACCTACCAGAACATTATTGCAGCACTGCTCGATTGTGTGGCGGGCAATCTTCCCAATACGGTAAGACATCCCTCCTTCCAAAGTGAAGCGACAATGATTGACGCTATAGCAGATCATTTTGAAGGTTATGGCGGCTTATCGAAAAGCAACCTTTCAAGAAAATTCCCCGAAGCTAAACGAGCGCTCCAGTCACGATAGTCTGCAATTGCAGATGTTGTCTCCGCAATTGCGGTGTAGCATCTGTCACGTCTTGATAAAACGTAGCCAAATTCCATTAAGCCACAAGGAGGCACAGATGAATTTGGTTACGTCTATTTTACGTCTACCCGCTGTTCAAGGCCGCACCGGTCTTTCCCGTTCCACTATCTATCTCCGTATTTCAGAAGACAACTTCCCAAGACCTATTTCTCTTGGCGGTCGAGCCGTTGGCTGGATCGAAGCAGAGATAAACGACTGGCTGAACCAGCAGATTAAGGCAAGCCGTGATCGGAAGCCTGTGTGAGGAATTGGCATTTCAAAAAAGATGATTATTTCACCAAGCGTATAGCATGAACGCGGTCATCTGCTTTGATAAAAATCTTCTCCGCTCGGAAGCTTTCAGGTCGCTCAGTAAGTGGTCTTTGCTTGTGTACTTTGACTTTCTCCGAAAGCGTCAAATGGAGAAGGTCAAGAGAAAGAAACGATCTGCTGAGTGGGTCATCAAAAATAATGGTGACATTGTCTACCCCTACCTTGAAGCAGAAAAAAAGGGGATCGGTCGCCGTGAGTTTCGTAATGCCATTGATGAGCTTATTGAAAAAGGCTT
>JBDNGT010000371.1:0-2279 GCA_041689145.1 Geopsychrobacter sp. | reverse complement strand
GTTGAGCGGGCACAAACGGACGGTGAAGTTCCTGATACCGTTTTTGCCGAATTCAGCCGCAGCGATAAAGGGTGGGCTTCAGGGAAGATTGAAATTGAAGATGATGCTGAAATTATTGACATTCAATTAATCCAGGGAAAGCCTAACGGATTCACAGTTACCCTGTTCGATCCACAAGGGGCAATTTATCCATGTGAACCTTCTTCGTTTACTATTATCCAAGGGATGAAAATCGGCAGCGCAACACTTCCAATGAACGTATGCGTAGAAGCACTAAGTACGGAGCTTTCTAAGCAATGCATCATACCTTTTGCAGGTCTTGAAAAAAACAAACCTTTGCCAGCAAAGGGGAAACAGACATTTCGTACTCAAAATGAATTAAGACCTGGTAACAGTGAAGACCTTTTCGAAATCAGAATCTTTGAATCAGAGGAACCCTATTCTCGTGCGCTACCAAAAGAATGGATCGGCACAATTTTAGTAACGGGAGAGGATCTCCCGCAATTTCTGCCTAAAGACAGTGAAGTAGAAATAACAATTGAACTAGATGCCTCGGGGCTCATGAAATGCTCCTGCTACATCCCTTATCTTGATGAGTCCATAGACAAAGAAAGCCCCGCAAGAACGCAACAAGATATCCCAGCAGAAAAGCTAGAAGGAGATATAGAAAAAACACAGAATTCTCTTTCATTACTCTCTGATGAGACTGATAGTTTAAATGCAAATGATGTTGACAGCCTTGAAGCAGAGCTTGATGAAATCAGCAATCTTCTTGCACAGGGAAGAAACGACCGTGACCGTAAGGATCAGGTTGCGGGAAGGGTTGGTGATGTCATCAAAAAAATTGACAAACTCCGTGACCAAGGCCTTTGGCCTAAAACGGTGGAGGAACTTGATGCCGCCCTCGCCCGGGTGACACAGACACAACAGAGGCTTGGAGATGACAAAACAGCTGAAGCTATTGAGCAGATGCAGATGCAAGCTAATGCGATTAAGCAAGCAAAAGACACCAAGAACGCTAACCTCCTTACAGAAGCAATCCGATCTCTTGACTTCTATATGGTAAAGGAAGATACGGGTTTTTGGGCCAGCTATATCGTCAGTTTCGATCAAAACTTTGGTATTTACGAGTGGAATGATCAAACAGCCGCACGCAGGCTTATTGATGAAGGCAAAAAAAATCTAGCCACTGCTCCTTCTAAATCGAAACTAGAAGCGATCGTTCACGAATTATTTAGATTAATGCCTGACAAATCAGAACCAATTGGAGGAGTAGACCTCAACTTATTAAGGCATTAATTCTCAGTACCAGCACTTACCCTAAACTGAAGCGAAAACTGGACACTGTGCGCTGATGAAATATTTGTTGAAAAAAAATGAAAAGATAAACGATACATATGAAGTCCAGTGCCATATTGGGCAAGGAGCTTTTGGTGAAGTCTATCGAGTAAAACATAAGTTTCTTGGTCTACAGGTTATGAAAGTCCTTAAAGAAGACTATGCCGCTCATGCAGACATTGAAACGCTCACAAAAGAAGCAAAGATACTCTCTAAGCTGACCCATCCAAACATAGTCCGCGTCTTCGAAACGAACTCATTTCATAAAAATGGGATTGAACACTATTTCATTACTATGGGTTTTGTCTCAGGAGAAACTTTGGCACAACTATTGGCTCGGAAAGTCACACTTCCGCTGCCCATAGCACTCTCTATTATTCAAGATATATTGCTTGGCCTTACTTTGGTCCACTCAAACAACCCGCCAATCGTGCATCGCGATATCAGCCCGGACAATATTCTCCTCTCATATGAGGGCGAAAAACCTACTGCCATGCTTTCTGATTTTGGTTTAGCTCAATTCTCAGATCACACACAAAGGCTGGCAGGAGGAGCAGGCAAATATATATACATGGCACCAGAGTGTTTCTGGGACGTCTACCTGCCTGCCAGCGACGTTTATTCTGCGGGGATCGTTTTTTATAGAATGATCACAGGTGTTCATCCGTGGGATTACGACCTTGAGGATATCGAAGATACTGAAGATATTGTTTCTGCGATTAGTGTTGCTCGAAAAAAACCGGTCCGTAGCCCATCAATAAATCTTGAAAATTTCCCAGGGATACTTGAGGCGGGTCTTCTCAAATCACTCGCGATGAACATTGAGAATCGCTATTTAAATGCAGGAGAATTTCTAACAGAACTTGGCAGCCTGTTTTCTTCGCTATCTTCTTCAGCTTCTCACCCCAAAAAGCTCACTCCTACGCCTGTGCAGGGATCAG
>JBDNGT010000370.1:0-1632 GCA_041689145.1 Geopsychrobacter sp. | reverse complement strand
TCCCCGAGGGTCTACCCGCCGAAAACCAAGAACTGCTGATCGCGCCTGAAGCCCTGCACGCCCAGCAGCAAACTGAATTTTCCCGCCAGGTCATGCAACTCCGCCTGCCCCTCGACGACCCCCAAAGCTGCCTGGCCCGTGCGGTGCGCGAAAAACAGGCTATCCTGATCGAACGCCCACTAAAAACAAACGATCACCCCATGCCGCGTGCCACGCTCAGCGATCATGCCTGTATTCCACTGATCGCCCGCCAACAGGTGCTCTGCGTCCTCGAAGTCGACAACTTTGACACGCAGGATAAAATCACCGAGCGGCGTCTCAGATTTTTGGTGCTTTTTGCCGCCCAGGCCGGCATCGCCCTCGACAATGCCCAGCTGGTTAACCGCATTGAATCCGCGCACCAAAGTCTGCGAGAAACTCAAGAACGTCTTCTGCAGCGCGAAAAGATGGCAACAATCGGCGAGATGTCCGCCACCGTCGCCCATGAATTGCGCAATCCCCTTGTTTCAGTCGGCGGCCTTGCCCGCCGGCTGTGTAAAAAACTGCCGCCCGAAAGCCGTGAACATCAATACGCCAGCATCATCCATGAGGAGACCAAACGGCTCGAGAAGTTGCTCACCAAAATCCTCTCATTTGCCAGGCAGAGCGACTTATTGCCAACAGCTTTCAGCCTCAACCGGACACTGGAACAAGCCCTGCTGATCGAAGGTGAAAAACTGACCAAGGCCGGCATTAAACTCATAACCGAAATCGACGAAGACCTGCCTCCGTTGCAGGGTGACGCAGAACAGATCGAACAAGTCCTGATTAACCTGATTTCCAATGCGCGCCAAGCGATGCCGCAAGGAGGGCAGCTGACGATCCGCATGGCAGAGGCCCATCTACGGGGAGAAGAAGCTGTCCGGATCGAAATCGAGGACACCGGCATTGGCATTTCACCCGAAATGTTGCGGGATATTTTCACCCCCTTCTTCACGACCCGTAAACAGGGAACCGGCCTCGGCCTGTCTATCTGTCACCGGATCATTGAACACCATCAAGGCGAGCTTAAGGCCGCCAACCACCCCAACGGCGCGGTGTTCAGCATTACACTGCCGCTGCGCCTGCAGCAAAGACCAACCAAAGGCCGCAATTGACAGCGCCGCAGCGGGTGGCTAGATCCTTTTTTTGACCTCATCGATCAACTCCATCTGGATCCCCTGGATTTCAATCAGACGTCTCTATTAATGGGAGAGCAGATGGTCTATTTTCTGAGGCAGATGACGGATCTCAAGTTCGGCCTGCAGGTTCGCCAGGTAATCACGCTGGGCATGCAGACAGTCCCGCGGTACCTGACACCCTTGGCCGCGCATCTTACAGGTCTATGCTCCTCTAAAAAGTATCTACTTGCAAGCAGTCTGGTATTTTGTTATGTGGAAAAATGATAATTTACAAATATTAGGCTTGTGAAAAGTAAACTTATACACTACATAAGCCCGATATTGTTGGCTTATAGGTATCATTTCTAACACAAAGAGCGGTCCCTCCTGAAAGTCCAGCGGGGCCGTTCAGGTTTGGGGGATTATGAGAAATGCCGCCCCGATCACCAGATGGGCGACTCTTGCTCTGAAAGTCGTGATTTAATGAACGACC
>JBDNGT010000369.1:0-6896 GCA_041689145.1 Geopsychrobacter sp. | reverse complement strand
TTGTCGGTTTGTCCAATCAATCGTGGACTATCAGTGAATTCGCACTAGAAATACTAGCTACAAAGAAAGTCTACGACGAGAGCAGCGAGCTTGGAGGCGATTCAGTTGCTAGGCTTGAAGTAAGAGCACGCTTAAGTAGCCTTCAATCCCAACTTGAAGCAGAGCTAAACAGAGCCTTTGATAACGCAAGTTGGCATTACCATACTAACCCAGAAAAAAAACTAACTCGAAGAGCGTTAAGTATTCTTGCATCAGATTTGGCTGATAATTGTTATCCGGATTCACCTAAAATCCACAGCGAATTGCTAAATCGAATCAAGCCCTCTAGCAACGCAATTGCGGGACAAAACGCACTGTTGAAAAACATGGTTACAAATGAAGGTAAAAAGCGTCTTGGTATAAATGGCTTTCCCCCAGAGGGCGGACTATTTGAATCGCTACTAGATGCAACCAGCCTTTATGACAGAGAAAAGTTGATATTCACATCTCCACTGAAAAACCCAACTAACAAATACAACCTATTCCCTCTTTGGAACGCAGCCACAAACCTTTTACAAGAGAATGCACATCGGTCGGTTACTGTTGCAGAAATTTTTACTGTTTGGAGAACGCCTCCATACGGTGTTCGCGATGGTTTGATGCCTATCCTCGCTGTCGCCTATATTCTCTCTGAACGCAAACATTTAACGTTTTACCGGGACGGAATTTTCCAAAGCCGACTCAATGATGTTGATATTGAAATACTTGCTAAAAATGCTACTTCGATTCAAGTTCGGTATATGAACTTGTCAGACATATCAAAGAAGCTCCTTTCTGGGATGGCAGCGACGGTAAGAGAACTAGACAAGGACAACACCTTAGAAAATCTTGAGCCCATAGATGTTGCTCGTGGTCTCATCTCTATTTTCGATAAAATCCACCCTTGGGCTCAGCGCACAATGCGTTTGTCTAAGGACACAATTCGAATTAGAAATTTATTCAAGAAAGCAAATGACCCAAATAAATTTTTATTTGATGACATTCCTGCCCTACTAAACGGAACCCAAGATCTCACTAGCCCGGCCACAGTCAAACAAGCTGTTGACCTCGTCCACAATGGCCTAAACGAGCTCGTCAATGCCTACAACGTAGAGCTTGATCGATTACAAACAATAATGCTATCAGAGTTACAAGTACCCAACACATCCCCTCAAGCTTTAGCTGATTTGCGAGACAGAGCCCTAAACATAAAAGGAGTCTCAGGTGATAATCGCCTTGAGCAATTCATAATAAGGCTCATGGAGTTCAACGGAATTGAAAACATGGGCGGTCTTGCAAGCCTGGCAACAAACAACAAGCCAACAAAATTGTGGATAGATAACGACCTTGATAAAGCCAAGGTTGAGATTACATACCTAGCACAAAACTTCAAGCAAACAGAAACTGTAGCTCGAGTTAAGGGGCGCACTGACAAGCGCCACTCATTTGCCATTATCATCGGTGCGAATATCAATTCTGAGCCTCTTCAGCACAATTTTGATATCTTAGAAAGTGAAAAAAAGAATATCGATAGCCTGGTTTATGAAATTGAGAAAACGATATCAGGCAATTACGGAAAAGATGTAATTTTAGCGGCCCTAGCCGAAGTGAGTGCAAAAGCCATTAAGCAAAATCAAAACACTCCCCTAACGAATGACAAGGCCGCAATAAATGTCTAAAGAAAAACATGTACTTGGTATTTCAGGTGGCAAAGACAGTGCCGCCCTAGCTGTCTATATGCGGCAGAATTATCCCGAACTTGAAATCGAATATTTTTTTACTGATACTGGGAAGGAGCTGCCTGAAGTTTATGAGTACCTTGGTCGCCTAGAGGGTTTCCTGGGAAAGCAAATAACTCACCTTAACCCTGATAGGGATTTTGATTTTTGGCTTAAACAATTCAACAATTTCCTACCCTCACCACAAACACGTTGGTGTACAAGGCAACTAAAACTTCTGCCTTTCGAAAAATGGCTTAAACCAATGGCTGAAGAAGGCATAAAAATATACAGTTACGTTGCGATTAGGGCAGACGAAGAATATCGCTCAGCTTACAACTCAAAAAACGAAAACATTATAATTAAACTACCATTTAGAGACGATGGGATAGATAAACCCGGAGTACATGAATTATTAAATAACAGTGGGCTTTCTCTACCAAATTATTATGAATGGCGCTCTAGAAGTGGTTGTACATTCTGCTTTTACCAGCAGAAGATTGAATGGGTCGGGCTATTTGAAAGACACCCTGAAGCATTTAAAGCTGCCATGGACTACGAAAAGATTGCAGTAGAAAATGACTCACCTTTCACCTGGTCTCAAGGTGAGTCATTGGAAGAGTTATCGAACCCTAAAAGAATTGAGGAAATTAAAAAAGACCATTCAAAAAGGCTGGAGCGCTTAAAGGCTCGACGTCCGCAGAATCCTTTACGTCCGAACGACGAGCCCATTGATATGGATGATGTGTACGGTCAAACTAAAGGTTGTATAACATGTCACAAATGATAAAAGCTCCACTGAGACACAAAAATCTAGACACAATAGGGCGAATCATTAAGAAAATATATCTGCAAACTTCTTTTTGATCTGGCCAACGAGGTTAACTCTCATCCGTTCAGACAAATTACATATTCTAATAAAAATATCATCAATATTCATTTCATCAATTCGACCACTGACAGATCTTCGCATCTCATCTATTGATTCATAGTATTTCTTGTCGATGTATTCCGGAATGTTACTCAACTCTATAAGTAAATTCTCACAGTAAACAATATTTTTTGTCTTAATGTCTCCGGTTTGTTCCTTTATCTTAGCTAACCAGTCTGAAGATTTCTCAAGCCGTATGATATTTTTATAGTCAATAATTAATTCTTCAATTCTTCTTGATGTCTCTAATGCTTTACTTCGATCTCTATTTGAAACCCACACTGGGATAATTTTCAACTTTTCAATTTGTCTTTCACATTCGGCTTGAGACCATGATTGCATAACCGATAAGTCGGGAGTTATATCTAAAAGCCACTGATCAGACAAACGATACTTTTGACTTATGATACCTTTTTTAAATCTTGAATATACCTCTTTCAAATCACAAAACATTTCACCTTCTTCACTCTCCACAGCTTCCTGAATTACTTTTACTCTTTTTACGATCTGCTGGTCGAGTAAATCTTCAAGCTCTTCTGTTGCCATCTCAAGAGAACTCCACCTACCCATATCTTCTCTTATAATTTCAAGCTGACCAAATATTTCTATTATATCGTTCTCATCTATTGTTCCAGAAAAAACAAATCTTAATTCTTTTATCTTAGAGAATAAGCTATCTACATCATTTAAGTTTTGAATTTCATAGTTATAAATTTCTGCTAGTTTTTTACGATGTTCACCATCAATATTTAAATATTTTACTTTTCTTGAGTAAAGCTTGGTCAATATAGATTTAATATCGTCAGCTCTAATATCATTATTAAGTTTAGTTAAATTTTTAAGCAATCCGTCTATTTCATCTATACTATTTTTTATTGATAGAACTTTTTCTCTTATAGAGGGTTCTGGCAACCTCACAATATCACACGCACGTGTAAAGCTCATTTCATACTCAGCACGTTTATCTACTTGAGAAATAACTCTATTTTTTTGGTCTTCAATTAGCTCAACGCCCTGAAGCATATCAAGAGAGTTAAGATGTGCAGCAGCCCCATCCATCATACTTCTAAAATCCGCAATCTGTTTAATATTGTTACAGGATTGGTTACTAACCCAATTTTCAAGCGAGTCCGCGATTAAACTAACGACATGCAAAAGAGTATTAGACAATTCCGTTCTTTGAGTATCGGTCCACAAATCGAATTCTAATTCCAATTTTCTATAAATTTTAGAAATTTTACTGCCACAATACATTAAGCTTTTCACATCATGCTGTCTTTCGGCACGCTCTAGGCTTCGTTCAAGATCTTCAACGTTTTTAACATGCGCAACAAGAACCTCCTCAGCGGCGGCTGCCTTATCTCTTGCATAACAGTACCTACCCTCAAGAGATTCAGGAACAGGGTCTACTTTCCTTTGTTTTTCAGCTTCTTTAAAAAACAAAACCTTTAAGGTAAGATTTTTTTCATGTTCAATCTTAAGTAATATCTCATTCCACCGCTGATTTGCATCAGCTTTTAAAAAGAATAAATTAGTTTTATGAAGCCCATTTATATCAAAAAAATTCTTACCCTTTGTATTAGGCAGCACATTCGCCAACCACTCTTCAAGGGAACAGCTTTCACCTTTATACTTTAATGCTCTAGGTGGAAGCTCTTGAGCAAGGATTAAGCCTAAAACGACACCCGCGGATGATGAGTTAAAGCCATATGGAGGTGAAACAAGTTGCATATACGTTTCGCCTAGGGTGCGATCTACATCATTCCGATGTACCTCCTCAATCGATTGTAACAAGTCGGCTAGATCTGAATTCCCAGGATTTGGCATTATTCTTCCGTCAGACCCTAAAACTTTCCAATCCTGCACCAATAACCTTCTAACCCGATTTTGCATAGCTTTTTGCTGTAAGGAGACCCAATCACCATTCACATGTCTAGCAACAAGTGCCCTTATCAGAACCATACATTCTCTTGGTCCCGTTCCAGACTTTGTGTGAAAACCGTCGAAAGGAAACGAAAGCGTATTAGGATAAACTTGTTCAAAGATCCAACTTGCAACTACGTTTAAACGTTTATCAGGGATATGTTCGATGCCTGCGACATTGTAAATTTTGTCTCTTTGGGCGCTCTGAGTTGATTCCTTCAACGCCCGAAGTGATCTCTCTTTTTCTTCAGGAATAAACCGTCTATATTTCTCTAGTTCATCGGGACTAAACTTTTCATTAACTACATATACGCGTGCTAGGCTCTCACCTATCTTTCCCTGTCTATCTTGAATGGTTATGGTCCAAATAGGCGCCTTTTTCTCGCCTAAAGACCTCTTGAAAATTTGTGAAATATCTGTTCTTACAGTCTGTAAGTCTTCATTTTCTTTTAGAAAAATATATACGACCTGACCCTTAGCTTCATCATGAGCTACAGCATTTTGCCAATCCCTAATAGCAGTATTGAGTGCATCCCCATAAGTTGAAGAATTCGCGAGGATTGATCTAAAATACCAATCGGAAGTAGAAATATTGTGCTTCTCAGCAAAATCAGGACTTATATTTGAAAGCTCAGCATAGTTACCAGCCCTATGAATAAAAATTCCGCTTATTTCTTCATCGTCTATATTACTAATTTTTTTGTTTAACAATAACTTGAACTGTCCCCTTGTAGCCGCATCTGCAATTAGTTCATATTGGGAAAGATCACTATTCCACTCAACCGCTCCGACCTCTCGACTCAGGCTTATAAGGTTTTCCTCAAGATCCTCTGCCGTTAGGCCTGAAATGAGGCTTAAAAACTGATCAATATGGCTTTTCTCACGAGATTCTATGCGCATCTTATCAAGGATCATGACTCCAGCTAGAACCAATTGCTGTTCGGAAGTGAGTCTACTTTTATATTTTTCCAAAATTGCCATTAAGGTCTCAGCAATGGAGCCACCCTTTGCGCGTTCTGCAGCAACAATCTCGGGCAACATGTTCTTCAAAACTAACTCGGCGGGCGAAATAAAAAAAAGATTGCCTTTGTTCTCATAAGGCTGTGATGAAGCACTATCGATGGCATCCTTAATAAAAGTTAAAGCAGATCTAGATTGGACGATATCCTGCTGTCTCGTGAGAAACCAGGTAGTAAGTGGATGAAGTGGCCAGCATCCGTTAACAATAACTTTTTGGAATTGATCAAATTCTGACCAAACAGGAATTTTATTAAAACCGGGAAGACCAAGGGAAAAAAGATTATGGGCATTTTCCCAAGTTTTTTTTGGGGATAATTTTGAGAAAGCCTGTTCAAGACCTACTGGGTCTATCTTTTCAATCAAATGGGCAAAAAGAGTCTCTAGATTCGTTGATAAATATATTTTTTCAGAAGAATCAAATCGAGTTATATATCGTTGCAGCTGAAGTAAGTCTTTTTGGTTAAATCTGTTAAGATATGCCTTAAGCTCATACTGAATAAATCCTACAAATTTAGCCTTATCATTATTATCTTGAATTCCTTGAAAAATTTGTTGCAAACAAGAATCGCCTGCTAGGTTAGGTTTGTCTGCAGCATATTCAAGATATCTCCCAAACTCATCAAACAAGATTAGCAAACTAGAAAAAACACCATTTTCGCCACAATAAACATCACATACAGTAGTGATTAAATCCTGAGAAGACTCACGTCCGTCAACCGGGATTCTGGTGCCGTTTGCTTTTAAATATATATCGTCAATTAGTTCATATATATTTTCGTCATTTTCCTGCAGCTTCTCACATATTATATTTTCTTTTAGACCGTCACAAGAAGTCAGAAACTCTTCTTCTCTGATTTTAAAGTTTCTTCGTACAAAATCTACAGCATATTGAAAACGAGGGGAAAGGTCATGTATAGGGCCAAGATCAACTTCTTCTTTTTTTAACTGTCTTATTATTCCACTATTTAGTTCGCTACCTAAGTGGAAGTTGGACATACCATCTATAGTGACAACGAGAACTGGCTTGTCCTGCAGACTCATTTTATTTGCAATCGAACTGCCGACATCAGGGTCAGCAGAAAATATGTTCTTTGAGATTTCGAGAGCAGTTTTTGATTGTGGGTCACTAAGTAGTTGAGCTGCGGTAAGGGCTAGGTGAGACTTTCCTGACCCATAACCAGCTACAGCAAGCAATAGGGGATTTGCATCTATTGAGTCATGACCCTCCTGAATGGTATTGATTAAATCAAGAATAAAAGTTGCCGTATCTTTAAGTCGATAAGAAC
>JBDNGT010000368.1:0-3233 GCA_041689145.1 Geopsychrobacter sp. | reverse complement strand
TGAAAGCGAAATACGATGCCGTGTTCCTTGGCGTCGGCGCTTTCCGTTCCAAGCCGATGGGGGTCGAGGGGGAAAATGCGGGCTATGCCGGCTTCGCTGAAGGGGGCATCAACTATCTAAGGGCGGTCGCCCTGGGTCAGCCGATCGTAACCGGCAAGCGGGTGATCGTGGTCGGCGGTGGGAATACCGCCATCGATTGTGTCCGGGTTGCCCTGCGCGAAGGAGCTGAGGATTCGATCCTCATCTACCGTCGGACGCGCAAAGAGATGCCGGCCGAATCCTGCGAGGTCGATGACGCCGATGAAGAGGGGGTGCAGTTTGAGTTCCTGCGCAATCCGACCCGTCTGGTGCATGAAAACGGCAAGGTGGTCGGGGTTGAAGTTGTGATCATGGAACTTGGCGAGCCTGATGAGTCGGGTCGCCGGCGTCCCGCACCGTTGCCGGGGAGTGAATATGTCATCCCCTGCGATATGGTTATCCCAGCGATCGGGCAGGACCCTGACCTCAGCTTCCTCGAGCAAGATGATCTGGGGATCGAGACCACCCGCTGGAGCACCATTGTCACCAAGGGTGGCGTGCTGATGACCGACTCTGAGGGGGTCTTCGCTGGTGGGGACTGTGAAATCGGTCCGATGACGGTAGTTGCCGCCGTCGGTCAGGGCCGGCGTGCTGCCCTGGCGATGTCGCGTTGGCTGACCGAAGGTAAGGCCTACCGTGACGATGCTGATGCCATGGAAGATCTGATCGCCGAGCTCGGTGTGTTCGACAAGCACGAACAGCCCGGCCTCTTCGGTGGTCTACATCGCGAGCATCAGCCGAAGGTCAATGGCATCGAGCGTGCGCGTACCTATGATGAGATCGAACTGGCAATGCCTGAAAGTCAGGCCGTGACCGAGGCTGAGCGCTGCTTGCGCTGCTATCGGGTCGGTATGATTGCCGTCGGTTGAAACGACATAAACCTGGGCAAAATGCCGGATAAAATCCCGGCTGATCGCCTGATGTGGAGAAATCATGGTCAACCTCAAGATTGATGGTCGTGACGTAGAGATTGCCAAGGGTGAAACCATCCTGGCTGCTGCAGAAAAAATCGGGATTAAGATCCCGACTCTCTGTTATCTGAAAAAGATCTCCCCGACCGGCGCCTGCCGGATCTGCGTGGTTGAGATCGAAGGGGCCGACAAGCCGATGACCGCTTGCAATACCCCCGCAGTCGCAGGGATGCAGGTCACGACTCAGACGGCAAAGCTGAAGAAGATCCGCCAGCAGGTGATGCAGCTGATGCTGGTTAACCACCCGCTCGACTGCCCGGTGTGTGATGCCGGCGGCGAATGTGATCTGCAGGACAGCTGTTATGCCCTCGAAGTCAATACCCCGCGCTTCGAAGGGGAGAACCTCAACCACGCCGACATCAAGAATTGGCCGCTGATTGAGCATGTTCCATCGCGCTGCATCCTGTGTGAAAAATGCGTCAAGGTCTGCCATGAACTGGTCGGCGCCAGCGCCCTGAAGATGCACAATCCGGGCGAAGCCGCTTATATCGATACGCTTGACGGCCAGCCGCTCAACTGTGAATTCTGCGGCAACTGTGTCGCGGTCTGTCCGACTGGAACCTTGAATTCCAAACCATTTAAATTCAAGGCACGCCCTTGGGCAATGCGCAAGACCCCATCGGTCTGCACCTTCTGCCCCAGCCAGTGCCAGATCGATATTAATACCCTGGGGAATGAAATCTACCGGATCACTTCGGATGATGAGGGGACCACCAATCAGGGGAATCTGTGTATCGGTGGCTTTTTCGGGTATGGCTATGTGAATCACGCCGCGCGTCTCACCCAGCCGTTGATTGAGCAGGAACCTGCCAGTTGGGATCAGGCCTTCGATCAGATTGTGACCGGCGTCGAAATGATTCGCGCCACTGCCGGCTCGCAGGCTCTCGCCGGTCTGGCTTCGCCGCGCTTGAGTAACGAAGAGAACTACCTGTTCCAGAAGATGTTCCGCGTTGGCCTGGGGAGCAATAATATCGATTCTGAAGCTCGTTTCGGTGCTCTGCGCGCCCAGCACGCGACCGAATCGGTGCTGGGGTTACGCGGCGCGAGCAACCTGCTCAGCGCCATCGGCAGCTCACAGGCGGTGTTGGTCTTCGGCGCCGATCCGACGGCCGAGGCTCCGGCCGTCGATTGGCAGGTACAGAATGCCTGTCGGCGCAATGATGCCAAACTGATTGTGGCCGGCATGCACAAAGTCAAACTGAGCAAGTTTGCCAATATCGCGATGATCTGCAAGCCCGGAACCGAGCTGGAGCTGGCGAACGGCATCAGTCGTCTGCTCTATGAGCGTAATCTGCTCGACAGCGACTACCTCAATCAATACCTCGCGAATCCGGATGAGCTCAAGGTTCATCTGGACGGCATCGACGTCGATGCCGTCTGTGCCAAAACCGGCGTTACCCGCAGCCAGTTGGAAGAGACGGCCGATATGCTCGGCGCCGCCAAAACGGTTGCGATCATCTTCGGTGCGGAAATCACCAAGAGTGCGCGTGGTTACGAAAAGTCGATCGCGATTTCCGACCTGGCCATTCTGTGTGGAGCCCTGCGCGGCAGAGATGCCGGAGGGCTCTTCCCGCTCGATGAAAAGGGCAACATGCAGGGGATGCTCGACATGGGGGTCTGCCCCGAGTATCTCCCCGGCTATCAGCCCTACGCCGAGTCACGCGAGCGTTTCGCTAAGGTCTGGAAGAGTGCGCTACCTGAGAATGGATTGGATGCAATCGGGATTCTCAAAGGGATCGAGGCCGGCACGATCAAGTTCCTTTACCTGGCGGCCACCAATCCGCTGACCTTTCCCAACGCGGGTCGTTGGCGCAAGGCGCTGGAGAAGGTCGATTTTTTGGTGGTGCAGGATATCCTGCCGACCGAGGTGACCAAGTTGGCGAATGTTGTTCTTCCCGGGGCCTCCTGGGCCGAAAAGGGTGGCAGCGTGACCTCACTGGATCACCGCATCCGCTCGTTGGAGAAGGCGATTTCTTCTCCAGGAGAGGCGTTGGAAGACTGGGAGATTCTCGCCCGGCTCTTCGGGCGTTTACAAAAGCAATCGGTCAGTATCAGCCGGAGTGAGGTTCTGGCCGAAGTCAGCAGCCTCAGTTCGCTTTACGGGGATATCTGCTTTGTCGGTGATGAGCGTAATCGCCCCTGCCTTAAGCAACCCTATCGGCCTGCTCTGAAGGGTTTTCACTA
>JBDNGT010000367.1:0-4217 GCA_041689145.1 Geopsychrobacter sp. | reverse complement strand
GGCAAGCATGACAGCGCGGTTTTGCCAGGCAATGGCGTTTGGCGTGTTCGACGATCAGGGCGTGGTACTGGTTGAAGAGTGAGGCCCGCGGCAGCAGATTTTCCATGAAGAGGGCGCGGATGTCGGAATAACTTTCTGGTCCGTCGAGCAGGCCGAGTCGGCTGAAGATCCGCCGGGTGTAGGCATCGACCACAAACGAGGGGTGATCGCCGGCATAGAGCAGAATTGAGTCGGCGGTCTCCGGGCCGATCCCTTTCAGTCGGAGGAGTTCGTCGCGGGCCGCAGTCAGCGGCTGTTGCAGCAAAACTTCGATACTGCCATGGTGTTTAAGCAGATGGAGACAGAAGAGCTGCAGGCGTTTTGTCTTCTGGCGAAAGTAACCCGAGGGGCGGATCAGTTGCTCGAGCTGTGCAGGGTCGAGGGTGGCAATTTTTGGCAGCGAAAGGACACCGGCGGTGCGCAGGTTGCCCATCGCCTTTTCGACGTTCTGCCAGTTGGTATTCTGGGTCAGGATCGCGCCGATCGCCACCTCGAAGGGGCTCTCGGCCGGCCACCAGTTGAGATCACCGTAGGCGGTGTTGAGCTTATGGTAGATGTTGTTCAGTTGTGTGTCCATGCGGCGCAGCATAGCATGGACGATGTTAGTCAACCAGGGTCCCTGTCTGAATTTTCACAGTCGTCCGCGCTCAGCTTATCCTGTAGCTCCACCCAAAAGGTGCTGCCGCCACCGGCTGTTTCCTCGACCCAGGCCTGCCCTCCGTAGAGGTTGGAAATCTTCTGCACCGTTGCCAAACCGACCCCTGTGCCGAGAGTTTTTTTGCCTGTCGCCCCGCGGTAGAAGACCTGGAAGATGCTGTTGCGTTCTTCTAATGGGATTCCCGGGCCATGGTCCCGCACATAGAGCCGAACCAGGTCTCCGTTGCGCTCGCCGCCGATTTCGAGCGGACTGCCTTCTCTGCCGGCATAGCGCACGGCATTGCTGAGCAGATTGGTGAAGATCTGCTCCAGGAGGGTTTTAGGGATCCATATCTCCGGCAGGAAGCTCTTCTGGATAAGGATCCTGTACTCTGCAATCAGGCTCCCCATCTCGATCAGGATTTTGTCAACCACGTTGTCGAGAGCAACGGGTTCGGCCGGTCGCGGCAGGTGGCCGACCTTCGCCAGGAGCAGAAGATCCTCGAGCAACGCCAGCATCCTGCGCGCCTGGCCTTCGATCTCGGCCAGGTAGTCGAGGGACTGTTTGTCCAGCCGCTCGCGGCAGAGGTCCTGAAGCATCTCGGCGTAGCCGATGATCGGGGTCAGGGGGGTACGCAGGTCGTGGGAGACGGTATAGACAAAGGCATCGAGTTCACGGTTGACCTCAAGTAGCTTCTCCTGGGCGCGTTTGGATTCGGAGATGTCCTGCACGTTGGCGGCAAAGTAGTTAAGGGTTCCGTCTGGACCGAACACCCCCGCTACCGTGGCATGGCCCCAGGGAGATGAACCATCCTTACACAGGTAGCGTGTCTCATAGGTGGCGATTCGGCGGCGACCCGTTTTGATCTCCTTGAAGATACGCAGCGTTTCCCCCCGGTCGTCGGGGTGGGTCAGCTCGATGACGTCCATTCCCTGCGTTTCGACCTCGCTGTAGCCGGAATGCCGACAAAATGCCGGGTTGACCTTGAGCGCCTTGCCTGACGGGCTGATGATTGCCATGCCGGTGGCGGAAGACTCAAAAAAAGAACAAAGCCATTCTTCGTTCTTGCGCAGCGCCTGTTCAGTCTGCCGTCGCTCGGAGACGAGGGTCCATTCAGAGAGGACCCTTTCGACGATGCAAGGCAAGTCGAACAGGGTTGCCGCCGATCTGACAACATAATCCAGTGCTCCGGCCTTGATCGCCGCAACTGCAGACTGTGTGTTGTCATCATCGGCTATTATGATGCCGGGATAGGCTGGTCCCGCAGGGTTGTCGCTCAGGAGCTCGACGCCGTCGCCGTCGGGGAGTTGTTGGCCGATAATGACCAGATCGGGGAGCTGTTCATACAGGTGGGTGCGCGCTTCGGCAAGACTTTGCGCGACTTTTAATTTTACCGGTTGGGAGCCGATATCCAAAGCTTCGCACAGCGCTGCGGCCTGAGTCCCGGAACCGTCAACCAAAAGAATGTAGATTGCCTTTTTGTCCATGGTTCTGTCTGCCCCATGTAGACTAGAACTGATGAAATCATTGGCTAAATGTGGCCACTATAACCTAATTTTGGCCTCCAATAAAGGGGGGTTTTTAATTAGTTTATTCTTCAGAAAGTTGTTTCCGGTTTCTTTTTACATCCTCCCCCCTTGTCTCTATAATCCCAGGCCATGCAGAAAAGATTTTCACTTGAGGCGCGCCTGCAACTGCAGGCAGCGATCGTTGAGGCGTCGGGCAATGAGGTCTTTGCCATCGGGCATACCGATGCCGATTGCCGGGTGGTCGAGGTCGATGTGCTGGCGCGTGGTTCACGACAGGCGGTCCCCGCGGTGGTGCAGAACTGCCGCTACGGCGACATTGTTATCCACAACCACCCCTCGGGCAACTTATCCCCATCTGAGCCGGATATCGAGATTGCCAGCGGCATTGCCAGCCTGGGGGTCGGTTTCTATATTGTGGATAACTCCGTGGATAATATCTACGCGGTGGTCGAACCCTTCCCGCCGCAGGATGAGACTCAGCTCGATCCGGCCAGAATCGATGCAATTCTCGGCACTAATGGTCAGGTCGCGCAGCAGCTCAAGGGCTATGAAGATCGACCTGAACAGCTGCGCATGGCGTTTTGTGTCGCCGAGGCGTTCAATCGGGGCCAGTTGGCGGTGATCGAGGCCGGCACTGGCACCGGCAAAAGCCTGGCTTATCTGGTTCCGGCGCTCTTATGGGCACTGAATAATGGTGAGCGGGTGGTGGTCTCGACCAATACCATCAATCTGCAGCAGCAGCTGATCAGCAAGGATCTGCCGCTCTTGCACCGCGCTACCGGGCTCGAATTTCGCGCCGTGCTGGTCAAGGGGCGCAGCAACTACCTCTGCCACCGGCGGAGTGCGGAGGCGGGGCGTGAACCGGGGTTGTTTGCCAGTAGCGAAGAGAGCGAACTGCAGCAGATTTTGCAGTGGGCCGAGGCGACGAGCGATGGCTCACGCGATGATCTCGGTTTCAATCCGACCCCCTCGGTCTGGGAAGAGGTCTGTTGCGAGGCTGACCAGTGCAGCCGGGTGCGCTGCCGGGATTACGCGCGCTGCTTCTTCCATAAGGCGCGCCGCCAGGCGGCACAGGCCAACCTGCTGGTCGTCAACCATGCGCTGCTTTTATCCGATCTGGCGCTGCGTCAGCAGACCGACAATTACAATGCCACCGCGGTGCTCCCCCCCTTCGGGCGGGTGGTGATCGACGAGGCCCATCATCTCGAGGATGTCGCGACCAACTATTTTTCTGGTCAGGTCACGCGTTTCGCCTTTGCCCGCACCCTGAACCGCCTGCGTCATCCGCGCCAGCCGGATAAGGGCTTGCTGCCACGGTTTCTGTCGCAACTGGCTAAAGAACTGCCCGACAGCTGCGATGAACTCTATCGCGGCATCTATGCGCGGGTCGAAACGCTGCAGGAGTTGCGTCAGAAGCTGCTCGATGAGGCGGTCGAGGCCTTGGATCTGGTCGGGCAGCGGCTTGCGGCCGAGCTGAAGCAGGAAGTGCGCGATGGCTTTGACATCCGTCATCGCTTAAAACCCGACTTTTTAGAGACCGGCTGCTGGGACGAGATCGTCGGCCTGGTTAAGCCGCTCCTCAAACAGAGCAGCGGGCTGGCGCGTAAGCTCGACGGCCTGCTCATGCAATGTGCAGAGTTGCCGGATGAACTGGCTGACCGACTCAGCTCGCCCCTGGTCGATCTCGCCGGGATCGCCCGCCGTCTCGATGGGATCGCGACCGATCTCTCACTCTTCTTAGGGGCAGCGACCGAGAATTGCATCTGGATTGAGGTGGCCAAGGGTCGCATCGGGCGTTCGCGTGGCCTGATCACGCGCCTGTGCAGTGCGCCGCTCGAGATCGGCAAAGCGCTTAACGAAGCGCTCTATGGGCGGTTTCGCACCGTGGTCATGACCAGCGCGACCTTAAGTGTTGCCGGTCGTTTTGATTATTTCTGCGACCGCGCCGGGCTGAATCTGGCCGAAGCCAGCCGCCTGCAATCGATGGTCCTGGCTTCGCCTTTTGATTATGC
>JBDNGT010000366.1:0-3355 GCA_041689145.1 Geopsychrobacter sp. | reverse complement strand
CACACGCGGTTTTTTTGAGCGGTAACATCCCGTTTTAATTGAAGAAATATTTATGAGTGTTAAACATGGGCTAGGTTGGGCGCAGGTTTCTCTAGATTGAAAGAAACCGGGTCAAATCTGAGCAAAACTTCCCCATTATGATAGCAATGCCGCCACCCTTTTAGCGAGTGGCGTACCGCCGTTATTCACTCCTCCACCATTCCGTCAAAATCCCCAGTGACTATACACTTTGATACGCAAGCCTCAAGTCCGTCCAACGGATTAGCTGATGGGGAGGTTTTGGGTGGAGTTTGCAACTTTGCAAGCCTGACCCGATCTAGGATCTCAAGTTTGCCGACGAAGTGTTTATCACTTCGACCACCCTCGAGGTCATGCCGGTGGTCAAGATCGATGATTTCACCATCAATCAGGGCCAGGTCGGCCCCATCGCGCAAAAGCTACGCCTTGAGCTGCATCGGGATATGGCGAGACTTGGTAGGAACAAGAAGTAACGTAAAGAAGAATGGGACAATAGTGGTGTCGCACGGTGAGCGGCAGAAGAAAAACAGATCCTAATCACGACCTACGCTGTAGTCAGGTGCCTTGCGATGAAGAAACCAATTTAAGTCCAACGATTCCAGACACGATTAAGAGTAAGCAAATTACCCTCATTATGTCCCGTGATTCATCAAACAGAACCATACCTAAAATGGCAACCCCGACAGCCCCAATTCCTGTCCATACAGCATATGCCGTGCCCAATGGGATTGATTTCATGGCGATAGACATTAGCCAAACACTAATGGCCATTGCAAAAACAGTTAATATGGAAGGAATCGGCTTAGTAAAGCCTTCTGTATATTTGACCCCGATTGCCCAACCGCACTCAAAAAAACCAGCTATTATCAAATAAAACCACGCCATGTTTATTTCCTTTTCAATCTTTTTCTACCCAAAAGATGAAGATTGGGGTCTTTAAGCTTGATGTTTTTCTAGGAATTAGGGAGACATCGTCTTAATTCCTAGAAACTGGTTAAACGTAACCGGGGCAGGTCAAACGACCTACCCCGTCCATTCAAGTTGAAATAACTCTAAACACTTTGCGGCGACACCAAGACTTTAAAAATTCAAAAGAGTCCCTGCGTGGTGCCTTTGAACAGTCCCGCAGCACAAAGTGCTCAGGGCATGCTTACAGACGTTCAAGAAATATTTAGAAGTACAAGAATGCTGCAATTTCAAAGAGCTTGGTGTCTTCCAGATTGCCCCCTGCACTCCAAGCGTCGTTGGGCGTTGCGAGGGCGAAGACAGCGGTAAGCCAGAGGTTATCATTGACGGCGTAGTCAGCGTAGAGGTTAACCTCTGTCGCGAACTTGTCTCCGAATCCGGCCTCTTCGTCCAGATTGAAATCGTAGTATATCCCCCCGACGGAAAGGCTCTCGGTCGGCTGCAAGTTCAGCTTAACCATTTGGGTTTTCTGGTTAGAGTTGAATAGCTGGTACTCGCCGACGATCTCGCCCATGTAATGGTTACCCCAGCCACGGCTGGCACCGTAGAACATCGGATCCCAGTTTTCGTCATCTGCGGTGGCGGCGTCATCGCCACTGAAGAAGGCGTACTTGTAGGTGAGGGTCGGGGCCCAGGGAAGAGCTGCCAGGGTGTAGCCGGCTTCAGCGTACCAGGCCTGGGCATCTTTTTCGGCCCGGTCACCACCAGATTCATTCGCGTATTCGGCGGAGAGGAAGAGATTCTCCAGACCCATACCAGCGAAGGGAGTGCCCTGGCCGCGGATGCTGTAGATATCCATGCCTTTGCGGTTATCATAGAGCCAGCCGCCGTCGTTGGAGTCGGTGACCTTCATGTAGGTTGCGCCGATGGTGCCGAGGGTCTCGTTGATGTGTTCGACATTGACGCCGTAGAGTTCGGTGTCAGCATAGTCGTTATCGGATTGGAGCCAGAAGAAGTCGGCACGGACCGGACTGGCGTTGACGCGGACGACGGCGGTGTTGTCGAAGGAGTTGTGCGGTGCGGTCCAGAAGGCACCGTACTGGCCGTCAAACTCGCCGTCGTAGACGAGGAAACCGTCGCCGATGGTGAATGCCTGCTCGCCGAAGGAGATATCGAGGAGGTCTTCGCTGCCGAAGAGGCTGCCCGATTTCCAGCCGAGATACGCCTGCTCCGATTTGATCTCCTCAGTGTTGCCCTGCCACATGTCCCACTGCCCGTCGTTGCCGTAGCTGCCGGTAGCGGCGTAGCTGAGTCCACTGTAAAAGCTACCAGCCCCGGACGTGTCGTAGGTGAGATTCAGAATCGGCTCGATGAACCCGTCAAAGTAGCCCCTATCCTCATCCGTGTCAGAATAATTTACGTTGTCAAAATTGGCGTTCTGGATGGAAAACACACCCGCAGCCATCTCCAGCGAAAGACCAGCCTTGAAGCCGCCCTTATCAAGCAGAGAAAATTCCGCTTTTACTATTGCTGGAGTCAATACCAAACAAAACGTCAGAAAACCAAAAATGAAAAATTGTCCTATTTTACCTTTGTGCATGAAATATCTCCTCTTACTGATCGACCTCTCTATGAGGTTATATATGATTACCGCTCTGACCGTCGTTGGTAGGTCTTCAGCTTAGTCGCTAGCTGAAGCCACCCTTTGTTGTCCGGTTCAAGTCCGTTTGAGGTAGGCCTCAAAGACTGGCAGTGCTGCCTGGCCATCGACGGTTGTGACCCCTTTAAGCCAACCGCGGTAGATTTCTGGATGTTGCTTGAGCCAGATCATCCCTGCCTCGCCATGCTTGAGCTTTTTGTTGTCGTTCAGCATCTGGGCGATTTCGTTCATCATCGAAATAGGGAAGGTGAAATTTTTGAGAAACTTGGCCACATTGGGCTGTTCCTCGGCGAATCCCTTGCGAATATTGGTATGCACCGTCGCGGTCCCGTCGTTTTCACCGAAGGTTTGCGCCGTGCTGCCGGTCAGATATTTCATATCGATAATCTGATTCATGTAGTGCGGTGACCAGCCGAGAAACACAACCATTTTTTTATTCTGAACGAAGCTCTTGACCTCGGAGAGCATGATCGGCTCATTGGTGGCGACCAGCTTGAAATCGCCAAGACCAAACATATTGTTATCGATCATCCCCTGGATGATCTGATTGCCATCGTTGCCGGGCTCGATCCCATAAATTTTATGGTCAAGCTGGTCGGCATATCTGGCGATATCCGCAAAGTCTTTCAGCCCGGCATCGACGACATAAGCCGGGGCTGCCAGGGTGTATTTTGCGCCGGGCATATTGACCACGTGCTGGATAACCGTGCCCTTTTCGAAAAACGTACCGGCGATACTCTCCATCGAAGGCATCCAGTTGCCGAGAAAAAT
>JBDNGT010000365.1:0-2392 GCA_041689145.1 Geopsychrobacter sp. | reverse complement strand
TGAACAGGATGTGTGAGCCGTGCTGTTTTTTTATGTTGGTCAGGTGGATCATGGATAGACGCTCCAAGGTTCGCTGAAAAAGTCCTGCTCTGTTAGCATGAGGGGTGAGCCAGCGGCAAGGGGTTTATGGGAAAAGCTGGACCTAAAACCTTCTGCCGGTTATTTTAGGTCGACATTCACCCTGACATGGAAACTCTTGATGACTCTTACGCATATCCTGCTGGCAATCTGCTGGGGCGGCCTGGCCGGCTACCTGTTGTTGCGCGGCACTGACAGCCTGCTCGGACTGCTCTTCTGTCTGCATGGCATTTTCGCACGCCGCTGGAAGAAACTGGCCAATAAAAACGCCACCGGTCTGATCCGGCCCGGACTGATCATTAAACTCGCGCTGCGACTGGGCTGTTATGCGCTGATTTGTGGATTTGTACTCGAGGCGGGGGATGGGTTTCTGCGGCGTGAATACCGATTTCACTACAAGGAGATCCTGGGGATCCTCTTTGCGGTGGCCGGGGCGGTTGTCATCTTAAGTCGGTTGCGTATTTCATGGCAGCGGATGAAGCTGGTCTGGCGCGTGAGCCACGAATTCGATTTTGCTGAGCGGCGCGAGCGGACGCGCTTATTGAAAGGTTGATCCCCCCCCAAAAAAAGGGGCCGCGCCCTGTCGAGCCCGCCCTTAAGGGGTCGCATCAGCCGACTCATGGATAGTCCGACAGACTCCTAACGGATGATCTTCCATGAGCCATCCGGCTGGCGGCAGGCCGTACCGTAGGCTTGCTGCTCTTTTCCGCCCACCCATACGGTCTGACGATATTCGCGGCAGTATTTACCGCTTTTGGCCTGATAGGTTTCGATCGGCGTAATCTGGCCGGCATTGCCGGAATCGGGGTTGCGCCAGGGGGTTGAGGTGTTGGTCGGGGCATATCCACAGTCATCATCACAGATCTTTTCAGTGCAATCGGCAACTGCCGTCATGGCAGCGGTTTTTGGGCAGTAGGTGGCGGAAGCGGGCGAAGGTTGCGTAGCCGAGATCGGCCCCCTGGCGGATAAGCGGGAGGTTGATGGTGCGTCCGAGCAGGCTGTAGAGCGGGGAATCAGGGAAGGCGCTCCAGATTCTTGAAAAGGCCGAGATCCCGGTGTGAAACTTCCCTCTGGCATCGCGGACATGCAGCTCTTTCATGAACTCATCGAAGCTACGGCCATGTTCTGCAGCGCTGAACTCAGGGGCGCTGATGTCCAAAAAGAGTAAGCGTCCGGCAGACTCACGCTGTTGGTATGCCTGCATCTCGCGGCTGCAGATTGCACAGCCGCCATCGTAAAAGACCTGAAGAGGGAAACGCGTACTGGTTGCCATGTCGTCCTCCTTTTACTGACAGCATAGCAGAGACTGCATGTTTGTGCAGTGGGCTGCACCCTCTTTATCAGCCTTCTGTTGGAAGGTGTCGGTGGTGGTGCGGTTGGTCTCGGCCGCAGCCGTCACCCCGCATTTAACCGGCATCTAAACGTCCCTGATTATAGAGGCGGTTTTTCACCCCGGGCCAGTTCAACCGCCTGACAAAAAGATCAGTTGCTGATACATTCTTGGGCAATCTCAGGCGTTGGTGTTGGCCGGCATGCGGGGTTAGGATGCTGCAGGTTGATCGCGGCTTGATCCCCGTTGTTGGTTTTTTCTATGGATGGTTGAGATTTGATGGCTGAATCGGTTATCTGCAGCATCAATATCTGGCGTTTTATTTTTTTCCTGCTGCTTCTGACGCTGAATGCCTGTGGTAATTTGCCGGCATATCCCGCCTCTCAGTTCTCCACGGCGTTCGACGCCATGGCACCTGTCACCCGCGATCCGATCGCGGGTCTGATCGACGAAGCCCCCGCAAGCTCAACTGGACAGCCCGCAGGTTCGCCCGATCTCGAAAAAATGGGTTACAGCATCCAGATCGGTGCTTTTGCGCAGGTGGAGAATGCCGCGCGTCTTGAAGGTTTGCTCGATGGGCAGGGGCTTGATGCCTATTACTTTCGCGACCCGGCCGGCCTGTTCAAGGTCCGGTTTGGAAACCATCCAGATTACAGCGCCGCACGCGCTCAGGCCGAGGCTCTGCAGCGGCAAGGCACGATCGGACAATTTTTTATCGTTATCCCCGAAAGTTATTCCGCCGTCGAGATTCGGCGTAGCGGACGCGGTGATTTGCGTCAAGAGTTGGTCGATGCCGCACGTCATTTTATCGGTGTGCCTTATCTCTGGGGCGGAGAGACCGGCAAGGGGTTCGACTGCAGTGGCCTGACCATGGTCTGTTATCGGATCAACGGGCTCAATCTGCCGCGTAATTCACGGGCTCAATACACAAAGGGGCGTAAGGTCGGAAAGTCTCAACTGAAAAGAGGGGACCTGGTCTTCTTC
>JBDNGT010000364.1:0-5150 GCA_041689145.1 Geopsychrobacter sp. | reverse complement strand
GGCTGGCCATCTCCAGGGAGACTTCATTGGTGTGCTCGTACTCGATTTCACTGTTGAAGATAATGCTGTCGCTGAACTTGTAGCCGACGTAGAGGATGCCGCGCAGCATGTCGGCCTGGTCGGTCTTGTCCCCCTTGTCGCTGACGAATTTTTTGAACTGGCCTTCGCCGTAGCCGCCGATCGAAAGCCCCTTGTTGAGTTTGTAAACCTTGGATGCGGCCGGGCCGAGACCGAAACTTGAGGAATATTCCGGAGCCGCGACGGCCGATTCGTTCTTGAGTTTCTGCAACTCTTCGGTCACCAGGTCGAGACGTCGCTCCAGTTCTTCAACGCTGGCGGCAAAACCGCTTGACGGCAGGGCCGTCAGCAATAGAACGACAAGTAAAGACAGGGGCATAAAATGTTTCATAGCAGTTGTTCCTCTTCTTTTTTTTTGTTTAAATTCTTTTGCCTGGTCGTACGGCCATCGTTTCCAGCCACTATTGACATGGAAATGAAAATTGATTTCAGAAACTAAGATAAGTCGAACGACGCTGTCAAGCGGAAAATGAAAAGCAATATCAAGATTGAAGGGGCAGGTCAGATTTAGCGAGTCGAGCTCAAGGGAGAGGATCGTTAAGTTTCATCATTTGATCGCCGCGCCTAATGCGGGGCCGTTTCCGGTCAGCAACAATCGCTCGCAGCCGATCTCGTAGAGCAGCCCGGCTGCCGCACCCAGGTCTTTGGACAGGGCGGGGGCGAGTTGGCGGTTCCAGTCGATGAGAGCTTCGCGCATGGCCAGATAGGCCTGTTGATTGGCGCGATTTTCGTAGATGTCCGGAATCCGCAGTTACGGCTTCCAGTAAAAGGCATGGGCCGCGCCGGTGAACACCTGTTTCTGCTCGGTGATGCAGTTCAGCACGAACTCCAGCGGTGAGCCCTTGAAATCATTGCCGAAAGTGTCATTTTTGATCGCAGCGACAACGTCCTTAGTGCCCCGCCGAATGGCGCGAAAGGCTTTCAGCCGTGATTCACTCTGAATAAACCAGCTGTTGTAGACCGATTCGGAATCTTCTGTATAGCTCTTAAGCAGTGCAGAGTGCATGTTCATCTGGTTCACCTTCCAGCAAATTCAATCGCGAATCGGCCCCATCCGAAAAAAGAAGTGGGGGACAGCGAAATACACTAAATGGCCCGGCAACAGGCTGCCGGACTTTGAAAGCTCTGCTCGGGATATTACAGAGGCATTGTTGATAAATCTACTTCAAAGCAGCACTATCACACCAAATTGGCCCCATTTTTGCTGTCAGATCTACGCAAGGTGCCCTTCAGCACCACGAAAAGACTGGCTACAGTTCTACGGTTTGCTAATTTTAAGAGTGCAGCTAGAATTAACAGCACAGTCAATAGAGACGGTTGCTTCCACTGGAGGTCGAATGAAATCTTTACTGCTACTCCTTACCGGGGTCTTATGCCTTTCAACCTCTGTATGGGGCCTTAGTTATACTTGTCGCGACAGCAAAGGGACTAAATATTTTGCTGACAGCCCACTGCGCTTGCCGGCGAGTTGCGAGGGAGATATCTGGCAATTTGAACAACAGAAATTTCTCGACAATGCAACATCTGCAACTGAAACCGCGCCCGCCCTAAAGCCAAAAAAAAGCCTGTTCAAACAGATGATCAAAGAAGATTCGCTTGCCCGAAAATTTGGCCAATTAGAACAACAGGCCGCAGACGCAGTCAGAAAATATGAAGAGGGTGCCGAATTGCTCAACCTTTCCAAAAGACGCTGGCATTATGGCCTCAGGGCCCCCCGCAAGGAAAAAGGACTGGCACTGATCCGTGACGCGCAACAGGCCAAACAGGGGATTTTGAACGATCTTGAAACCTCACAGTTATCGACTCAGAAACAAAATGAAATTGAAAAACAGCTTGAGCCTATCCATTGATAATCATCGCTGATGCTTTCGCAAGAAAGCAAAATATCCGCTGGCTTAGCCATCATCGCGGAGGTGCGAAAAGACTGTTGATGAGATGGTCTCATAGGAGGCGGGCTGAAGTGGAGACTTCAGGGTCTGTGCCACTCAGAACCTCCAAATTTACTGTCTTCTAATGCAGCAAAACGGAAACTGACAGCATCTGCCAATAAAGAATAATCCACGCTTTACTGTGGAATATTCTCCTGTTTCTACTTTTTTTTCTATAAACAGCAAAAGACCCGCCGCCATCCACAGAATTAATCTTTCAGGATCAGCAAGTTAGGACTCAACCCGGTGAGCCCCCCCTTGGCATGATAACTGTAATGTCGTTTCAGTAGGGAGGGTGCTTACGTAGAAAGGTCTTTCCCGGAAAGTTCAACCAGGTTCAGGTCGTTCACAGTCCGATCACCGCCTTGCCTACCCGCCCTTAACAAGAATGGAGACCATATATTGATGAGTGAGATGCAAGGCTGCCTCGGATGCGGTACCTCTACCGAAGCACTTTCACCTTTTTGCCCACACTGTGCGGAGTCGGTTGAGTTTGAAAAATACTACCGATCAGGGGCCAAGGATCCGCGCAAATTAGAATCACAAAAGCCACGCCAATGCCCGGCGAACCTGCTGACGAAGATGATCTTCCCCTGCCCTGTGTTGACGGCGACCCTGGTTGGCATTTTTGTCATTGCCGCTGTGCTCTGCCGATCGACAAGTCTGGAATGCGGGCTGTTCGATCACTGCCTGCTCTCCTGACGCAGACCCCCTCAAAAACGACCTTGACGTCTTCACGGCAAGATCGTTCGAGAGGCCTCCTGAAATGGGCCCTTCCTGCCTGCTGGGAAGGGCCATTTTTTCAAGCGCTTTATTCGAGGTGTCGCCTTTGCGGCGCAAACAGATCTTCCAGTTCATCCTGCTGCAGTGACAGGATGTAATTGACAAGATGCCAACGGCCCGCACTGTCGATTTGGGTAAAGGCTGGCATACCGCTTTTGCCGGAGCCATGGCCTATGATCCAGAACTTTTCGCCGGGATTGTAGATACCGCTGTGCTGCACATCGAGAAAATTAGTCGGGGGAGTCTGCAGGGCTGCCGCTGCCGGCCCTTTGCCATCCCCATTTTCGCCGTGACAGACAGCACAGTTCTGCACGAACAATTTCACACCCCGTGCTAAGGACTCCGCATCCGGAATAATCGGGGTTCGCTCCATGACCCGGTAATCCTCCGGCACCTGATCCTTGACAGCCATCATCGCCCGCATGTGCTGATCCATCTTAGTCTTTTCTGCATGCTTCTCCTGGCCATGAGCCAATGCTGAGCCGGCAGCTGCGATCACCAGCAACAACGCGCACAGGCTGGACCGGCGCATAAAACGGAACTCAGTCATACCACCCTCTCTTTCATGGACGGGGAACAGGTTTCTCGGCGAGGCCTCTTAGTCGCATGCTATTTCACTGCGGACCGCCTTGGGCGGCACGGAAGCATCACTTTTGGGACTTCGTTTATGGGTTTAAAAACTGATTGACCCGTAAAACCCGGCTGTGTAGTCGGGGCTGCTGTCACTTAAACCCTGCCCCAGATAAGCCCCGACGCTGCCGCGTTCCGACAGGCGGTAGCCGGATCTAAGCTGAACCTCAAGGGCGGCAGAATTGCCGGCAAAGGCTGCCGTTGCTCCGGAAATTGCAAGCCCGGCATAAAGCTTTCGGGTTAACTGGTAGCTGACAGCGCCCTGATAGGTCCAGTAATTATCTGGTTTGTATGCAGAGGTAGAACCGGGTGCGACATAGAGTGTTTCCGCGTAAGCCGACCAGTCCCCGAAGACCTTACCGACACTGAGCCCACCACCAAAATCGAAGGCGCCGGTTCCAAGACCTTTGTCTTTGTCGGCCGTCGGGGCTTTGAGATAAACAATCGGGCGCAGCATTGGGGCGGTAGCGGATTCAGGAAACAGCGTATATCCCGCCGTCAGAGTGATATCTCCGAGACCCGTTTGCGAGTTGGTCCCGCTGGTTGTTGTGCTCCCTTCGCCCATGTCTCCCATCCCTCCCATCCCGCCTCCAGAAGTACCCCCCGGGCTGCTGCCGGAGGTCTGCATCGGAAAGCGCATTCCCCCCAGTGAAACGGTTGAACCACCGCTCTGATAGAGATAAGGGATCTCCAAGGAAAAATCGAGTCGTACACCGGGGTTGTAGCCGATGATCAAGGGGATGCTGTAACTGTCGATAGTCTGCGAAGTCCCATAGTTTCCGCTGGCAAAATCGAATCCGAGACTCACGGAGAGCGGAGGATTTGGTGCACATAGCGCGCTGGTTGACAGGAAGAGAAGCAACCCTGACAGTAGCCCGCAGATCTTCATATTTTCCCCTGATTTCATCATTATCTGTTCCTTTTTGACTAAACTGAGAAGCAATCACGTTATCGCCCGTAACGGCCTCTGTAGTATATGACAAGTCATTTAGTTTACAAAAAAAAATCATCAGAGGAAAAATTACCGAGCATCAGTCTTTGTTG
Organism: Geopsychrobacter sp.; assembly: GCA_041689145.1. Taxonomy (GTDB): domain Bacteria; phylum Desulfobacterota; class Desulfuromonadia; order Desulfuromonadales; family Geopsychrobacteraceae; genus Geopsychrobacter. The sequence goes on along the minus strand of JBDNGT010000364.1, from coordinate 687 downwards.
CATGGATTCGTAAAAAAAAAGCGCCTCGGACGAAACCGAGGCGCATAAATCTATAGATATTGACCTGCGGGCGGTCTCCTAATGACCCATGCGCCGCATCGGCATCCGCGGCATGCCGCCGGACGGACCCATATTGTGCTGGCCACCCATGTAATTATGCTGCAATTGCCGGGTCCGCTCAGCGCGCTCTGTTCCCGGCAGATTTTTCAACTGCTCCAATTCCTGACGCAGTTGCTGCTGTTGTGCGGGCGTCAACTTACTGAAGTCCTGATAGGTTTGGCGTAATTGTTCGCGTCGTTCAGGAGGCAAGGCTTGCCAGTGCTGAAAGCGCTCTTGAATCCGTTGCTGTTGCTGGGCGTCCATATTTTTAAAGCGTTGTAAGTTCTGGCGTAAACGCTGTTTTTGTTCTGCAGGTAGCTGCTGATACTGCTGGTAGCGCTCATGCAAGGCCTGTTGTTGTTCAGGTGAAAGCTGTTGCCAGCGTTGCACCGCCTGCGTATCGGGTGATTTTCCCAGTGGAGTTGAGACGGCTGGTCCCTGTCCGCTAGGGTCAGCGGGCAACGCATTGACCGGCAGAAGCAGTAAGCCGAGGAAGGCGATCGTGATGATTATTTTCATTTTTTTGCCTCCGCTATGGTCATTAAGTCCAAATCCTTTAACATCTCCATTTTCTGCAACAACTCCATG
>JBDNGT010000363.1:0-5150 GCA_041689145.1 Geopsychrobacter sp. | reverse complement strand
TCAACCTGTTCGACAACGAAACCGCCTCGTTCTGGAAGGGTCCGAATATGGATCCGGCGAAGATCGATACCGAGGTCTTCTTTTTCCCGGTTGCCGCCTCCTTTGAGAAAGAGGGAAGCGTTACCAACTCGGGGCGCTGGGCCCAGTGGCGCTACAAGGCGGTTGAACCGCTCGGCAGCTGCATGCATGACTCAGAGCTGATGAACGAACTGCAGAACCGGGTGCGCCAGCGCTATGCCGCGCAAGGTGGAGCCTTCCCCGATCCGATTCTGAAGCTCTCCTGGGATTACGGTTTCAAACTGCTGGATGGCAAGGTCCGCAAGATGGATATCCATGCGGTAGCCAAGGAGATCAACGGCTACTTCCTGGTCGACAAGGAGATCAAAGGCAAGCTCTACAAAAAGGGGGATCTGGTTCCCTCCTTCGCCTTTTTGCAAGATGACGGCTCAACCTCGTCGGGCAACTGGCTCTATTGCAACAGCTACAATGGCTCCGGTAACAACATGGCGCGGCGTAGTCACAGCGATCCAAGTGGCATCGGCCTCTACCCTGAGTGGTCCTGGTGCTGGCCGGTCAACCGACGCATCCTCTACAACCGGGCATCGGTAAATGCTGACGGTGTTCCATGGGATAAGGAGCAGCCGGTCATCTGGTGGGACGGAACCAAATGGAAAGGAGATGTCCCCGACGGTGGCTGGAAACCGCTGTCGCAGGCCGGGACAAAAAAATCATTTATCATGCTTCCCGACGGCGTCGCTTCGATCTTTGCCGCCGGGATGAAGGAAGGCCCCTTCCCCGAGCACTACGAACCGCTGGAGAGCCCGATCGAGAAGAACCCGCTCTCCGGGACCAAGAACAACCCAGCGATGAAGCTTTTTTACGAGGGGGAAGAGAAACTGCCCGAGGACGTCTACTATTCCAGCGACCAGCGCTACCCGTTTGTCGCCACCACCTATCGCGTGACGGAGCACTGGCAAACCGGAGTGATGTCCCGCAACACTCCCTGGTTGCTTGAGATGCAACCACATCTCTTCGTTGAAATGAGCCCCGAATTGGCCAAAGACCGGAACATCGCTCAGGGTGAAGTGGTCAAGGTCAGCTCAGGCCGTGGCAGCGTTGAAGCTGTGGCGGTGGTGACCAAACGATTCCGCCCCTTCAAGGTTCAAGGCACGACCATCCATCAGGTCGGTTTGCCCTGGTGCTACGGCTGGACTACGCCGAACGTCGGCGACAGCGCCAATCTTCTGACCCCGACCGCCGGTGACGCCAACACCATGATTCCAGAAACCAAGGCGTTTCAGGTTAACGTCGAAAAGATGAGGGGGTGAGGACGCTATGAAACGAAAAGCATTTCTGATCGATACGACGCGCTGCACCGCCTGCCGAAGCTGCCAGGTTGCTTGCAAACAGTGGAACAAACTTGATGCTGAAGCCACGGTCAATCGCGGAAGCTATGAGAATCCGCCGGATCTGACCCCGCAACTCTATAACCAAATCCATTTCATTGAGCAGGAGCAGGGAGAGGACCTGCGCTGGTTGTTTATCAACCGACGCTGTATGCACTGCGCCGATGCCGGCTGCGTCAAGGTCTGCCCCTCGGCCGGCGCTCTTTATCACACCAAGGAAGGGCTGGTTGCCTACGATCAGGAGAAGTGCATCGAGTGTCATTACTGCGTCAACGGCTGCCCCTTCGATGTTCCGCGCTATGACGACAAACAGAAAGTCACCAAATGCCACGCCTGTATCGACCGGGTGCAAAATGGCATGTCTCCCGCCTGTGTCAAAGCCTGTCCGACCAAGACCCTGCAATTTGGGGATCGTGATCAACTGATCGCCGCGGCCAAAGCCGCCGGGAAAAAGCTCTATGGCGAGAACGATCTCGGTGGTCTCGGCGTGCTTAATGTCCTCGACGACGAACCGGGCACCTACCAGTTGCCGAAAAACCCGGCGATTCCGGCCTCGATCTTTTTCTGGAAGGATGTCGTCAAACCGCTCGGAATTTTGGGGTTCTGGGGCGCTATCGGCGTTGCGGCCCTGCACTATGTCACCGTCGGCCCACAACAGATCGAAGACGCGGATGATGAGCAAAGCAAGGGAGGAGAGTGATCATGGGCAACTACGTCGATCGTTTTAATACCACCGACCGCGTTTTACACTGGGTGGTCGCCATCGCATTTTTCCTGTTGCTGCTCTCGGGCGTTGGTCTTTTTGCCCATACCTTCTTTGGCTACTTCAGTCTGTTCGGCAGCCCTCAGCAGGGGATCATGGTCCACAAATGGGCCGGGATCGTTTTTTTTGTCTTCTCGCTGTTGCTCTTTTTGCGCCACGCTGCCGAGACCTGTCGCTTCGATGCCGATGACCGACGCTGGATCGCCAAATTGGGCGGTTATCTGTCGCGCAAACGCCAGGAGATTCCGCAAGGGAAATTCAACACCGGACAGAAGCTGTTCGGGATCTTCTCCGGGGTGGCAACCCTGGTGATGGGCGCAACCGGCCTGATCATCTGGGATCCGACCGCCTACAGCCGCGAGTTGACCCAGTTTTCGCTGATGCTGCACGGGCTCTTCTTTACTCTCTTCATGATCGGTATGGTGGTGCATATCTACCTCGCGACCGTCGGTAACCCGGGGACCCTCGAAGGGATGCTATGGGGGCAGGTCAGCAAGGCGTGGGCGAAAAAGCACGCGAGCAAGTGGTACCGGAAACTCGCGAAGGGGTAAGTGTCTTGCATAGCAGGATGTTCTCAAGCGCCGCAATGCAAGCTGCAAAATTTGCTGAGCGGCAAAGAGGAGCTGCGTTTGGTAAAATCTCTACTCTTTCTGTTTATGCTTCTTGGCTTCAGCCAGCCAGTGCTTGCTAAGGGGTTGGTCGAGGTGCCGCTGGGGGATGCCCCGACACGGGGTGCGCCTGACGCTCCGGTGGTGATGGTAGAGTTCATCGACTTTCAGTGACCTCACTGTCAGGCGGTCGGTCCGATCGTACAGCAGCTAATGCAAAAATACAGAGGCAAGCTTAAACTGGTGATCAAGCATTATCCCTACCGCTACCGGGATTATTCCTCGCTGGCCGCCCAGGCTTCTGAAGCGGCACGGGCGCAAGGCAAGTTCTGGGAGATGCACGACCTGATGCTCGAGCGCAAACAACTCGACCGGAACAGCCTGCTCGACTATGCAAGAGAGCTGGGTCTAGACCTTGCGCGCTTTCAACTCGATCTCGATAACAAAACCTATCTGCCGCGCGTCGAGGCCGATTTTGCCCTGGCGCGCAAGCTCGATTTATTCCAGACCCCGACTTTTGTTATCAACGGTCGGCTGCTGGTCGGCGAGCGACCGATCGAAATGTTCCGTCAGTTGATTGATCAGGCCCTGGCTGAGGTACCAAAGTGATGAGGCAGGAGATATGTACATACCAGCGAAGCTGGCTGAAGTTTCAGCAACTCAAATGGGTTGGACTGCTCAGTTTGTTCGGACTGCTGCTCAGTGGAACGTCACTCCGGGCCCAGCCGTCCCAACCAACCCTTGACTTGCCGGCGCTGCTGATCACACTCGAACGCCAGAGTCAGGCCAAAATCGACCTCGGTCGGATGCTCTTTTTTGATCGACGCCTTTCCGGAGATGGCACCATGAGCTGTGCGGTCTGTCATATCCCGGATCAGGCCTTTGCCGACGGCGGCGAACTTTCGCCCGCCTATCCGACCAACAAACACTGGCGGAACACACCGAGCCTGCTGAATGCAGCTTACCTCGACCTTTTTTTCTGGGATGGGCGTGCAGACAGCCTAAGTGCGCAAGCCGTTGGACCGCTCGAATCACCGGTTGAGATGAACAGTAAACTGCCCTATCTTGCTGCCAAACTGGCGGAAATTCCAGAATACCAGAAGGCCTTTCAACGCGCCTACGCTGCTGACGTCAGCCCTGATTTAATCCTGGCGGCTCTGGCTGCCTTTGAGCAAACCCTCAGCGTGACCGATAGCCCTTTCGAGTGCTTTCTGGCTGGCGAAGAACAAGCGCTGACTACACAAGCGGGCAGGGGGCTGAAGCTCTTTTTCGGCCCGCGTGGCGGTTGCAGCCAATGCCACAGTGGTCCGCTGTTGACTGATCAAAAGTTTTACAATCTTGGCGTTGTCGAGACAAAAACCCTGCAGGATGATCCGCAACGCCGTGCCACCCGGCGCTATATGCTTGAGCGTCAAGGGCTACCGATGCTGCAGCGCGATCCGGGGCGTTATCTGATGAGCAAGCAACCGGCGGAGATGGGGGCCTTTCGCACCCCGCCGTTGCATCAGGTTGCGCAGACCGGACCCTACATGCATAACGGCAGCTTCAAAACCTTGGCTGAGGTGGTGGCCTTTTTCAGCCACGGTGGGGGAGATGATGCGCAAAAGAGTAAGCTGCTTAAGGTCCGCAATTTTACTCCGGAAGAACAAGCGGACCTGGTCGCCTTTCTCGAAAGTCTTTCCGGTACAGTTCCGCAGGTCCATCGGCCGCATCTTCCGGGGGACTGAAACGCCACCGAATGTGAATGCACACTGGTATTGTATTTATAATCTTTAGCTGATTCGAAGGAGAGGCCAATGTTGCAGAAACGCCTGGAACGACTTGAACAACTGGCCGCGACCAAACCGTCGCTAAGCGCGGTCTGCCGTTTTTATACCGAGCTCTATCAACTCTTCGCCACTGCCGAACCCTTTTTAAGTGTCGCGGTTGACCTCAAGGCAGCTAGACCGCGCCAAGAGCAGGGGTTCCCGCTGTTGAGTGGCGAGATGCTGCAGATCGACACCAACCCGGCGCAGACTTTTTTCAGCGAACTGCTCAAGGTTCTGCGCACCCATGGTCAGCAGGGGCAGGACGAATTGGCTGCTCTTCAGGCGGCGCTGCAGGCCGACCGGCTTGATCTTCCGCTGCTGTTACGCGCCACCTTCGAACGCAATCGCGAACCCTTAAGTGCCGCCGCCGAGGCGGTTCAGGTTCAACCGGCCCTGCTCGAATACTGCCTGACCACCACCCTTGGTGCAGCGCTTGAACACTGCCGCGAAGAGGGGCTGGCGAGTGAAATTCAAAGCTGGGACCACGGTTACTGCCCGATCTGCGGTGGTCTGCCGGCGATCGCCGAACTAAGTGGCGAAGAGGGAAAGAAGCGCCTGCAATGCG
>JBDNGT010000362.1:0-2752 GCA_041689145.1 Geopsychrobacter sp. | reverse complement strand
AGTTGGGACATATGATGGCGAATTTTTCCATTTTTCTGTAAATGGTGGCTCGGCTGATACCTAGCGTGTCGGCAGCACTGGTGATTTTCCATTTATGTTCTTTAAGGGCATTGAGCAAGGCTTCATATAGTCGTAGGGGACGTTGTTGACTTGCTGGAATAACGCAAAAAAAACCTGCTACCATCCCCCAATTTAGAAATGGCAATAGGCTTGCATAATTGCAAACTTGTTTACCTGTCCCCTCAGGGCATCTGTATCTCTTTTGTGTCCAACATTAAAAAATGGTGCAATTTTAGTGGCCTGACAAATAGGTATTTTCAACGCCTCAACAGCCAGCTCCAACTTACAGCTTAACCTATCATCCGGCACAGAATGTCGCTCTAGTCGAAATGCTGCCTGACTGAGACTGGAGAGTTCTCGGCTTAGGAATCGAGCGAGGAGCAATCTCAGGCCCGGTCAGGTTTGACCATTATCTCGGTCATGCTGTCTGCCTTCTGGCAAGAAAGGCGGATACTGATATTTCCTTGCAGCGGCGTAGGGTGGAAGTGAAGAAGAAGCTGGTAATGGCTAAAAATCAAACCTGAACCTAAATCTCTTCGCTTCTGAGTTAGGCGTGTCTATGGCATTTCAACCAGACAGACATATGCGCAACATAAGCCGCGTTGACAACCAAGGTTAATTTGTATATATTCGTACAATATTGTGTAGGTTTTAATACAATTTAATGTACTGAAAGATACAAATGGAATATAGATTAAACAAAGATCAACTCCTCGGCATCTTGGGAGAATGGAATCGCTACCTCAGACGCAAGGTTCATTTGATTGCCTGCGGTGGCACAGCTATGACTTTAAAGGGCGTGAAACCTTCGACAAAAGATGTCGATTTCATGGTTCCCAACATAACGGAACATGCGTATTTAACGAAGCAGCTACAAATGCTGGGCTACGAATCGGTAACCGGTTTCGGCTGGCAAAAAAAGGGAGAACTTTTTCGATTTGACCTCTTTCGTGGAAATAGCATTCATACAACTGCCCTGCTTGAATCTCCGCTGGCAAAGGATGGGCACACAGTATTAATGGAATTCTCGCGACTTTATATCGGCGTACTGAATGATTACGATCTGATCACCAGTAAATTGATGCGTGGTTCTCGGGTTGATTTTGAAGACTGCCTAATGCTGACATCGGCACACAGGTCCTTAATAGATATTGATCGGCTTGTAGCCCACTTCAATGAAATGATCCGTTACGATGTAGCAGAAGTTCGCTTGAAACCGAACATAGATCGATTCTTGGAATTGTTACGTGAGAAGGGGCTTTATGACTGACAAGAAACTTCTCAGAAGCTTATCAAACCTCGGGTTTCCGATGTTCGAGCCAAGTGAAGAACTAGACGTCAACGAAACTCTGGCAGAGGTGGTAAAGAGCCACGACACCCGCCTATGGGAAGGCTTTCCGGTCCTGCTGGCTAACGCCGCTGACAGCTATCAGTTTTCGGCAGACCTGGTCGACAAACAACTGGCCGACAACGTTCAAAAAAGGCGCTTCCACCAGCTCATGCTTTTGTCACTATCGCTTTATGCGGTCTATCACCTGACGTTTCCATGGTCGAACAAGTTTAAAAAGAACCTTTCCGTAGATGACAAATCACAAGTCAAAGTATGGAGGAATCACCTTGTTCATAATCGGCCCCTCGAATGGGATGACACAGAACTCGATCCAGAACGATTAAAGGGGCTGTTTGCGTTATATTTTGAGCAGAATGCCGAAAAAAGCAAACGGCAGAAAGACAAGTTCGAAGAGTTTTCACTGGAGTATGCCTTGTCACAGGTTTTTTCACCGAAACAGAGGGAATTGTTCAAACGGAAGCTTGAGGGTCTTCCTATGACCAAGACCGAGCAAGAATATTACTCCCGAACCGTAAAGAAAAAAGTGGTTGCACTGGCAAACTCAGAGCTGCATAGTTTATCTCGGAAGCTGCTCGAACAGTAAACAATCAACCTTTGAATCAGACTGAAAACTGCTGCACATGTCGTTACACATGGAGTCAATTTCAGCAAAGAAGCACAATCTCAGGGGTGGAAGAAGACAAGCACTTCGGCAAGATTGAGAAGTCGTAGGAAGTCGTAACGTTGTTGCTTTATTGCTTTTTCTCTTCTATCCTCCCTTGCATGCCTAGACAACCTCGCCTTGATATCCCGGACCTCCTGCATCATGTCATCGTGCGAGGGATTAATCGTAGCAGCATTTTTCGTGATGTTGATGATCGGCGCAACTTTGTTGATCGTTTCAGTCGTTTGCTGAAGGAAACCGGTACTCAATGCTATACATGGGCATTGAGTACACCTACATCTGCTGCTGCGCCCGCAAAGCTCCGGCTTGGCGCATTTCATGCGCCGTCTGCTGACGGGCCATGCCGTCTCCTTTAACCGCCGTCATGATCGTAGCGGGCACCTGTTTCAAAACTGATCATCAAGATTTCGATGAGCGCATCCTCGGTAGCGGAGAATTTGTCTAAAGTCTGCGTCAGGAGGGGCTCCTCGAAAATCGTCCTGTTTTTTCAAAACGGAAAAAATAGTGGAATGAGCAAGGTCGAAAGCGCCCAGCTTACGAGGTTAAGGCCCGCGCCTGTCCGGGTGTAATCAATGAATTTATAGCCGCCAGGACCCATGACCAACGCATTTGACTGGTGTCCCACGGGGGAGAGAAAACAGAGCGACGCTGAAATTGCGATCCCCATAAAAAAGGGT
>JBDNGT010000361.1:0-3714 GCA_041689145.1 Geopsychrobacter sp. | reverse complement strand
TGAGCAAGGGCAGCGGCCCGAATTGGTCGGTGGTGGCTTGCGTCGCAGTCGGACGTTACAGCCTGACCCGTCAGATGTGCAGGATTACGATGATCGCGTCCTCGGCAGCGGTGATTTTGTGACGGAACTCCGCAACCAGGGTGTCTTAGATCCCGAGGCAGTCCCCCAGATCAATTTGACAGAGTTACAAACCGCGATTACAAACCAGTTCAAAATTCCCGAAATCAGCCTTCAGCACCGGGGCCGAGAAGGGCAGACGTCACAGGCCCGCGCACTTTTTTGTTACTGTGCGGCACGAAAGTTCAACCATTCAGGAACAGCCATCGGTCAATTTCTCAGGATGGGCTCCTCATCAGTCAGTCGCGCGGCCCAAAGAGGGGAGAGGTTGGTTCGGGCAGATGGAGAGATTAGTCGCTGGCTGGAACGTTTGCTAAAGCAGTAAAGCAGGAGCGTCCCCTTTGCCCTAATAGAGTCGGAGGGAGTAAGTTTAAATCAGTATATTGTGACCCTCCTTGCAGAAAAAAATGCTTTAGTGATGCTCAAAAACTCGTTAATTGTGCAACAGGCTAATATTGCTCAAAAAGGTAGCCTTGATGAGGTTCCTACTTGTAAGATATCCTGGTGACATAGTACCCATTTCCCGCTGCACGATGATGGGGTCATATTTCCAGGCGACCTTTTTATCGCCCGCTAGTAGCGTCCAGTTCTCTTTGCGCCGCGCGACTGACGTAAGATGTCATTTTGAGGTTGTCCTTCCGCAATTCATAAAGCCATCATCTCTTCAGTCTGACCCGGATGATTTTTTTTGGTAATCATTACGCTGGCGGATCGGGCCGGGATTCGTTGGCTGCAGATTGAAAATAGCGATCTGCTCGAGCACATCGAGCGGGTCGGTAAAGTTTTCTATCCGTAACCTGCGTTGATCCAAGATTATCCCTCTCGGATTGAGAATCTCATTCCTTTTTCTCCCCCTGCCTTTGTGCTATAACCCACGCCATGTTGCAATTACGCGGAGTGAATAAATTTTTTGCCGACCGGCGCATCTTCGATGCCATCGACTGGCATGTCCGACCGACCGACCGCATCGGTCTCTGTGGCGAGAATGGGGCCGGCAAGTCGACCCTGCTCAAGCTGCTCGCCGGCAAGGTCGAAGCCGATGGCGGCCAAGTCCAGTCGGCCAAAGGGACGACCTTCGGTTATCTGCCGCAGGATGGCCTCGAGCATAAGGGGCGTACTCTCTTCGCCGAGGTGCATAGTGCCTTAGAGGAGCTGCTGGCGATCCAGGCTGAATTGACGCAGCTGGAGGTCAAGCTCGCCGGCCGCCATGAGGCGGCCGACCTGGATCGTTATGCTGAACTGCAGACCCTGTTTGAAAATCGGGGTGGCTACAGCATGGAGGCCGAGGTTGGCAAGGTCTTGGGTGGGCTCGGCTTTGCGACCAGCGACTTCGAGCGGCCCTGTGAGCAGTTTTCGGGGGGCTGGCAGATGCGGATCGCGCTGGCCAAGTTGCTCTTGCAGCGGCCGACCCTGTTGTTGCTCGACGAGCCGACCAATCACCTCGATCTGCCGGCCCGCGACTGGTTGGAAGATTATCTGTGTCACTATCCCTACGCCGTGGTTCTGGTCTCTCACGACCGCTTTTTTCTCGACCAGGTCGTGGGGCGGATCGTCGAAATCTGGCACGGCAAGCTGACCGAGTACCCGGGAAACTATACGAAATATCTGACAACACGCGATGAGCGGGTCAAGGCGTTGCGCGAGGCCAAGCGTCAGCAGGATGAGGAGATTGAACGCACCGAGGCCTTTATCAGCCGCTTCCGTTATCAGGCCAACAAGGCCTCTTTGGTCCAGAGTCGCATCAAGCAGCTGGATAAGGTTGAGCGGATCAGCCTGCCGCCTGAACGCAAAAAAATCGCTTTCAGTTTTCCGGCGCCGCCCAAAGGGGGCCGGATCGCGCTCGAACTGAAGAAGGCCGGTCAGAGCTATGGTGCCTTGCAGGTGCTGGAGGCGGTCGATCTGCTTGTCGAACAGGGGGAGCGGATTGCGCTGGTTGGTTCGAACGGCGCCGGAAAATCGACCCTGATGCGTCTGTTGGCCGGGGTTGAAGCCCCCACCAGCGGTGAACGGATTGCCGGACACAATCTCTCGCAGGCCTATTTTGCCCAGAATCAGGCCGAGGAGCTGAATCCCGAGCGCGACGTGCTGGCCGAGATCTCAGTCGATTCGCCTTATGCGATGGTGCCGAAACTGCGTAATATCCTCGGCAGTTTTCTCTTCTCGGGGGACGATGTCGAGAAACCGGTGCGGGTGCTCTCGGGCGGTGAGCGCAACCGCCTGGCGCTGGCCAAGCTGCTGTTGCGGCCCGCCAATCTGTTGCTGCTCGATGAGCCGACCAACCACCTCGACCTGCAGTCGAAACAAGTCCTGCTCGATGCCTTAAAGGGCTATAAGGGGACGATCATTTTTGTCTCGCATGATCGCTATTTTGTCGATCAGCTAGCCAGCCGGGTGCTCGAGGTTGGAGGCGGGCGGGTGGACTCCTATTTCGGGAACTATGCAGATTTCCTGCGCACCAAACAGAAGCTCGGTGATTTAAGCCACAGCAGTCAACGGGTTGAGCTGCTCGCCAGTGACTCATCCGTCGACGCACCGCCAGCGAAGGATGAGCGGCGGCAATCGCATGTCGACCGCAAACAGCAGCAGCGCCAACAGCAAAAGCAGGAAAAAAAACTGGCCAACCTCGAGTCTGAAATTGAGAAGTTGGAGACCGAACTAGCTGAGCTCGAACAGCTGATGGCTGACCCGCAGTTGTATCAGGACCCGGAGAAGTGGCGTTTGACCAGCAAGTCGCACCAGAAGTTGAAGGAGCGCCTTGATTTGACCTACGCGCGCTGGGAAAAGCTGCAGGAGTCGGTATGAGCCAGGGCTCGCCTTATGTGGTTGTGTTGGCTGCTGCGGCTGATCGCGTCGGACGCTCCACCCTGGCGGGCAATCTGGCCGTTTATCTGAAGGGGTTGGTTGAGGATCTACCGGTGGCGGTGATCTCCTTCGATTCCGGTTATGATCCCGCACAAACCTTTGCATTGTCAGGCAATCCTGCAGCGAGTCTCAACAGTCTCTTCTCCGGCCGGGGTTTGGAAGATCAATTGACTCTGGGGCAATTCGGAGTCGAGTATCTGGCGGCGGGTACTCTGCCACAGACGACCGCCCTGCAACTGCGCCATCTGCTCCGCGAAAGTCATTATCCCGGTGTGCTGATTATCGATGCCGGCTCGCTGGCGGAGGAGCCTTCTGCCCTGGCATTGCAGGTAGCCGATCTCGTTCTCGCGCCGGTCCGTGATGCAGCGGGGCTGGCAGCCTTGGCTGTAATCCGCCGTGGGCTAAGAGCCGGTGGTGGCAATGACCAGATGCTCTGGCTGGTCCCGTCGATGGTGGAAGATCCGCAGGAACAGGCTTATCCCTTGGAACTGTTGCGTTTTGCAGCAACGGAACGTGGTTGCCAGGTCTTGGATGGCGAGTTTGTGCGCGATGCGCGACTTCCGCAGGCAACCAAAGGCGTCGGCGGTTCGGTGCTGACGCGGATGCCGGGGAGCCAGGCTCATCAACTTTTGCATCGTTTGGCCAGTCTGGTCCTCCAAAAATTCAAGTTGGGCACCGATACCAGCTGTCAGTTAAAGCGCCTCCAGATGGACGGTGCCTTGCCCCCAAGGTCTA
>JBDNGT010000360.1:0-2350 GCA_041689145.1 Geopsychrobacter sp. | reverse complement strand
GTTGGTGATGATGCCGACCCGGTTGCCCTTGGGGATCGGCTGACTGGAGAAGGCCATCGCCGCACGCACCATCTCGCCTTCGTCTTTGAAGGGGAGCACGCCGATCTTCTCAAAGATCAGTTCGGTGGCGATATCGACTCCAGCCAGCGAGCCGGTATGCGAAGAGGCCGCCTTGGCGCCTTCTTCAGTGCGCCCGGCCTTCATCGCCAGCACCGGTTTTTTCGCCGTCACCTTGCGGGTCACCTCGAGAAACTCACGCGGGTTGTCGAACCCCTCGGTATAGAGGATGATCGCCTTGGTCCCCTCATCCGCACCGTAATATTCAATAATCTCTGGAATCGACACGTCGCTGGCGTTGCCGTTGCTGGCGTAGAGCCGCTGACCGATATCGAGATCGTCGAGCACTTGCATGATCAGCGCACCGACCCCACCGGAGAGGGCGACGACCGAGATGCTGCCCGGCTTGGGGTAGGTGAAGGTGAAGTTGCAGTAGGCGTTAAATGCCGGATCAGAATTGATGATCCCTTGACAATTGGGACCGAACACCCGGATGCCGTACTTACGTGCGTTGGCGAGGAACTCGGCCTGCAGCCTGGCGCCCTCGTCACCCATTTCGCTAAAGCCGGCGGAGTTGATGATGACCGCCTTGACCCCCTTTTGACCGCATTCCTCAATCGCCTGAGGGACGAACTGGCTGGGGATGATGATGTGCGCCAGGTCGACCTCGCCGGGGATATCAGCAAGAGTCGGATAAGCCTTGAGACCGCAGACCTCGTCGGCCTTGGCGTTGACCGGATAAATCTGGCCGGTGTAACCGTACTTCTGCAGGTTGCGGATGATGACGTTGCCGATGGAAAGTTCCTTGGTCGAAGCGCCGACCAGGGCCACCGCTTTAGGCTTAAACAGGGCGTCTAACATCTTCTCTCCTCCAGTTGCTCGATAAAGGCTTCGACGTTGGTGCGGGTCTGCTCGTCGGAGACACAACGCAGGTCGTTGAGGTCGCCGGAGATCACCAGACTCGGCACACCGGTCGCTTGCTCCAGGCGCTGCGGCATGCCGTAGCGGCTGTTGGAATTACACGGGCAGGTCTTGGCATCGTGGTAAATGATACCATCGATGTTAAACTTCTCCAGCATCCGCTTGAGGTACTCTTCTTTGTAGGCATCGGAGCGGACAATAAACAGACTGAGGTAGGCCTTGGCCATGCTGCGGATCGGATCCGCGGCATCGAAGTCGGGAAAGATCCAGCTGCTGCAGTAGGTCGAAACCAGCACGCTGGCCTGAAGGTCGGAGAAGAGTTCGGAATGCTGGCGCAGGCGGCCCCAGACCGGCATCCCGTCCCAGTAGATGCGGAACTTCTCGCCCTCAACCGCGCCGACCCTGTCGGCTGTCCGCTGCTTGAGCTCGGCCAGCAGTTGCCGGTAATAGTCGATCGCCTGCTCAGTCCCGCGCAGCACCACGGCCGGTCCCATGTGGATGGTGCCATCGAAGAAGGTCAAGAGAGCCGGGGCAGCGGCGGCTGTCTCCAGCACCTGCCGCCAGAGTTCGGTGCATTCGCGCGAAAGCGCCAGGGTGTCGCGCAGCCGCTGCATATCCAGCTTTTGGCCGGCTATCGCTTCGAGGGTCGGAATCAGCGCTTCGATCTGTCGGCTGACGTCATCGATCAAAATGTCAGTCACATCGGTGAAATTTTTGGGTGAGTTGATGCCGATGCAGGGCACGTCCAGCTCTTTGGCATACCAGGAGAACCAGTCCTGAACGTCGCGGCATTGATTGGTGTTGTAGACCAGCACGTCGGGGCGGGGCGGGGCCTCGATCCCCGGATAGGCCTTGGCCAGCGGCGAGACCCCTTTTAAGTAGGCGCCGATGTCAGCGGTCAGGTATGAGCAGATCTCAGGCGAATAGCCGATCAGGTTCGCCTCGGGGATCAGTTCAGTGGCCATCCGCGTCGCACCGAGCATGGCCGCGTGATTTTCCGGAAAGTGGACGGCGAAGCCCATCGCCCGGAGCAGTTCTGCCGGCCCGACACTGGTACACCAGGCGACCTTGCGCTCACTCGATTGCGCCGCAGCATTCAGATCGTAGAAGTAATCGGACATGATCTTCATCATCTGTCCGGTGGCTTCGATTTTCTTACGTTGCGGTTGCTGCTCCTGCGCCATAAACTCTCTCCCGAAAAAATAAGATTTAGATCAATTTCTTTCAGCCACCCGCTCGCGTTGCTCGCTCAAGGCACCAAGGTCACCAAGAAAACCTTGAGGATTTAAAACTTTGTCGCCCTCAAGACCCTTCTGTGTTTTATCTTTTTTGGTGTCTTGGTGTCTTGGTGGCCAGCCTGCTTTTCAGTGTT
>JBDNGT010000359.1:0-5748 GCA_041689145.1 Geopsychrobacter sp. | reverse complement strand
ACCGAGGCGCAAGACTGGGCCGAGATGCTGCTGCGCATGTATCTGCGCTACTGCGAACGCAAGGGCTTCAAAACCGAAATGACCGAATATCAGTCCGGGGATGACGCTGGGATCAAGAGCGCGACCTTCAGTGTCGTGGGCGATTACGCCTACGGTTATCTGCGGGCCGAAATCGGCATTCACCGTCTGGTGCGCATCTCGCCCTACGACTCAAGTGCCCGCCGCCATACTTCCTTCAGTTCGGTCTTCGTCTTTCCGGAACTTGACGATTCGATCGAAGTCGAAATCGCGGATAAAGACATCAAGGTCGATACCTTCCGTGCCAGTGGTGCGGGTGGTCAGCATATCAACAAAACCGATTCGGCGATCCGGATTACCCATATCCCCAGCGGGGTTGTGGTTTCTTGTCAGAATGAGCGCAGCCAGCATAAAAACCGCGCGACGGCGATGAAACAGCTGAAATCACGGCTTTATGCTCTGGAGGTGCGCAAGAAGGAAGAGGAGGCCGCTGTCTTCTCCGAGGATAAAAAAGAGATCGGCTGGGGAAGCCAAATCCGGAGTTATGTGCTGCATCCCTATCGGATGGTTAAAGATCATCGGACCAGTTTTGAAGTCGGCAACACCGATGCGGTGCTGGATGGTGACCTTGATGGCTTTATCGAGGCCTATTTGTTGAGCGGGAAAAAGTGAACAAAAGAGCCCCGGCGGGATGAGTCCGCTGGGGCCTTTTTTTTTAGCTATTTCTTGAATAAACGCCGCTGGGATTTCAGTCGAGGTTTCCTTGACGGGGGGGAGAGATTTCGGCTACATTCACCGGTTAAAATCGGGTCTGATAGATCAGGCTCAAAAAGCATAAGGAGATAGACGATGAATGACCTCGACATCCCGGTAGGATTGACCTTTGATGATGTACTGCTGCTGCCGGCTCACTCCGAGGTGCTGCCCAAGGAAGCGGACCTGACCACCAAATTGACCGAAAAAATCACCCTGAATATCCCCCTGCTGTCAGCGGCGATGGATACCGTCACCGAGTCGCGTACCGCGATCTGCATGGCGCGGGAAGGGGGTCTGGGGATTGTGCATAAAAATATGACCCCTGCCGAGCAGGCGCGCGAAATCGATCAGGTGAAAAAGTCGGAGAGCGGCATGATCGTCGATCCGATTACCATGGATCCGGACCAGAAGATTTATGAAGCGCTGGCGGTGATGAAGCAGTATCGCATCTCGGGCGTGCCGGTGACCAAAAACGGCAAGCTGGTCGGTATCATGACCAACCGTGATCTGCGCTTTGAGACCAATCTAGATCAGCCGATCGCCAATGTTATGACCAAGGAGAAGCTGGTGACAGTGCCGCCGGGGACCACCCTCGAAGAGGCGAAGTTTCATCTGCATCAGCACCGGATCGAAAAGCTGCTGGTGGTCGATGACAGTTTTGCGCTCATGGGCCTGATCACCATCAAGGATATTGAGAAGGTGCGGAAGTATCCGCACGCTTGCAAGGACTCTTTTGGGCGTTTGCGTGTCGGCGCCGCGGTCGGGGTGGGGGATGACCTGGAAGAGCGGACCGCCGCGTTGGTCGAGGCGGGGGTCGATATCATCGTGGTCGACACCGCGCATGGTCATTCACAAGGGGTGCTGGATGCGATCGCGCGCGTGCGTCGCGCATATCCAGAGCTGCAGCTGATGGCGGGGAATATCGCCACCGGCAGTGCCGCCAGCGCCCTGATCAAGGCCGGGGTGAATGCGGTCAAGGTCGGAATCGGTCCGGGCTCGATCTGTACCACCCGGGTGGTTGCCGGGGTCGGTGTGCCGCAGATTACTGCGATCCGTGAGGTCGCCAAGGTGACCCATGCTGCAGGTATCCCGCTCATCGCCGACGGCGGCATCAAGTTCTCCGGCGATCTGCCCAAGGCGATCGCCGCCGGAGCCGACATCATCATGATCGGTTCGCTGTTTGCCGGGACCGAGGAATCTCCCGGTGAAACCATCCTCTTTCAAGGTCGGTCCTACAAGTCCTACCGAGGCATGGGGAGTATCAGCGCGATGAAGCAGGGGAGCAAGGATCGCTATTTTCAGAGCGATGAGCAGGATGTCAAACTGGTCCCCGAGGGGATCGAGGGGCGCGTGCCTTTTCGCGGTCCGCTGTCCGACAATATCCATCAGTTAATGGGCGGTCTGCGCGCCGGCATGGGTTACACCGGCTGCCGTACGATCCACGAATTGCAACAGAACAGCCAGTTCGTGCGGATCACCAACGCCGGACTGCGTGAATCCCATGTTCACGACGTCACCATCACCCAGGAATCACCCAACTATCGCATGGAGCGGAACGATTGATGATGACTGATATCCATAGCGAAAAGATCCTGATCCTCGATTTCGGCTCGCAATACACCCAGCTGATTGCCCGCCGGGTGCGTGAAAGCCATGTCTATTGTGAGCTGCACCCCTTTGATATGGAGTTGGAGAAGATCAAGGCTTTTGCCCCCAGGGGAATCATCCTTTCGGGTGGACCCAAGTCGGTTTACGAGGAGGGCGCGCCGCAGGTTGCCGAAGAGCTTTTCGAGCTGGGGATTCCCGTTTTGGGGATCTGTTACGGCATGCAGCTGATGAGCCGGCATTTCGGCGGGCAGGTTGTCGCAGCGGGTAAGCGCGAATACGGTCATGCCGATCTCCACGCCGCAGGAGCTCCCGGTCCGTTTTTCGAAGGGTTCTTCGTCGACGGACACTCGCCGGTCTGGATGAGTCACGGCGATCATGTCGCAACCATGCCGCAAGGTTTTGCCACCGTCGCTCGGACCGACAACGCACCGGTCTGTGCCATCCAGAACGTTGCACTGAACCTCTATGGGGTGCAATTCCACCCCGAGGTCAATCATACGCCGCGCGGCGAACTGCTGCTCAACACCTTCGTCCGCCAGATCTGTGGCTGCAGCGGCCACTGGACACCCGGCAAGATCATCGAGGATGCGATCGCGCGGATTCGTGAACAGGTCGGCAAGGAAGAGGTGATTCTCGGTCTGTCGGGCGGGGTCGATTCGTCGGTCGCGGCGGCACTTATCCATCGCGCCATCGGCGATCAGCTGACCTGCGTCTTTGTCGACAACGGCCTGCTGCGTTTGGGTGAGGGCGATCAGGTGATGACGACCTTTGGCGAGAGCCTCGGGGTCAAGGTGATCCGGGTCGATGCCGAAGACCGTTTTTTGACCGGACTGGCAGGTGAGACCGATCCCGAGAAGAAGCGCAAGATCATCGGCGGCCTGTTCGTCGATATCTTCGAAGAGGAATCCAAGCAGCTGGCCAATGCCCAGTGGCTGGCGCAGGGGACCATCTACCCCGACGTGATCGAGTCGGCCGGGGCCAAGACCGGCAAGGCGCACAACATCAAGAGCCACCACAATGTCGGTGGTCTGCCCGATTATATGACCCTCAAACTGCTCGAACCCTTGCGCGAAATGTTTAAGGATGAGGTGCGCGCCGTCGGGGAGGAACTCGGCCTGCCGCACCGCATGGTCTGGCGCCACCCCTTTCCGGGGCCGGGTCTGGGGGTGCGGATCTTAGGTGAGGTCAAAAAGGAATACTGCGATATTCTGCGTCAGGCCGACGCCATCTATATTGAAGAACTCTACGCCAGCGGCCATTACGACAAAATCAGCCAGGCCTTCGCCGTCTTCCTGCCGGTCAAGAGCGTCGGTGTCATGGGGGACGGCCGAACCTACGAATATGTCGTGGCGCTACGCGCTGTCGAAACCAAGGATTTCATGACCGCCGGTTGGTATCCGATGCCCTACGAGGATCTGGCGCGTATCAGTGGCCGGATTATCAACGAGGTCAAGGGGATCAACCGCGTGACCTACGATATTTCGAGCAAACCGCCAGCGACCATTGAGTGGGAATAAGTATTCTGAGCTAAGTAATTGAAAGATAACAATATTTATAGTTAAGAATTGACCTCGAAAAACTTATAAAGCAATAAAGCAACAACGTTATAGACTCCTTGAAAACAGTATGTACGTGTAGATGTGGACAAAAATGAGGGCCCAAAGCTATCCGCCAGGGCCCTCATTTTAAAATAATACAGTCTGAAACTACTCAGTATCGGCATCCCCGTTGTTGGTATTGCCGTTTGAACGGGATATGGCCGAAGTGTTCAGGAACGCCAATACTATTCCTACAAATCCTGTAGACCCAAAGAAAGCACCTGCCAACTGTGCGCCACCAGTGACGAGAAAGACACCGCCAGCAAGAAAAGCCAAGGCTAATATAAACGCAAAATACTGGCCGCGTTTAACATCGCTAGAAATAGCCTGCTCTTTTGTGATTTCAGAATTAACCGCAAGTACTTCAAGGCCATGCCTATGAAGCTGTTTCCTTCTCCCAGCTAGCAATAATTCTATCTGCAAAACCAGGCTGGATTTCCTCGTACCCCCTCATTAGTTCAGGGGGAGGGAGTGGGCCAGAAAACTTGGAAGCGCTGACCATCATCTCGCCATTCGGCAGGTGTGGGCCAACGACCGGAGATTGTGGTGGCTCGGAGTTCCTTAACGCTTTTGATTTTTTCCCGCTAGCCATTCGAGATTTTTTTCGAAGCTACTTTCTCGAAACTCTTCCTGAAGTCGCCGGCGATTTGTTGAAAATCGCCAGCAAGGCTACCTTGAGTGGAAGTGGTGTCACGGCGCGAAACGCCAGATGACCTGAGAGTTGAAGCACCACTCACACTCATTATTGAACCTGCACCGCGCAGAATGTTCTTGAGTTTATCAGTCATATAAATCCCCTTTGGACTAATTATACCAAAAAATCGCAACCGATGTTCGGTGCGCATAAAAAAAAATATTTGACATATATTTAAAGTATTTATAACCGGTGGGCTACACACTGTCAAGTTGCCTAGTCGACAGTGCATGGCAAATTCGTTCTAATGCGAGCCCTCGCATGACACCGGAGAATTTTTCGTCATTCGCAGATAACCGAGAACCGAACGGACGTTCATGGCGAGTTGCCGCATCTTCTGCGCTACGTTGGTGACACCCTTGGATTTGATCAACCCAACGGCAAAGCGTCTGAGTCGTGTCATATTCTCCGGTCCGTAGCCAGTGCGTATCCGGCTGCGATCCTCATCGAAAATCCAGTCGATGATATAGTGGCAACTGTTTTCAATGCACCAGTGCTCGCGGTTTGTCTTGAGAATTTTATCGGCGTTGGCTTGTTCGGGCTTACAACTGGTGACGTCGTAAGCGGTTTTTTTAGAGACCTTCCCGGGTTTTTTGTTGATGCTTTCGCGTTCGATCACAAAGGCTTGGCCAACCCAGGGGAAGTTGAGATAGTCATTGAGTTCGGTTAAAGTTCAGAAAATCGGTTCTTCCGCAGAATCTGTGGGTAAATTACTGAAGGGAAATGTAAAGAATGTCCCCTTATAGATCCATTGAGTGGGAATAGCTCTTAGATGGGTTCCAAACTCAATGATTAAGGTTTAGATGGGAACTGACATGACTTTCCGCGAAAAGAAAGCCTTTGATTGTGCTATTGACAACACAATCGGCTGGAGCTCGATTTTTTCAAAACGGAAAAAATAGTGGAATGAGCAAGGTCGAAAGCGCCCAGCTGACGAGGTTAAGGCCCGCGCCTGTCCGGGTGTAATCAATGAATTTATAGCCGCCAGGACCCATGACCAACGCATTTGACTGGTGTCCCACGGGGGAGAGAAAACAGAGCGACGCTGAAATTGCGATCCCCATAAAAAAGGGT
>JBDNGT010000358.1:0-5446 GCA_041689145.1 Geopsychrobacter sp. | reverse complement strand
GTTCAGCACCTGCTGACCGAATTCGGTAAAGGTCTGAATACGCTGCAGGTTATCGGCCGCCATAGAGTCAAGGAAGAATTTGATATCGGCTCCGGCGATAAACGCTTTGCCCTTGCCGTGGATGATGATTTTGCTGATATCGCTACGGGCGTTAAGCTGATCGACGCAACGGTCGAGCTGGTTCATCACCTGTTCGCCGAGTGGGTTCATCCGGTCGGGCAGATCGAAGATAATAAACCCGGTTTCACCGACAACCTCAGTGGTGACCCAGTTAAGCCGCAGGCTATCAGCCTTGGACGCATCCGCGAGGCACGCCGGTAACGGCAGTTTCCAGGCAGAGAAGACACTTTCGACCATCTCTTTGACCTGTGAGACTCCCAGATTGCCGAGCAGTTCGAAAGGGCCGACCGGCCAACGCAGACCGGCGCGCGCACCCAGGTCAGTTGAGGTCGCGTCAACCACCCCTTCATCAACCATCTGCGCCGCAACGCCGAGGCTGGCGCCGACCAACCGGCGGGTGACGACTTCGGCCTGATCGGAACCTTCCTTCAGAAGGCGGGTATCTTCAACGTCCCAGTTCTGTTTGGCCTCGACCTGCTGACAGAGAATCTTTGCCGGGGCGTAGAAAGGACCAAGGACGCTGGACAGGCCATCGGCCGCATGCATCGCAATCGGTACGCCGGTGGCGTTCATCAGGGCGAAAGGTCCCATACCGACCCCGAAAACCTCACAGGCGATCCGGTCGATAAATGCGATACTGCCGCAACCCTCTTCATAAAGGCGGGCTGCCTCGTTCAGCCAGGGAACAAAGAAACGGTTGACCGCAAACCCCGGTGCATCTTTAACCAGGATCGGGGTCTTGTCATAGTAGGTATAGAAATTTTCCAGGGCGGTGACGATTTCCGTCGCTGACTTTTTGCCGGGGATCAACTCGACCAGCTTGTTCTTGGCCGCATGGAAGAAGTAGTGAACCCCCACCACTCGCTCGGGGGTCTGCAAGTCTGCGGCGATTTCACTGATCAGGAACGAAGAGGTATTACTGGCCAGGATACACTCAGGCTGGACGACTTTTTCCAGTTGAGCGAATAGGCTCTTCTTGACCTCAAGGTTCTCAAAGATGGCTTCAACCACCAGATCGGCCTTGACCAGTTTTGCCTGGTCGGTGGTGCAATGCAGGCGTGCGAGGATCTGATCGAAGGTCTGTTGATCGATCAGTCCACGTTTCAGTGCCTCGCCCAGGGAATCGCGCATGTATTTGACCCCCCGCTCCAGAAACTCCTGCTTCTGGTCAACTAAGATAACCGGTAAGCCCTTCATCACAAAATGTTGCGCAATCGCTGAGCCCATGGTCCCGGCGCCAACGACGCCTACAGTTGCAATCGGTTTCATTCGTTTACCCTCTTTGTTAATGTTATGATCAACGCTGTGAGTTCGTAAGTTTGCCATACTCAGTAAAACATGTTTTTTTCCAAAACAATCAAAGAAAAAAGTTTCTTCAGTTTCGCAGTGCGGGCCCATGCCCCGCTATATGTGAATACTAGCCGACAAGCTGACGAGAGTAAATAATTTTCTTTAAAAAATGTCCCTTGTCCATAATTGTCCAACGATACTGCGGGTGGCAAGTGGCTAAACCCTCTAGTTCTATAGAGATATGCACATTTTAGAACAATCAAATCTCACAACATCCCAGCATGCTCCCAGAAAACAATATCGCAGTGCGGGCTATGGCCCCGCAAAAACATCGTTTTACTCCTTGACATAGTTCCCTCATTTCGGTAGACACTAGGAACAGGAACAATCTCTACGGAGACATTAACCAAACAATATTACCCTGACATTAGGCTTCCACAGTAAAGGTCAGCTCGAAGAAAGCACCTGATGAAGGACGATATTCAATCAGAGATTAAGCTAGACATGAAGCTCGTCAAGCCAGAGCGAAAAGTGATGGACGGTATCAACCCACTGGAAGAGCATAGCAATGATCGGACATTTGTTACGGCTTTGGCGCGTGGGCTGGAGATTCTACGTTGTTTCAGGCCCAGAGACCGGCATTTAGGCAATCAGGATATCGCCGCGCGAACCGGGTTATCAAAAGCAACCGTTTACCGCCTGACCTATACCCTGACCAACATGGGCTACCTTTATCACGATGAAAAGCTGGGCAAGTACCAACTCGGCACAGGGGTTCTCTCCCTCGGCTTTTCTTTGCTGACCAACATGGACGTTTTAAAAATCGCTCGCCCGCTGATGCAGGATCTGGCGAATTATTCTCACACAGTTGTTTCGGTCGGCACTCGCGATCGCCTCGGTATGATCTACATTGACGGATGTTACAGCGCTGATGCCACTATTTCTCTGCGCCGTGAGCCGGGCACACGGGTACCGATTGCGACAACGGCTATGGGCAGAGCCCTGCTCTGCGGCCTGCCCGAAACAGAGCGGGAAATGCTGATGGATAATATCCGCAAGCGCGATCCAGACAACTGGCAGAAACACAAGGCCGGCATTGAGCAAGCCTTACGCGACTACCAGGAGCGCGGCTTCTGCTTGTCGATCGGCGACTGGCGGAGCGATGTTAACGCCGTCGGCGTACCCATGCTCCCGATTGCCGGCTGCCGACTGCTTGCCTTTAACTGCAATGCCCCATCCTTTGTCTTACGTCAACACATGCTTGAAGATGACATAGGCCCCCGATTGGTCAATCTGGTCAGAACCATAGAAGCGGAAGCGGCACGCAATTGAGCGGACAAGATCTTAACCTAACGGCCGGAGACTGAGGCGAGTATGGCGCAGCCGGTTTATGTCGGACTCGATATGGGAGCATCCCGCACCAAGGTCGTGGTTATCGACCGCCAGGGGGTGATGCTCGGTCGTGCGGTCAAAAAATCGGGGATCGATTTCGCCGCGACCGCCGCGCTCTGCCTGGATGCGGCCTTGGAGATGGCCGCCGCCGGCCGGAACGACATCGTCGCCGCCGTCGCCACCGGCTATGGCCGTAACAACGTGGCCTTTGTTACCGAAAAGAGCAAAACTGAAATCGGCTGTCACGCCAAGGGCTGTCATCACAGCTTCGCCGGAGCGATTACGATCATCGATATCGGTGGCCAGGACAACAAGATCATCAAGCTCAACGCCGATGGGCAGCGTGACAGCTTTAAAATGAATCGCAAGTGCGCTGCCGGAACCGGGGCCTTTCTCGAGGAGATGTCGAGCAGACTCGATATCCCCCTCGAAGAGATGAACAATCTCGCTCGGCAGGCAACCGAAATGATCAAGCTCGGCAGTTACTGCACGGTCTTCTCGGCGACCGAGGTGCTGGAGAACATCCGTCACGGCAAGCCGGTGGCCGACATTATCAAGGGGATCTTCTACTCGATGATTCAGCGGGTGCTGGAGATGGATTCCCTGAGTGAAAAGGTGGTCTTAAGCGGCGGAGTCGTCGCCCATAACCCCTACCTGGTGGCGATGACCGAAGAGCTGATCGGTCGCCCGGTGCTGCTGCCCGAGTTTCCACAATTGACCGGTGCCTTGGGCGCGGCTCTGTATGCGCGCGATGCATTTGAACACTGAAAAGCAGGCTGGCCACCAAGACACCAGGACACCAAGAGTACCAAGAGTACCAAGAAAGATAAAAAAACAGAACGTTTTGGGAAGACAAAACCAGAAGTGAATAGGTTTGGTGCCTTGAGCGAGTGCAGTAAGCGGGTGGCTGAAGACCTTTGAACATTGCAAAGCAGGCTGGCCACCAAGGCACCAAGAGTAGAAAAAAAGATAAACCACAGAAGGGTCTCGAGAGCGACAAAGCTTTAAATCCTTAAGGTTCTCTTGGTGACCTTGGTGTCTTGAGCGAGCGAAGTGAGCGGGTGGCGGAATGGAAGTGGTGTAATTCTCAGTTTTTCGGGAGGAATCATGGCGCAGGAGAAACAACCGCAACGTAAGAAGATCGAAGCCACCGGACAGATGATGAAGATCATGTCCAATTACTTCTACGATCTGAATGCTGCGGCACAATCGAGCGAGCGCAAGGTCGCCTGGTGTACCAGTGTCGGGCCGGCAGAGCTGCTCCGGGCGATGGGCTTCGCCGTCCACTTTCCGGAAAATCACGCGGCCATGCTCGGTGCGACGCGGATGGCCACTGAACTGATCCCCGAGGCGAACCTGATCGGCTATTCGCCCGAAATTTGCTCGTACCTGACCGCCGACATCGGGGCCTACTTAAAAGGGGTTTCGCCGCTGGCCAAGACCTATCCGGGGATCGAGGGCCCGCCCCGCCCGGACGTGCTGGTCTACAACACCAATCAATGCCGCGACGTTCAGGACTGGTTCTCCTGGTATGCCAAAGAATTGAACGTACCCTGCATCGGCATCAACTCACCCAAAAACTTCACCGATGTCACTGACATTTTGATCGATGACGTCAGCCGGCAGATCGAGGCGCTGATTCCGGCCCTCGAAACGATTGCCGGGCAGAAGCTGGATATGCAGCGTCTGCGCGACACCCTGGCGCTCTCGCGCGAATGCACCGAACTCTGGCGGCAGGTGCTGGAGACCGCGGCGGCCGCCCCGGCTCCTTTGACCTTCTTCGACGGCACCATCCACATGGGACCGGCAGTGGTGCTGCGCGGGACTGAGCAGGCGATCGACTATTACCGGCAACTGCTGGCTGAACTCAAACAACGGACCGCCGACAGGGTCGGAGCGGTTGAGGGCGAGAAGTACCGCATCTACTGGGAAGGGATGCCGGTCTGGGGCCGCCTGCGCCAGCATTCCGAACTCTTCTCTGAACTCCAGGCCGGCGTGCTGGTTTCGACCTACTGCAGCAGCTGGATCTTTCCCGACTTCGATGCCGCGGACCCGATCCGCAGCATGGCCAAGGCCTACCTCGGTCTGTTTATTGTCCGCTCCGATGCCTACAAAGAAGAGTACCTCAAGCAGATGCTGAAGAAATTTAAGATCGACGGCATCATTTACCACGACGCCAAGACCTGCCCCTGTAATTCCAACAGCCGCTACGGTATGCCGCAGCGCCTGGAGCGGGCGACCGGAATCCCGAGTCTGGTGATCTCCGGCGATCTCAACGACCTGCGTTGCGTCTCCGACGAGCAGACCCGCACCAACGTCGAAGCCTTTATCGAGCAACTGGAGGAGAGAAGATGTTAGACGCCCTGTTTAAGCCTAAAGCGGTGGCCCTGGTCGGCGCTTCGACCAAGGAGCTTTCGATCGGCAACGTCATCATCCGCAACCTGCAGAAGTACGGCTATACCGGCAAGATCTATCCAGTCAACGCGAGGGCCGACGAGGTCTGCGGCCTGAAGGCCTATCCGACCCTGGCGGACATCCCCGGCGAAGTCGATTTGGCGCACATCATCATCCCCAGCCAGTTCGTCCCTCAGGCGATTGAGGAATGCGGTCAAAAAGGGGTCAAGGCGGTCATCATCAACTCGGC
>JBDNGT010000357.1:0-4428 GCA_041689145.1 Geopsychrobacter sp. | reverse complement strand
GATTCTCCCACTTCTTCGGAGATCTGTTGTAACTGATCAAAGTTGAGATTCTGCGTGGTGACGTAGATGAAGTCCGTCTCAGTGGAATGTCCATGCTGCCAATAAAGGGTTTCAGAGGGTGCATAGTTGAAGCCTTCAAGCTTGCAGACGGCCTCTGCCATCATGGTGGAGTTGTATTT
Organism: Geopsychrobacter sp.; assembly: GCA_041689145.1. Taxonomy (GTDB): domain Bacteria; phylum Desulfobacterota; class Desulfuromonadia; order Desulfuromonadales; family Geopsychrobacteraceae; genus Geopsychrobacter. Next base: position 4,249 of record JBDNGT010000357.1, on the reverse strand, counting down.
CTTGTTGATAACCCAGTTGTCCCACTTGTCCTTTTCCATCAGGGATGGTGCCAGATGGTAGTAACGGAAGCCACCGCCGCCTTGCCATTTCATGGTCTTGCTGACGCCACCCTGATCAGTGCCGTCTATGACCTGTTGCATCCTGGGAAGAATGTGTGTATGGCAGTGCTCACCCAATTCCACCATGATCCAACTCCGGCCCATTTTTTGTGCAACTGCTCCAGTCGTACCGGAACCAGCGAAGGAATCCAGAACAAGATCAACTGGATTTGTGGCGATTTCGATAATTCTCTTCAATAAACGCTCTGGCTTGGGAGTATCAAAAGCGTTTGCTGCACCAAATAGTTGATTGATTTCTTTCTTTGCTTCCTGATTATGACCAGCCTCAACGTTTTGCCACCAAGTCCAAGCACTTACGCCTTCATTTTCACGCAGATAGCTTTTTGACCTAGGCCTTGCGTTCCCATCTTTGCCAAACCACATACGACCTTCGTCAAGCAACCGTTTGAATTCACTTTCAATGTTTCCCCAACATCTTCCGGGTGGGGGTTCATATTCTGCCCCCCCGGGTGCAACTATTTTATACATCTGGTTTGGTCGCCAACCTTGGGCTGTGAAATCAGTGGATGTCCAAGGGCCTCGTAAGTCATTATCGGAGTTCTTATAGTTTTTGGCTTGCACCTCAGATAATGGCAACTTATTAAGCTTAGTCTTTGATGCTAATTTTCCGAAAACTAGAATGTGGTCATGTGCCGCTCCGAGCCGCAGGCGTGCTTCAGGGGAAGTGCGTTTCTGCCAAATCACATTCGCAATAAAATTCGCTCGACCGAACACCTCATCACACAGAACCTTCAGATAGTGAGCCTCATTGTCGTCAATCGTGATCCACAATGAACCATCATCTGACAACAGATTTCGGATGATCTCCAACCTGTCGCGCATCAGCGACAACCAAATAGAATGCTCAACACCGTCATCATAATGCGTAAATCCAGAACCAGTGTTGTATGGTGGATCGATAAACACACACTTCACCTTCCCCGCAAACTCCTGTTCCAGCGCTTTAAGCGCCAGCAGGTTGTCACCAAAGATCAAACGATTGTCAAAAATATCCTTATCCGTCACCCGGTGCGGCGCATGATACGACTTCTCCGGGTCCTCAAGCAGAATGCGAGGCTCCAGTTTGGGCCGGTTATCTTTGCCAATCCAAGTGAGTTCTAGCTTTTGTTTTTTGGTCATGTGCCTATCCCGTAGGGGCGCCCCTTGCGGGTGCCCGGTTTGTCATTGTTTTTGGTCCATGATCCGGAAACACCGGATTTCAGAACCGGATACCCGCAAGGGGTCTCCCTACAAAATATCGAAACGCCGGTTCCCGTAGGGGCGCCCCTTGCGGGTGCCCGGTTTGTCATTGTTTTTGATCCATGATTCGGAAACACCGGATTTCAAAACCGGATACCCGCAAGGGGTATCCCTACACCATCCATTGCTCATCTTGTTGCTGCTTGTTATTGGCAGGATTTTCCCAATCCAACTCCCACTTCAACGGGTTTTCGGCAATATATCGACGAATGCGCTCCATTTCACCGTCGTCGCGAACAACGTGCTCGTAATAGTTGCTTTGCCAGAATGTCCCGATAGCGTCAAGCTTTTCAGCCCTGATGGTTTTCAGCCAATTATTTACACACAGGGACTTGAACGAACCTACGATATCGCCAACGGTCGGTTTTCGTCGGGGCGCCCCTTGCGGGTGCCCAGGTTGATGGTTAACAAATTCAGGATACCCGCAAGGGATATCCCTACCGATGATAAAAATTCCGTGTAGATGATTTGGCATAATGACATATTCATCCAGTACCACGTCAGGGAACCGTTCAGGAATGCTTTGCCACTGCAAATCGACAATGCGCCGCAATGAACCGAACATCTCAAAGAAACAACATCGATTCTTCGTGCAAAGGGTAACGAAATACGCCCCATTCCGGGAATAGTCGTAACCCTGCAATCGAATTGAACGGCGATGGTGTATGTCGGGGTTAAAAATCATGGCGACTCGTAAATTTAAGGTATTTATAATAACTGGAGACCCGCAAGGGGTCTCCCTACAAAATCATCAAAATGCCGGCGTTCCTGTAGGGGCCCCTCACGGGTGCCCAGATGCAGCGGCCGCTACCCCACCTTCCAACGAAAAGAAAAAAGGCGTATCAACTTCGTCTGCCGCTGCAATTTATCCTCAATCTCCGTAATCAACATCTCACGCTTCGAATCAATCTCATCCTGAGCCTCAAACAGTGCCCGCCGCTTGGTATTACGCTGCCCTTCCAGATGACGAATCTGCTTCTGCACCTCAAGCTTCTCTTCCAGCGTCAAAGCCGACACGGCGGAGCGGCGTGCTTCCTTGATCTGTCGGTCAAACTCCATGATCTCGCGCTCCAAGCCAACTTTGAGATCATTAGCCCAACCATCGATCTTGTTCGCCTCGGCCTCAAAAAAGGCCGCATTACGTTCGGAGACTTGGCGCAGGATCGCTTCCTTGCGTTCTTCGATAGCGGTATCGAGCGAACCGTTCTTAGGCAGGGAATCACTTTGCCCAGACACTCGGGCAGAGACCGTCAGCAGACGCTTGGCCTGCTCCTCTTCGATTTGAACACCATCATCGGTCACTGCGCAGACCAGCAGATGATCCTCCGCCTGTCCAAGAGACTCAACCGTCAGCAGAGAGGCCACCAAAGCCCCTTTTTTACCAACCAGTGGATCGATCACCGAGATCCGAGTGGGATGGCCGGTGTAATCGAAAAGCACCTCAACAGAAGGCAAGTTTCGAGATTTGGCAGCTTCAAGCACCTGCGCGGCCAACGGATGACCGAGCCGGTAATAATGGGATTCGCCCGAGCGTCGCGGCAGCTCATAACGCCCGAGGGGGATCTGAACTGAGGGTTTATAGGGGTTTTGTAACAGGGTAAATGACGAGTCGTCGGCAAACTGTGCATGCTCGCTTAACTCATGCTGAGTCAGGGCGATCAACATCTGTTCGTAGCGGTTCAGGTAATTTTTACTGTTGCGCAGGTTGACGCGCAGCTTCTCATGGACCTCTTCGTCGAAATTCTCCAGAAGTTGCTGCCGGGTCTGGGTCATCGTCTGGTTGATCTGAACTGACAGTTCGGACTGCAACTGATCGAAGCTGGCATCGATCTCGTCCTGAGTGCGGCAGCACTGGTAGATTTTGGCGATCCGCTTTTCGAAATCGACTCCCGACTCTATCGCCCCCAGTACCTCATCACTGGCACCGAAAACCCCTTCGAATAGCGAGAACTTTTCGGCCAGCAGTTCAAAAACGCGTTGATCGGCGGCATTGTTCTGATTGATGAAATTGACGACCACAACATCGTGCTTCTGTCCGTAACGATGGCAACGTCCGATCCGCTGCTCGATCCACTGCGGATTCCAAGGCAGATCATAATTGACCACCAGCGAGCAGAATTGAAGGTTGATCCCTTCGGCGCCGGCTTCAGTGGCGATCATGATCTGCCCCTGCTCACGGAAGTAATCGACCAGTGCCGAACGCATATCCACCGGACGTGATCCGGTGATCCGGTCAGTCCCTTCATGCTCAATCAACCAGGCGGCATAGATCCGTTTCGAACGCTCATCATTGTTTGAACCATTGAATAGGACGATCCCTTCGCTGAAGGGGCTCTTATCCAATATCCGCAGCAGATATTCCTGAGTACGCCGCGATTCGGTGAAGATAATCGCCTTGCGTTCAGCGCCCAAGTTATCCGCTTGGGCAAAGGCGGTCTCCAGCGCGATCAGGAGTGCATCCCCCTTGGCGTTGTGGGTGATCGACAACGCCAGATCCCGAAAAGCTTTCAGATCGACCAGTTCGCGTTGAATAGCAATCCGGTCCGAGACGTTCAGGTGCTGGCCGTCGTCATCCTCAGACCATTCCTCTTCGATTCCGTCGAGGGCCTCAAAATCCTGATCCAATTCATCTTCTAGCAATTCATCCGCAGGAAGATCCCCGAGTTTATCGGTTAGCCTGCGGGAGATGGTATCGAGTGCCTCGGCAATGGCAAAGGTTGAAGAGGCCAGTAGTTTGCGCAGCACCAGCGTCATCAGAGAGCGTTGGCTGGAGGGGAGAATAGCGAATGGGGTCAGACCCCATTCGCTATTCTGCTGTTAACCATATGTCACTTGCTCACAAGAACCCTAGCCTCTCCATCGGTAGGGTATTTGCCGTCATGCATCTCTG
>JBDNGT010000356.1:0-2005 GCA_041689145.1 Geopsychrobacter sp. | reverse complement strand
TCCTAAGAGTCGGTATTTCAAAGCGACTGGACAGCCCAATCGTAGAGATTTCGAACTTCTGAACTTTGTCCTCGGGGATTAATCTTAAACGGATCTCTTTCACTTCGCGAACAGCGCTTTGATCTCTTCTGCTTGCGCGCTTGGCAAGCGGCCACTCTTTTCAGCGAGCTGCAAAGTAACCATTCCCAGACTGCGATAGAGTTCCGCCAATTCAATCGATTTATTCTCCAGTACCTTCAGATGGGTCGCCACCGTTTTGCTGTCACCGCGCACGATGGGTCCGGTCAAGGCCTGTTCCGGCCCGAGTTCAAGAATATTGGCGCTGGTGGCGCGGTGGAGCGGTGCCAGCAGTTGCATCGCCTGCTGCGGATCAAAGCCGCAATCGCAGAGCAGGTCGCGCGCGCAGGCGGTCAGGCTGACCATGAAGTTTGAGGCAATGCTTGCGGCGGCATGATAGAGCGGCTTGGTTTCGGTTGGCAGCAGGAAGGTCGTCCCTCCCCAGGCCGCGATCAGATCCTGTCCCAGTTCGAGTCGCTGGCGGTCCCCTTCAAGTGCGCAGGGACAGTTTTTGAGGTTGGCTACCGCCAGCTGGCGATCGGCAAAGGGTAACAGGGGGTGAATCGAGAGCAGGCCGATATCTTCACGCTGACGCGTCAGAATTTCTGCCGGGTGAATGCCGCTGCAATGGATCAGGCAGGCTTCTTTAGCCAGTACGACCTCGCTTTGCAGGCGGTCCGCAAATTCAGCCAGCTGATCATCGGGCAGCGCCAGCAGCAGAATTTGCCCTTTGGCCGCGGCCTGCAGGTCGGTGGTTGCCAGCTGCTCGCTGCAGCCGATAAAGCGGGTCGCCTCTACGGTCTTCTCCAGGTCGCGGCCGATGATTGCGGCGAGCGGGTAGCCCGCTGTGTGCAGCAGATGACCAAGCGCGCAGCCGACGCGGCCGGGCCCGATCAGGACCAGCGCAGGCTTCACGCGACCGAAACCCGCAGGCAGCCGACCTGCTCGATCTCGCCTTCGAGAATATCGCCGCTGTACATCGGCCCGACCCCGGCCGGGGTGCCGGTCAGGATGATATCCCCCTCTTCCAGGGTGTAAAATTCGGAGAGTTCACTGATGATTTTTGCCACCGAGCGCATCATCATATTAGTGTTGCCCTGCTGGCGGATCTGGCCGTTGATCTTGAGGCAGATCTCCAGGTTATCTGGATTTGCTACCTGGTCGGCCGGGATAAAGTCCGAGAGCGGGCAGGCGGTGTCAAAGCCTTTGGCGATCTCCCAGGGAAGCCCTTTCTCTTTCTGCCGACTCTGGACGTCGCGCAGCGTCAGGTCGAGCGCGACGCCATAAGCGCAAACATGGGTCATCGCCTCTGCCGCGGGAATGTTCTTGCCGATTTTGCCGATCAATACGGCGAGCTCGAGCTCGTGATGACAGTCTGTCGAATAGGCTGGGATAATCACCGTCCCGCCATTTTCAAGCAGGCTACTTCCAGGTTTACAGAAGATTACCGGTTGATCGGGCACCTCGTTGTTCAACTCACGAATATGCTCCAGATAGTTGCGCCCGAGGCAGACGATCTTGCCGACCCCGTAGCTTTTGTCCGAACCCATGATCTTGACGCTATGCATGTTCACTCCTCTTTTTTTAGCTGATGGCTTTGGGTAATGCCCAATTGCGGGCGATGGCCAAAAGCCGCAGGATGATAACGGTGGACGCCGCCAGAAGTGCGACAAGGTTTGGCGGCAGTGGCGTGTGTTGCAGCGCGACCATCAGCCCTGCGCCGAGCAGGCAGGCCGAGGCATAGATTTCGCGTTGAAGAATCAGTGGCACCCGGGTCGAGAGCACGTCGCGCATGACTCCGCCGGCGGTGGCCGTCATGATCCCCATCAGCACAGCGCCGAAAGGTCCAAGGTTGAACGCCAAGGCCTTGCCGGTGCCAATCACCACGAAGGTGCCAAGCCCAATGGCATCAAAATAGAGCAAGGGATGAGCAAGGCGGTTGAGATGG
>JBDNGT010000355.1:0-2459 GCA_041689145.1 Geopsychrobacter sp. | reverse complement strand
GTTATGTTGAGCTTGGGATTAAGGAGGGTGCCGAACTGGTTATTGATGGACGTAATCTCACTGTTCCTGGGGCAGAGAAAGGTTTCTTCCTGGGCGGTTGTCTTTTTGATCATGTAAAAACGGAGATGCGAATCTACAAAGAAGAGATTTTTGGGCCGGTGTTGAGCGTGGTTCGTGTGCCGGATATCGATGCCGCCACAGAAATGATCAACGCTCACGAGTTTGGTAATGGCACGGCCATATTTACCAGCGATGGGGATACCGCGCGCACATTCGCTTCCCGAGCGTTAATCGGCATGGTCGGGATCAATGTGTCGATTCCGGTTCCGGTCGCATTTCACAGTTTCGGCGGCTGGAAACGGTCTTTATTTGGAGACCATCCTGTTTATGGTAGTGAAGGGATTCATTTTTATACCAGGCTGAAAACGATGACCACAAGGTGGCATAAAAAAGTGCAGGCTGGTGCGGACTTTAATATGCCAACGATGAAATAAGTTTCTCAGCACGTCAATTTGAAAGGCACAAGAGGGACCGGCAAGGTTTCTGGCCTGAGGTGTTGTCTACGTCTAAAAATGGAATGGTGGACCTGACATGCCTCCTTCACTGCGGGTTGATGTGTTCGGAATTTGCCCTCAGTTTTTCAATTGACCTGATGTGACAATTGGTTTTTATCGCTTTTACTCAGGATGTCTTTTTTACCCCGGCACTATTGCCGCGCTTAGATGTTTCTGATGTTCAGTTAAAATCTGCTTGACAGATTATACCGTTTTTCTTAAACTCCCCATATGCGGAACATTGTTCCATATATGGGGACATCGTCCTGGGTTGAGAATTTTTCTGTCAGTTCAGGGCAATGTTCAGCAACCGAGTATATGAAATCAAATAGCTGAATACAGCCTTGGTTATTCGGTTGGGTCGCGGCGCTTTATTGATGAGCATTTGCTGGGTGAAGCTGGTGCAAGAACCTATGACTACAAACTTTGAATTTAGGATCTCTACAGCCTATATCTTGACAGAGAGTGCTTCTATCTCTACGTATTTAAGCCACCTCTTCGCTTGATCGGGATAAATTCAGAAGGAATGTATTATATTATTTTGTAGTCATTCCGGAATGACGTTACGAATGATGAAACGCTTTAGAAGTACATCTACTTGTCAGGGACAAGTTAAATTAAAAGGAGAACAAAATGGGATTATGGGGAACTGAGGCTAACGACGAAAAATTGCAAGAAAGTTTGGGCAAGGAAAAAATGTCCGGAGCACAGCTTCTGGTTTGGTTTCTTGAAGCCAAGGGTATCACCCAGTTGTACGGACTTCCCGGCGCGGCAATTCTGCCGTTCTATGATAACGTGATTGCCAGCAAGCAGATCAACTCCTACGTGGTCCGGCATGAGCAGATGGCAGTTTTTATGGCCGATGGCTATGCCCGAGTGACCGGCAAGGTGGCCGTGTGTGCCTGCACTTCCGGTCCAGCTGCGACCAATTTTATGACGGGTCTTTACGGTGCCTATGGCGATTCGATCCCTCTTCTGGCATTAACCGGGCAGGCACCTTCGGCATATGTCGGGAAGGACGCCTTCCAAGAAGCCCCCGTCACTGAAATGGCCCAATTCGTCACCAAAGGCGCCTTTCTGGTCAAGAAGGCCGAGGATTTGCCCGCTATTATTAAAAAGGCCTGGCATCTGGCGACCACTGGTCGCAAGGGGCCGGTACTTCTCGACCTCTGTTTGGATGCTCAAAAAGGGATGGTCGAAGTCGACCTAGATGAGTTGCTGGTAGAGGAACCTGAAGTTCTGCCGCAAGCCAGTCTGGCCGAGGTTCAAAGATGCCTGGAGATGATCACATCAGCCGAACGTCCGGTTCTATATGTCGGTGGCGGTGTTGTACTTGCAGACGCCGTGGTCGAATTGAAAAAAACGGCAGAAGCCCTCAACATCCCCGTGGTCTGCACCCTCATGGGTAAGGATGCCTTCCCCAACGACCACGCGCTATATGCCGGGATGGTTGGCACCATCTGCAATAGCCCCCTTGGGAACAAAACCTTCCTTGGCTCCGATCTGGTCGTATCCTTAGGCGGACGTTTCGGGGATCGTGGTACCGGCGCGGTTGATATCTATACCAAGGGTCGACGCTTTATCCATGTCAACCTTGATCCCAAGGAGATCAATCGGCACGTCCAGGTTGAACTGGGCATTGCCGCAGATCTCAAGAATTTTCTACAGCAGCTCAATAGCCTCATCGAAGAGAGTGGTTATGCATCGAGTCCTGCTGCTCAAAGCCGGGTTGAGGAATTGGTTGTAGATAAACCCAAGATGGCACGCCAGATGGAATTTGATCAGTTACCGATGAAGCCTCAGCATGCCATGCATGAGTTACGCAAGTTTCTCGAACGTGATGCCATTGTCACCCATGATTGCGGCATCAGCCAGATCTGGTCGTCTCAGTTATTCGAGATGTAT
>JBDNGT010000354.1:0-1371 GCA_041689145.1 Geopsychrobacter sp. | reverse complement strand
CGATGCGCAAGGTGATGGAGACGGTCAAGCGCTGGGGCGCGACCGACGAGCATGTGTTGATTTTCGGCGAAAGTGGCACCGGCAAAGAGCTGATCGCCAGGGCGGTCCACGATACCAGCCCGCGCAAGGATAAGCCCTTCGTCACCGTCAACTGCGGACGGCTCGACGCCAATACCGCAGAGAGTGAACTGTTTGGCCATATGCAGGGCGCCTTTACTGGGGCGAGCAAGGCGCGCGCCGGGCTATTTGAGCTGGCCGACAATGGGACCTTGTTTATGGACGAGGTCTCTGAGATGTCGCTCGACGTTCAGGTCAAGCTGCTGCGCATCCTCGAAACCGGCACCTTCCGTCGCCTGGGCGGCAGCCGCGATATCAGCGTCGATGTGCGCTTCGTTTTTGCCTCGAACAAAATCCTCCAGGCCTGCGTCGAACGTGGTGAATTTCGCGAGGACTTCTTTCATCGTATCAACCTGTTGCCGATTATGCTGCCGCCGTTGCGTGAGCGACCGGAGGACATACTACCGATCGCTATGCACTTTTTCAAAGAGAGCCCGGATCGGAACGGCGCACCGTTCGAGCTTGCCGACGAAGCCCTGGCCGCCCTGAGCGCCTACCACTGGCCCGGCAACGTACGTGAGCTAAAAAATACGATCCGCCGCGCCTGCATTCTGGCGACAGAAAACTTGATCTCCTCCGATCTGCTCCCCTTTGCGCCGCCTAAACTACCGCCACCGAGTAAGGGGAACGGTAGCACCCTCACCTCCTCAGCACCACTCTGGGCGGTGGAACGCGAGCATATCTGCAAGGTCTTGGAGGCGGTTGAAGGGAACAAGAGTCAGGCCGCCAGGATCCTCGAAATTGATCGCAAAACCCTCTACACCAAGCTTGAGAGATACGGCCTCGAGGAATGAGACCCGGGACAAAAAAGACGCCAGGCATATCCTCAATGAACAGCAAATCGGGCATCAGGCCTTTAGCATGGCGCAGGTTGAGGGTTGAAGCGGGCCCTCCCGCGCCTGCCGCCCAACGGTATGCTGGTCCGCGCGGCGCGGGCTGCAGGGGGCGCACCTGGGCCAGTTTCATCACCTTCCTGGCAGAAGAGAACCACTGCCACCAACGTCGGGTCATTCTGCGCTGGAAACTCAATTCTTGATTCCTTCTCCCCATTCTCACTTTTTTGCCTTCGATCAGATCTTCCCCTTGCCCATCTTTCGCGGCAAAACTCCCCAGTGTAGACATTTTCCATAGCCACAAAATCGGGCGATAGACGTCGTTACCTAATAAAAGTGCTTCTTTCCTCCCCACCCCCTCTTTTTAAATGAACCAAATCACCGCACAAGCCCCCCAAAACAGCTACATAGAACGATGTTT
>JBDNGT010000353.1:0-9347 GCA_041689145.1 Geopsychrobacter sp. | reverse complement strand
GATGGTGCTACGTTCGATACCACGAAAGATGACGTGGTGCAGCAATCCGGGGATGTCGATACGGGGTTGTCTTGGCATATCTGAAGGTTAGCAAAGTTGAGGCGCTAAAGCAATAAAGCAGGAGCGTCCCCTTTTCCCACTGCGATAGAGGATGGCGTTGTTATTGAGAAAGTAGATGAAGACGGCAGCGGCGATGCGTTTATTGCCGTCGCTGAAAGCGTGATTTTTAACGACAAAATAGAGCAGGTTGGCGGCTTTTTCTTCGGCGCTGGGGTAGAGTTCTTTGCCGTCGAAGGTCTGGTAGATGGTGCCAAGCGCACTCTTGAAGCCCTGATCCTTCTCCTGGCCGAACAGACCATCAAAATCATTCTTCATCGATTGGACGATGGCGATCGCCTCGCTGTAATCGAGCACGAAACTGGCCGAACCACTGGTTTTTTCTACAACCAAAGTGTCGTGATCGTAGCGATCGAGAGTGGTCAGGGCGTAGGCGTAATCGGTAATCACCTGAAGGACATCTTTGCCGGTCTCGGTCAGCAGTTGCTGCTGCTCCAGAGTCCGGGACAGCAACTCCACGGCGCGTTGCATTTCGTTGAATTTTTCCGCCTGCTCTTCCAGGCGTTTTTGATTCAGCGTAAAGCCGTTGACCAGATGTTCCCGCAGTATTCTTGTTGACCATTGGCGGAACTGAATACCGGCTTTTGAATTGACCCGGTAACCAACAGAAATAATGACATCCAGATTAAAATATTCGATTGATCTGGTAACCTCACGCCCCCCTTCGGTTTGAACTGTTGCATTTTTTGCAACTGTTGCCTCCCGGCTCAACTCGTCACTTTTAAATATGGCATTCACGTGCCGGGATACGACCGATTTGTCCCGACCAAAAAGTTCAGCCATCTGATTCAAGCTCAGCCAAACAGTCTCCTGATCTAGCTGCACCTCAAGCTTGGAATTTCCGTCATCCGCCTGATAAATAACAACATCAGCCATTTTGCTCCCCCCTGTCCAAAGCAGTAATCAGCTCCCGCTTCAGCGCCTCACGCGTCTCGGCCACGCCAGAGAGCAACGTCTTGTACTCGGCCAGCAATTCTTCGGGATCACCAAGCTCATCGGCAACGGTATTGGGGTTCTTGATGTCGAGGTTGTAGCCGCCCGCCTTGATCTGCTCGACCGAAACCTTCCACGCCTGCTCGCTCTCCACCCTGTTCTCCCACCAGGCCTTCTCGGGCGCGAACTCCTCAATGCGCATCGGCTTGGTCTTGTTGTAGCTCTTGGCCCCTTCGGGATAGGGATGTTCGTAGTACCAGACCTCCTTGGTCGGCTCCCCCTTGGTGAAGAACAGCAGGTTGGTCTTAATGCCGGTGTAAGGGTTGAAGACGCCATTGGGCAAGCGCACGACGGTGTGCAGATTGCATTCTTCGAGTAGCTTCTCCTTGATGCGGGTCTTGACGCCCTCGCCGAACAGTGTGCCGTCGGGCAGAACGATTGCAGCGCGACCACCGGGTTTGAGCAGATGCATGATCAGCACAAGAAACAGGTCGGCTGTCTCGCGGGTACGGAAGGTCGCCGGAAAGTTGGACTCGATGCCGTCCTCCTCGGTACCACCGAAGGGCGGGTTGGTAACCACCACATCGACCCGATCCTTGGGAGTGTAATCGCGTAGCGGGCGCGCCAGGGTGTTATCGTGACGGATGTTAGACGGCACCTCGATACCGTGTAGCAGCATATTGGTGGTGCAAAGCAGATGCGGCAACGCCTTCTTCTCGACACCGAAGATCGACTGCTGTAAGAGTTGCTCTTCTTCAGCGGTCTTCACATATTGGCTGCGCACATGCTCGATGGAGCAGGAGAGGAAGCCACCGGTGCCAGTCGCAGGATCAAGGATTTTTTCGCCAAGCTGTGGATCGACCATATCAACCATGAACTGGGTAACGGCGCGCGGGGTATAAAACTCCCCCGCGTTGCCCGCGCTCTGCAAGCTTTTGAGAATCTGCTCATAGATGTCGCCGAAGGTGTGACGATCGGAGGAGCGGTTAAAGTCAATCTCGTTGATCTTGTTAACCACCTGCCGAATGAGAGTGCCGTTTTTCATGTAGTTGTAGGCATCTTCAAAAGCTGAGCGCACCACGATACCGCGCCCGTTGGTTCCGGCGTTCAACTCCAGCTCTTTGAGGGTCTTGAACAGCTCGTTATTGATGAAATCGAGCAGCTCATCGCCGGTGATCCCTTCGGCATCGGCTGCCCAATTGCGCCAGCGCAACCGCTCGGGGATCGGCGATGTGTAGTTATCCTGAAGCAGTTCAAGTTCCTGCTCCTGGTCATCGAATATTTTCAGAAAAAAGGTCCAGACGAGCTGCCCGATACGCTGCGCGTCACCGTCGACTCCGGCGTCCTTGCGCATGATGTCCTGGATTGATTTGATGATGCCTGATACTGACATTACAGTGATGCTCTCTTTATGCTACTGAGGGTTATCGATCTTGATTAATTTCAAAGTGCCCCTTACATACCAGACATTCGTATGTATGAGTATCCGCTGAAACTGTTCCGTCCTTTCGGACATAACCCTGAGATTTCATTTCACTTCGCGGGACATTGCAAACATCTGCTTTGCATCCTGGGCAAAATTTAATGTCTGGTTGCGGGCCGGGAAGATTCGCCATAACGCCTCCAATTAAGTTTGGTTTATGCCTGGTTATACAGCTCTGTTTCTAGTTCGCGAATAGCCAACTCATACTTCTGCTTGCCACCAAAATAGTCATTCACAATTTCAGTCGGTGTTCCAATACTGTCGAAAGGATTGATCCGCAACACTTTAAGATCCTCGATGTTGACCACGCCCTCATCCGAATATTTATCCAGGAGCGCCTCAAGTACCAACCTGGCCTGATCCCCGTATTTGGTGAAATAATTCCGCTTACGGACATTTTCGGCCCGTTCGCGACGTGTTAGAGCCGGTTGGTCGTATACGACATGGCAAATCAGATCAAACGCACCGATGTCTTTCCCGACATCCTCGGCCAATGCTTCCCACAGCACCCCCTGCTCGGCCAGTTCATCGATCACGACTTGCTTCTTATCTGCCATAGTCCAGCGACGTAAAAAGTCACTCAGGTTCGAAAATTCTTTATGGACTGTCTTTTTGGTGTAGTCCTTCAACGACTCGGTGATCAGCTTGCCGTCCGGTCCGTAATACTGGACTCGTTCCGCAACCACGAAGAACGGTACATCTCCCACTACATATTTAACTCGCGGTTCAGGATCTCCACCACCAGGTGGAAGTGGCGGTTCTTGTGGACCTGGCGGTTCATCATCCCCCGGCGAATCCGGTTCATCAGGGGGTAATGGCGGATCTTCTGGGCCGGGTTCATAAATAACCACCGGATCACCATCAAAATCAGGATCGGCAAAGAGTTCGGTCGCCTTCTTGAAATCCATAATGGTGAAATAGAATTTGCCGTAATCCTCATTGATGCGCGTGCCACGGCCAATGACCTGCTTGAAAGTGGTCATCGAGTTGATGGTCTGGTCGAGGACGATCAGCTTGCAGGTCTGGGCATCGACGCCGGTGTTCATCAGGCGAGAAGTGGTGGCAATGACCGGGTAAGTCTGTTCGGGATCGATGAAGTTGTCCAACTCCATCTTGCCGAGGTGATCATCGCCGGTGATTTTCATCACGTATTTGCTATTTTGCGCGGCAAGATCGGCATTCTGATTGACCAGCTCCTGGCGCATCCGTTCAGCGTGATCGATGTCTTCGCAGAAGACGATGGTCTTATCAAAGCGATTGGTCGCTTTCAAAAACTCGCTGACCTTGCGCGCAACCAGCCGGGTGCGTAACTCCATGATCAGGTTACGATCCATATCCTTCTGGTTGTAGATGCGGTCCTCGATCAGGTTGCCATTTTTATCTGTCTGGCCCCGTTCCGGACGCCAACCCTGAAGGTCTTTATCCAGATCAATCCGGACAACCTTATAGGGTGCGAGGAACCCATCGTCGATCCCCTGACGGAGGGAATAGGTGTAAATCGGCTCGCCGAAGTAGGTGATGTTGGAGACTTCCTTGGTTTCCTTCGGGGTGGCGGTCAGGCCAACGTGGGCCGCGCTGGAGAAATATTCAAGAATCTCGCGCCAGGCAGAATCCTCAGCGGCGCTGCCGCGATGACATTCGTCAATTACGATCAGATCGAAGAAATCAGACGAAAATTGCTTGTAAATGTTCTGTTCTTCTTCGGTGCCGGTAACCGCCTGATAGAGTGACAGATAAATCTCGAAGGCTTTATTGGCTTGACGGTGCACGATCTTGGCCATCGCCGTACCAAACGGCTTGAAGTCGTTGGTTTTGGTCTGGTCAATCAGGATATTGCGATCAGCAAGAAAGAGGATGCGCTTCTTAGTGCGTGACTTCCACAAGCGCCAGATGATCTGGAAGGCCGTGTAGGTTTTGCCGGTACCGGTCGCCATCACCAGCAAGAGACGATTCTGCCCCTTGGCGATGGCTTCGACGGTCCGGTTAATCGCAACCCGCTGGTAGTAGCGCGGCTCCTTCCCGCTGCCATCAGCAAAGTAAGGCTGCGTGACAATATTTTCAGTGGCTGGATCGATCCCCTTGTATTGCTTGTAACGTTGCCAGAGATCTGCCGGGGTTGGAAATTCATCGAGAGTCAGTTCACGCTCAACTGGATGCGAAAGACCGGTCCGATCATGAAAGATAAAGCCGTCGCCGTTCGAGCTGAAGGCAAAAGGCACATCGAGAGCTTCGGCATAATCGAGGGCCTGCTGCATGCCGTGACCAACGGAATGGGTATTGTCTTTGGCTTCGATAACAGCGATCGGCTGGTTCGGCTTGTGGTAGAGAATGTAATCGGCGCGTTTGGCTTTGCCGCGAGAATGGAGCTTGCCGCGCACAATAATCCGGCCGGCGGTGAAGCTGACCTCTTCACGAATCTGGGAGTGCAAATCCCATCCGGCCGCCTGGACCGATGGTGTGATGTACTTGGTGCAAATATCCCGTTCGGACAGTGATTTTTTCACCACACCGAATCCCTCCCTATCCATAGCATTGTTCAGGATAAAATCATCCTGCGAAATATATTTTCAACCTGCCCCTATTTCGTCATAAAAATGCAATCAAATCAACGAGTTCCCAACTTACTGAATTCGAAGCTCAAGGTCAATAAAAACCCCTCACGAAACATCGGAGAGGGGGTATCCTGTAACATCGAGATATACCTCTTTCCCAGGGAAAGTCTCGCGCACAGGTGTTGGGTCAGATCGATTCTCGCCAAGCTCAAAATTAACAGCCCTCCAGTGGAGACCACAGGAGGGCTGTTTAAACAATCGATTTAGAGCTTCAAATCAAGGCAAATTGACAGAGATCCTATTTGTTCTTGTGATGGAAATGGAAGGTGCGTTTTTGGCCATCGGCCAGCTTGGTGCCGACCATAAAGTGGTACATCCCCTTCTGCTCGAATTTGACACCCGTACCGAACATCCCCTTGCTCTTCATCATCTTCTGGGCTGCGCCGACCTTCTCTTCTGGGGATTCTACCTTTACCGCAACGCTCCCCTTCCCGATCATCTCGCCGCTCTTTTCATCGGTGAACATGACCATCAACATCTGACCCATGCCGCCCTCCATATCCATCAGGTGAGCTGAAGCCTTCACGCCGTCAACCACTTCGTCCTGCAGCATAATTACGCCATCCATCCCCATGCTGCCGTGATCCATTTTCTTGGAGTCATGATCCATATCCATCTTGCTATGATCCATCTCTTTGGCATCGGTTTTATGCTCCATATCCTTCATCGCCATAGCACCGGCGGGAACTAACACGATCATCAGAGCCAGAATTATCAGTTTTTTCATTTTCGTTCTCCTTAGTTATTTTGTTGAGTTACGGGCACAGTGCCCATTTGGTTTATGATTTCGTCGGTTCATCTTCCCAAGCGTATTCCTGTCTGCGGCGAGTTGGACGTTCAATATAAGTTTCGATCTCACTGACCTCTTCAGTTGCGGTCGGGGTCAGATCCTTTTTCAGACCGAGTCCACGCCACAGGAAGTAGATCACCGGGAAGACCAGCAGCTCCATGAGCCCCGAGGTGACCACGCCGCCGATCATCGGCGCGGCTATGCGTTTCATGACATCGGCGCCGGCGCCGTGACTCCACATGATCGGCACCAGGCCGGCGATGATCACCGCGATCGTCATGACCTTCGGCCGGATCCGCTTGACCGCGCCATGGTGGATCGCCTGAACCAGATCGCCGCGCGTCAGCATCCGTCCCCGCTCTTCCCAGAGCTTGTAGGCGAGGTCCAAATAGAGCAGCATGACGACCCCGGTTTCAGCCGAAATCCCGGCCAAAGCAATCACCCCGACCCAGACCGCGATCGACATATTATAGCCTAAGAACCAGAGGAACCAGAAGCAGCCGACCAGCGACAGCGGCACGGCGATGAAGATAATGCCGGTCCTGATCAGGCTCTTGGTGCTCAAGTAGAGGATGACGAAGATCATCAGGATCGTCAGTGGAATAACCAGCTGCAGACGCTTGTTGGCTTCCTGCATATATTCGTACTGACCGCTCCAGATCAGGTTGTAACCGGCCGGCAGTTTGACCTGTTCGGCGACTGCAGCCTTGGCGTTTTTGACGAAACCGCCGATGTCACTGCCGGTCATGTCGACATAGATCCAGGCGGTCCGCCGCGCATTCTCGCTCTTGATGCCGGGCGGGCCTTTGTTGATGCTGACATTGGCCACCTGGCCGATCGGGATCTGCGCGCCCTGCGGGGTGGTGACCAGAATCCGCTTGAGCGAATCGAGGTCATTGCGGAAGTCGCGCTCATAACGAATATTGACCGGGTAACGTTCCAGCCCTTCGACAGTCTCGGTGACATTCATGCCGCCGATCGCGGTCTGGATCACATCCTGAATATCGCCGACGGAGAGGCCATAACGGGCCGCCGCCAGACGGTCGATCTCGTAATCGAGATAGTTACCGCCGACCACCCGTTCGGAAAAGGCCGAGAGGGTACCGGGGACGTTGCGCATCACCGCTTCGATCTCTTTACCGAGGCGGCTTAAGACCTCAAGGTCGTCCCCCATGATCTTGATCCCGACCGGGGTTTTGATCCCGGTTGAGAGCATATCGATCCGGGTTTTGATCGGCATGGTCCAGGCGTTGGTCAATCCGGGGAAGTGGATGGCCTTATCGAGTTCTTTCTTCAAGCCCTCAACACTGATCGTTTTTTCTTCGGGCCAGACCAGGCGCAGCGGGCTCTTCAACCAGTCAAGCCCTTCACCCCACCCGGTATAGAACCGCTCGGTTTTCACCTTGCGCCATTCCGACTCAGGCTTGAGCATGATGGTGGTTTCAACCATCGACAAGGGCGCGGGATCGGTCGCCGTCCTGGCGCGGCCGACCTTGCCGAAGACATGATGGACTTCGGGGAAGGTCGCGATAATCCGATCGGTCTGCTGCAGAATCTCACGCGCCTTGGTGATCGAGATCCCCGGCAGGGTGGTCGGCATGTAGAGCAGATCCCCTTCGTAAAGCGGCGGCATGAATTCGGAGCCCATTCGATTCAGCGGAAAGGCGAGCGAAACCGTCATCAATACGGCGCCGACCAGCACCAGCTTGCGCCACTTGAGCACAAAATCGACCACCGGGTGGTAAACCCGGATCATCAGTCGATTGACCGGGTTGGACTCTTCCGAGGGGATCTTGCCGCGGATGAGCCAGCCCATCAACACCGGCACCAGGGTGATCGCCAGAAAGGCCGAGGCGCCCATAGCGTAGGTCTTGGTGTAGGCCAGCGGTTTGAAAAGGCGGCCCGCTTGCCCGGTCAGGGTGAAGACCGGCACAAAGGAGACGGTAATAACCAACAAGGAATAGAAGAGTGAGGGCCCGACCTCTTTGGAAGCCTTCAGTATGACATCCCAATGCGGTTCGTCGGGATGTTTGTTCTCCAGGTGTTTATGCGCATTTTCAATCATGATGATCGCCGCATCGATCATCGCGCCGATGGCGATGGCAATTCCGCCCAGGCTCATGATATTGGCGTTGATCCCCTGGACATACATGATCATGAAGGCGATCAGAATTGCGACCGGCAGGGTTAGAATTGCGACCAGGGCGCTACGGAAGTGAAAGAGGAAGATCGCGGTCACGATCGCCACCACGATGCTCTCCTCTAACAGCTTCTCCTTCAGGGTTTCAACCGCGCTTTCGATCAGGCCACTGCGATCGTAGACCGACTTGATCGTCACCCCTTCCGGCAGACCGGCCTGCAGCTGCTTGAGCTTCTCTTTGACATTCTCGATCGTCTTCAGCGCGTTCTCACCGTAGCGCATGATGATGATCCCGCCGACCGCTTCCCCCTGCCCGTCCAGCTCAGCCAGGCCGCGGCGCAGCTCGGGGCCGATCTCGACCCGCGCGACATCCTTGATCAGCACCGGCGTGCCGCGCTTGTCGGTCGTCACCACCACGTTTTCCAGATCGGAAACCGACTTCAGATAACCCAGACCGCGCACCATATATTCGGTCTCGGCCATCTCGACCAGCCGCCCGCCGACATCATTATTACTGCGCTTGATCGCCATGCGCAGCTGCGCCAGCGAGATGCCGTAGGTCGACAGTCGATTCGGATCGACCTTGACCTGATACTGTTTGACATATCCGCCGATACTCGCGACTTCGGAAACCCCGTCGACCGAGGTCAGCTCGTACCGCAGGTACCAGTCCTGCAGCGAACGCAGCTCCTGCAGGTCGTGGTTCTTACTCTCGAGCACATATTCATAGACCCAGCCGACCCCGGTCGCGTCCGGTCCCAAAGCCGGCGTCACCCCGGCCGGCAGTTTGCCGGCGGCGTAGTTCAGATACTCGAGCACCCGCGAGCGTGCCCAGTACATGTCGGTGCCGTCCTCAAAGATAATGTAGACGAAGGAGAGCCCGAAGAAAGAGTAGCCGCGCACCGTCTTGGCGTAGGGGACTGCCAGCATCTGGGTGGTCAACGGATAGGTCACCTGGTCTTCCACGACCTGCGGCGCCTGCCCCGGATATTCGGTAAAGACGATAACCTGGACATCCGACAGATCCGGAATCGCGTCGAGCGGAGTGTTGACGATCGCATAGAGACCACCGACAACTAGAAAGATCGTAGCCAGGACGACGAGAAATTTGTTACGGATCGAGAGAGTAATAATCGCTTCGAGCATGATGCTTTCCTTTAGCAGGGTGTGGAATTAGAACAGCTCTTCGAGCTTCGCCTTGGATGCCGGCGTTTCATCCTCAAACAGATCCTCAGCGTTCCCAGTGTCCGCAGCTTTCCCTTTTTCCGGTTC
>JBDNGT010000352.1:0-2854 GCA_041689145.1 Geopsychrobacter sp. | reverse complement strand
TGGAGGGCAATTTCATGTGGCTCACGGGTTGGCTAATGCCATATTACTCCCTCATGTGATGAGATTCAATGCACAGTCAGTGGCAGCAGAATATGCCAGCCTGGCTCGCCTGTTACTACCCTGTGATGCTGATGAAGCGGACCTCAACTTGAGTGAACGTTTGATCACAGAATTTGAAAATCTCATGATAGCTTTTGACCTGCAGACAACACTGCGCGAGTTAAGCATTGAAAAAAAACATCTGCCGGCACTGGCCGAAGATGCCATGAAGCAGCAGCGTCTCTTAATAAATAACCCCATTGCAGTTAATTATGATGATGCTTTAGCGATCTACACCCAAGCGTTTTAAAGCTCTGAACTCAGAGGTTTGGATAGCCGCCTTCTTGAATTTATGGAAAATACATATCTGTACCTGAGGTGGAATAGCCCCTCAAAAAACAGATAACGTTGTCTATTTGCAGCAAGAGACCCTTGCAAATTGAAAAACTTGGTGCATCCGAAGAATCCTGCTTCTTTGTCGCCGATGCGAAACTCGGCTTTTAGAGAACGAATGTGGAGTTTTTAAGCGTAAAGAAAAGGAATGGCGGATAGCTGTCATTCCCGGGGACGGCATCGGTCACGAGGTTGTATCGGCGACCCTGACAGGTATGTGCTCGCGGATGGGGTTTCTCTGTTGCCGTTATTGGACATCCCCGCAAGGGTTTCGATTTGTGGGCCTGTGAAAGGCTGGCCCGCTTGTTTGACGGCGCTAGGCAGTATCTTGCCGATCCGCGTGCCAGAGAGATTGATATGCTGGTGATACGAGAAAACAGCGAGGGGGAATATGTCAATCAGGGTGGGCGCCTCCATCGCGGCACGCCCTACGAAATCGCAACCCAGATTGAAGTTTTTACGAGACATGCAACTGAACGCTTAATCCGACATGCGTTCGGTCGCGCCCGGCAGCGGTTGGAAGAACGGCGCAAAGGTCAAAGAGCAAACAAACTCTTTGCTGATGATCGCGGCAGGGATGCGCAGGCCCAGGTGTGTTTGGTCACCAAGCGCAATGCGTTGCCGCATTGGGGCGAACTCTATTGCGAGGTTTTTGGAGGAGTACCACAGAAACCGGTCAAGAATTATAAAAGACTCGGGACACCGCAGAGGGTGAGTATCATGAATGAACTGGGCTCCCTGCCGACACGTTATTGGCATAACGGAAAATTTGACGATCATGAACAGATCAATGGGCAAAAAATGCTGGAAATGGGATCCAAACCCAAAGCCTGCGCTCGATGCTACATTGCTTGTGGCAAGCTGATGACTGTGGAAGAAGGACCCTACGTGGGAACCATCGTAGAAGGTCCGGAGTTTGAAACGACAATGACCCTTGGCAGCCTCTGCCTGATTAACGACATGAATGCCATTGTTTATCTGAACGATCTGTGCGATCGCCTTGGTATAGATACGATCACCGCAGGCCACCTGGTGGCCATGGCTCTCGATGCCTCGGATCGTGGATTGATACCGGAAACTTACCCGTATGGAGACGCTGAAACCGTTGCGAATATCCTCCGACAAATCTCGGCTCGCACTGGGATCGATGAGATTTTGTCTAAAGTTTCTACTGCAGCGTCCGCTGAGCTGGGCATGTCTGACGATGCAATTCACGTCAAGAAATTAGAGCCGGCGGCCTATGATCCACGTGTCCTTAAGGGAATGGCCCTTGCCTATGCCACCTCGCCGCGAGGAGCCTGTCATCTTCATTCAACAGTTTATAAATCAGATATTTCCGGGAAAATTGACCCTCAGCAAACGGAAGGGAAGGCGGCGAAAGTGATCGATTACGAAGATCGATTAATTTTGCATGATGCTCTTATCATGTGCCGATTTTACCGGGATATCTACATGTGGTCGGGTTTTCAAAATGTAGATTGGCAACAAGGGGGCTGCGTGAATGAAAATCACAGTTAAATATATTGCGCCTCTACAAAGCGACGGCCCGAAAGAGGAGACCCGGGAATATCAATCTGGAATGCGGGTCGGAGAGATTGTCGAGAGTTTGCATTTTCCTCGAAACCTACTTGGGATGACTCTCCTCAACGGGCATTATGCAGACTTCGAAAGCACCGTAAACGACGGTGATATTATATCTCTTTTGCCCCTAATTAATGGGGGGTAAACTTTTAAAGTCTAAATCAGGCCCTCACCTTTTTTTGCTGATTTTTCGGAAACCGTAAAAGGGGTTTTCTTGCACCGTAAAAAGAGGGCATTTTAGTACAACAGGAAACCCCCCCGGCTTTGCCGGGGGGCCCTAAAAGTTTGACGGTTCCGGGAGTATGAATCACCCCGGATTTTTGGTTATATGCTTTTGATTTTACGATTGCGTTAAAGCCCTTTTGAGGGGCTAGCAATCGTAAAGCCCCCAGTTTGACTGGGGGATACTTACTAAAAGTTATTCGCGTTTTATCTGATTTGATCGTGATTGCGTCAATGCGGGCTTTTGAAAGTATTTTTTCTGAGCTGCCATTACTGGGCTTCTTGGAATTGAGTTACGACGCATAAACAAGGTTCATTCTGAAATAGGGCAAATTTGCGCTGACAGGAGTGAATGGTAGCTGACGCAACCCGTTGGTTGTCCTGGCACGAATCTGTCAAATCAGGGTGAATTTGCTTGTCTGCTCAGCTCAAATTCGGTAGTTTTGTAAGTTATTAAAATAACATGATTTTATTGTGATGATTCATGCCAGGGGTAGGGTCATTTGTAATCAGAACCGACCGCTCTTTTGGGGACTTTCCATGGGGCGGTTTTTATTTTGTAGGAGCTAGCATAGATGCACGCCAATCTCGTTGAACTCGAAAAAAAGCTCTGGTCTGC
>JBDNGT010000351.1:0-22666 GCA_041689145.1 Geopsychrobacter sp. | reverse complement strand
CCAGCTCATCCCCCTCGCTCCGGCAATTAAAGTAGCCGTAAGCAACCTGCGGCTGTAAAAGGCCCTCGGCAATCGCCTCACGTTGAATCTTGGCGTAGGCCGGCAGGACTTCGTTCTGCACCAGATCTGCATAGGCTTCGGCGCTGAGTTTGCCCCGGCGGTACCCCCAACGGCCACGGAAGAGCGCCTGCTCGTTAATCAGCGGCAAGAGCAGGTTGATGTCGTCAACGGTCTCGATCCGGGAACCGAGGAACGGCGCAACCGGGATATCCAGGTTGCGTTCGACATCGACCTTGAGGCCCGGTTTGGTTCCTGGGGCAGGCTCCGTGATTTCGACGTGAGTCGACACCAGGGTACCCGCCTCGAACTCGCGGACCGCCTTCAACCCGGCAAAGGCGTCGGAGCAGTAAACCACCGGTGACTGATAACGGGGCACGCAGTCGCTGGAAACAAATTTTGCGGTCAAGGCGGCGCCACCGAGCAGAATCGGCTGAGTCAGGCCCGCCTCCTGATACTGAGCAAGGTCCTCCTTCATCAGCAGCGCTGATTTAACCAGCAGACCGGAGAGACCGATGATATCCGGCTTCAATTCCCTGGCCTTGGCGATGATCTCCTCGGCCGGCACCTTGATTCCGAGGTTATAGACCTTGTAACCATTATTCGAGAGGATAATGTCGACCAGGTTTTTCCCGATATCATGGACATCGCCGGCCACGGTGGCGAGCAGGATACTGGTCTGTTCCTCACCCTCGAGCTTCTCCATATAGGGTTCAAGCTGGGCGACCGACTGCTTCATCGCCTCAGCCGACTGCAGGACAAAGGGGAGTAAGAGTTCACCGCGACCAAAGAGTTCACCGACTTCGCGCATCGCCGGAACCAGCAGGGTGTTGATGATATCGAGCGGCCGCCAGCGCCCGCGCAGTTCGGTCAGCAGGTCCTCCAGACCATCCTTGTCGCCTTTGATGATTTTATGCCGCAAAATCTCCTCGAGGCGCGCGGTCGTTTCGTCCTCAGTCTCGTCCTCCTCGACCGCCTGCTCGAAATGGTCGATAAAGGCCATCACCGGGTTCTCTCCGCGATTGTAGAGCAGATCGAAGCAGATCTCGCGGTCCTCCTGACTGATCGAAGCGAGCGGGACGATCTTGGCCGCATCCACGATCGCGGTGTCGAGACCGGCCTCGACCGCTTCGTGGAGGAATACCGAGTTGAGAATTTTGCGTGCCGCCGGCCGCAGACCGAAGGAGATATTGCTGATACCGAGGGTAAAACTGACCCCGGGGAGCTCCAGCTTGACCTGACGGATCGCGTTCAAGGTCTCGATCGCCGCCGTCCGCATGCTCGCATCGCCGGAACCGACGGTGAAGGTCAACAGATCGAAGATCAGGTCCTGCGAACGCAGGCCGTAGGTATTGACGGCAAGATCATGGATCTGCTTGGCGACGGCGACCTTCTTCTCACAGGTCAGCGCCATCCCTTCCTCCGTGATCGTCAGGGCGACCACCGCGGCACCGTACTTCTTGGCAGCTTTGCAGATGCGGTCGAAATTCTTACCACCGTCCTCCAGGTTGATCGAGTTGATGATCGCCCGTCCCGGATAAAGTGGCAACGCCGCCTCGATGGTATCGGGGCTGGTCGAATCGATCATCAAGGGTGCCTTACAGGAACCGGCACAGAGGCTGATCATCTGCAACATGTCACTCAGTTCATCACGCCCGGCATAGGCCACACAGATATCGAGCACCTGGGCGCCACGCGCCTCCTGATCGAGAGCGACTTTAAGGCAACCATTCCAATCTTCGGCCAAGAGCGACTCTTTAAACGCCCTGGATCCGTTCGGATTACACCGCTCACCCAGCAACAGCGGCGGGATCTCCTGTGAAAGTTCGACGGCCTGGTAGAGGCTGGCAACTGACTTTTTCATTGGCTCACCTCCCGCTGGGCCGGAGATGCTCCGGCCAGAATCTCACTCAACGCTTTGATATGCGCCGGGCTGGTACCACAGCAGCCGCCGACGATACTCACCCCAAGCTCAGTGACAAAACGGTGCATCTGCTTAGCGAAGTCTGCGGGGGACAAAGGGTAAGCCGTCTGACCATTTATTATGGTCGGTAGACCCTGATTGGGGATAACCGAGATTCGTTTCGGCCAATGGTGAGACAGATAGCGCACGTGACTTGCCATGTCCTGCGGTCCGGTGGCGCAGTTAAGCCCGAGGGAGAGCAGATTGAACGGCTCAAGGGTCGCAACCACCGCCGCGATATCCGAACCGACCAGCATAGTCCCCTGCTGCTCAATGGTCACCGAAGCGAGCACCGGCAGATCGAACTTGCCCGATTCGAGCACCTCGAAGGCGCTGACGAGGGCCGTCTTGGTCTGCAACAGGTCCTGGCAGGTTTCGATGATCAGACAATCGACCCCGGCCTCAAGCAGCGCTTCAACCTGTTCGCGGGTCGAACGAGCGAGGTCGGCGACCGAAATATGCTTCAGCGAGGGAAGCTTGGTCCCAGGCCCGATAGAACCGGCGATGTACTTCTCTGGACGCCCGGCGATTGCGCTACGGGCGTTCTCTACCGCCAGGCGATTGATCTCTTTGACCCTATCCTGCAGGCCATATTCAGCGAGCACGATACTTGAGGCCCCAAAGGTATCCGTTTCAACGACCATCGCCCCGGCATCGAGCATGCTTCGATGCAACTGGATAATAAATTCGGGAGCATGCAGGTTCAACACCTCGTTACAGCCATCGCAACCACCCCAGGCCTCTGCAGGAATCGGCATCTCCTGGAGGTTGGTACCACAGGCACCATCGAAAATAAGAATCGGATGATCGCTAAAAGTCATGAATAATCCCTTAATGATAAGTGTGGAGAACGTCTCTTAAACGTGGAGCAACAACCTATGCCTCACTCAATTGGAGGTGGCCGATAACTATAGACCAATTATCAACTTAAAAAAAGACCCTGTCTGCTAAATCCAGGAACTCTCTCCCCTTTTTTCGGCGCAAGGAGCTCTTCATTCCGCCCTTTTCCCTCATCAGATAACCTTTGATGCTGAGATAACCCCGACTGAATAAATTGCTATCTAGTCATGTCACCGACGGCGGATTTCGTGTTAAAATGCCTAAATAGGTGGATCATTGCCATGGCGAACACAGGATCAGACCCTCTCAACTCAGCCTAGGATCCGGTCGGACTCTCCATGAGTCAGCTGCAAATTCGGCTAAATTCGGCTCTTGGGCCCATATTTCAGCTCGTGCTGGAATCTCACATTGAAAAAGCGTTGCCCCTGCGGGGTGTCAATGTAGCTTGTTGAATTGATTTTTATGCGCGGAGATGAAAAGATGCGCTGCCTTACCTGAACAGCCAAACTCTCAGGAGAAAACTGGTGAAAGCATACGTCACTGCACAACTACTACAGATCATCGAAGAGCTTAAAAATCAGCAAGTTATCAATGAAGACCTGACACCAAACTTTACCGTTGAGCGGACCAAAGATAAAAGCCACGGTGACTTCGCCACCAACCTGGCGCTGACTCTGGCTAAGCCGGCCAAAGCGAATCCACGGCAGATCGCCGAAAAAATTGTCGCCCTCCTGCCTCATGATGGTGCTATCAAAAAGGTCGAGATCGCCGGCCCCGGCTTCATCAATTTCTTCCTCGCTGAAGGCTGGTTGACCCAGCAGCTGGCCGCAGCGCTGGCCGATCCCCATCTGGGAATCGCGCGGGTTAAGCATCCACAAACCGTGGTGATCGATTACTCCTCGCCCAACCTGGCCAAAGAGATGCACGTCGGTCACCTGCGCTCGACGATCATCGGCGATGCGGTCGCGCGCACCCTCGACTTTCTCGGCCACAAGGTCATCCGCCAGAACCATGTCGGTGACTGGGGAACCCAGTTCGGCATGCTGCTGGCGCTGATGGAACAGTTTCGCCAGGCCGGCCGCGAGATCAGCATGGAACTCTCCGACCTTGAAAACTTCTACCGCCAGGCCAAGCAGCAGTTTGATGACTCGCCGGAATTCGCCGCACGCTCCCGTCAACTCGTGGTCGAACTGCAATCAGGCGATAAACAGTGCCTGACCCTATGGCAGGAGTTTCTCAGCATCTCCCTTAGCCATTGCCGGAAAATCTACGACCGCCTCGGCGTCGGCCTCACATCAGCAGCGATATACGGCGAAAGTGCCTACAACGCCGACCTGCCGCAGGTGGTCAGTGACCTGGAGAAGACCGGCCTGCTGACCGAAAACCAGGGCGCCAAATGTGTCTTTCTGGATGGGTTCAAAGGGATGGATGATGCCCCCTTACCGATGATTATCCAGAAGAATGACGGCGGCTACCTTTATGCCACCACCGATCTGGCAGCCCTGCGCTATCGCCAGAATCGACTCAAGGCCGATCGTATCCTCTACTTCGTCGATGTCCGTCAATCGCACCATTTCCAGCATCTGTTTGCCGTGGCGCGCAAGGCCGGTTTCCTCGCCGCAACCACCGAGGTCGAACATATGGGCTTCGGCACCGTCATGGGTGATGACGGCAAACCGTTTAAAACCCGCAGTGGCAGCGTCGCAAAGCTAGCTGACCTGATCGATGAGGCAGAAAAACGGGCACGCGTGTTGGTTGCCGAAAAAAACCCCGGGATGGCTGCGGCCGAACTCGACGAGATCGGCCGCGTTGTCGGCATCGCCTCGATCAAATATGCCGACCTCGCAAAAAATCGCAGTAGCGACTACCTCTTCAGCTTCGACAACATGATCAGTTTTGAGGGCGACACTGGGCCCTATATGCTCTATGCCTATACGCGGGTTGCAAGTATTTTCCGCAAGGCCGGGATCGATGAAAACAGCCTGACCGGTGAAATCATCCTCGGCGAGGAGATTGAACGCGAGCTGGCGAATCGTCAGATTCAGTTTGGCGAAATTCTCGAGCGGGTAGCAAAACGCGGCACCCCTCACCTGCTTTGCGGCTACCTTTATGATCTGGCTTCGACCTTTTCCAGCTTCTATAAGAATTGTCCGGTCTTGACCGCCGAAAACGAAAGTTCACGTAACAGCCGCCTGCAGCTGTGCCTGCTCACCGCCCGCATCCTTAAACAGGGGCTTGAGCTCCTCGGCATCGGCACGTTGGAACGGATGTAGACTTCCGGCCTGCCGCTGTGATCAGTCCGATGAAAGAGAAAAAACAAAATTGCCGATGGCTTTAGATGAGTAAAAAGTTTAACTGCCACTGTTGCGGTCATTGCTGCCTCATGCTGGTCGATGCCTATAATGGATGTGTGAGTGACGCCGATCTGCAGCGCTGGAAGCAGCAGGGGCGCGAGGATATTCTCGCCTGGGTTGAGACGCTCGATCTCGGCCCAGGGAATCAGCTCCACACGGCCTGGATCGACCCGGAGACCGGGGATGATGTCGAGCGCTGCCCCTGGCTGCTCGATATGATTTCCGGCAAAGGTTATCTCTGCGGCATTGAATCGTGTAAACCGGATCACTGCCGTGCCTATCCAGAGCATCAGAAACACGCGGCAGCAACCGGTTGCCCAGGTTATGTAACGCTCAGTTCTGTAACAATTAGAAAGAACAAGAAAGGCCAACAAGATGAGCAACAAATCGAAGGTCAAAGAGATCTATGTTGCGGATATTTCATTCAAGGTCGTCGAAGAGGATCTGCATAAACTGTTCTCGGTCTGCGGAACGGTGCGCGGAATCAACATGCTCAAAGATCTGAAATCCGGCAACTTCAACGGGCGCGCCTTTATCCGCATGGCAAGTGATGCAGAGGCCAAAGAAGCGATCAACATGCTTGACGGAACCCGCCTGCTCGACCGTTGTATCAGTGTCAGCGCGGCCCGCGATAAACCTGTGGCTGAACCGTTGGCCGCAGTAAAAGAGCCGAAGCCGCGTCGCCCCAGACCAAAGAGGCAGCGTAAGTAAACCCGTAATTATAAGCTACGAAAGAACAAGCTGAGAGGGCCTGATTCACTCGTAGCGCAGGGCGTCGATCGGTTTCAGGTTCGCCGCTTTGCGTGCCGGGTAGAAACCAAAAAAGATACCGACCGCAGCGGTAAAAAGTACGGCCACCAGAATGACCATCGGGTTGATCACCAGGCTGATACCGAGCAGTTTCCCACCGAGAGCGGCGCCGCAAAGACCGACCGCGAGAACGATTGCCGGTTGGGTGACCAAGGCCCGGGCGATAGCAACCCGTTGCTGTTGACCGCCTGGGATAATGCTGAAGACGGTCACCCAGACCGCCCGCACTCCGGCGATATAGAAGGCCTCGATCTGCTGTTCCAGCTCCTGCTGGCTGGAGAGATTTTTTTCGGCAACCTGCACTAGCTCGGTGTCACTCAGCAGCATAATGAAACGACTCGCCACGGTGAAGGCGAGGGTTTGTTTTTGACGCTGCAAATCAGTCAATATTAAACACTATCCAGCCCTACAGAAATGACCTTTTCAGCCAGGCAGATCTGGGCCTAATTCATACTTTTCCAGTTTGTAACGCAATGTGCCGCGCGGCACATTGAGAATTCGTGCCGTTCCGGCGACATTACCGCCGGTTATAGAGAAAGCCTTAGTGATCAGCTCCTTTTCCACCTGGCAAACAACCTCGTCCAGCACGATCCCTTCTGGCGGAATTTCGAAATTAAAGGGCACCTCACTCTGGGGTTCCTCGCCCCAGATTTCTCGGGGCAAATGTACGGGTTTGATCTCGTCGACATTATGCATGATGCAGATCCGCTCAACCACATTGCGCAGCTCGCGTACATTTCCCGGCCAATGATAGCGCATCATCAGATCGAGGGCATCGCGTGAAAAACTGCGCATCGCCTTGTTGAATTCACGGCTGAACCGCTGCAGGAAATATTCCAGTAGACAAGGGACGTCTTCGCGGCGCTCACGGAGCGGGGGGATATGGATCGGGAAAACATTTAAACGGTAGTAGAGGTCCTCACGAAACTCCTTGGCGTCGATCGCGTCTTTGAGTTTGGCATTGGTCGCCGCAATAATACGCACATTGATTTCGATATTGCGGTTTCCCCCCAATCTTCTGATCTTACGATCCTCAAGCACGCGCAAAAGCTTGACCTGCAGGCCCATATCCATCTCGCCGATCTCATCGAGAAAGATCGAACCATTATCAGATTCTTCAAACAGGCCAAGTTTACGCGTTTTGGCATCGGTAAAGGCGCCCCGTTCATGCCCGAAGAGTTCGCTCTCCAGCAGATTAAACGGCAGGGATCCGCAGTTGATCTCGATAAATGGCTTATCGACCCGCGGTGAAAGATTATGAATCGCCTGGGCAACCAGCTCCTTCCCGGTACCACTCTCCCCCGTAATCAGAACCGTTGCCGTCTCATGTTTGGCGACCTCACGAATCTGATGAAAGATCTGCAGCAGGGCCGGGCTGTTGCCGACCATATTGATATCGTCCTCTTGCCGCGCCAAGCGCTTCACCTTGCGCCGCAACGCTTGCGTTTCGAGCGCCAGCTTAACGATCAGATGGATCGCATCGGCCTTGAACGGTTTTTTGATGTAATCGTAAGCGCCCATTTTTATGGCTTCAACTGCACTCTCCACCGTGCCGTAACCGGTAATAATAATAACCAGCACATCGGGATCAATCTCTTTGATCGCGCGGAGTACATCGAGGCCACTCTTATTCCCTAAGTTCAAATCAAGCAGAACCAGGCTGATCTCCTCATCAGCGACCATTTTGATCGCTTCTTCCGGAGAATCGGTCGATTGGGCCCGATAGCCGTCATCACTCAGAATCCGTTCCAGATTTTCACGAATAAAGGCTTCATCATCAACGATTAGAATTTTTTCCATGTACGGAACTCCCTTGAAATGCAGCCAAAAGTCAGGATATGGATATGGTTCTACAGCCGTGCAGGTAAAAAAATATACGGTGAAGTGTCTATGGAAGGCAAGCTAAAACGGTGGTTTTTGGCCACCAAGAAGTTTCTTTAAGGAGAAACAGAGTGAAATATGATTATAAAGGCGTAGCTGCCTGGCTATTTTTAGCCAATTTTATTACTATCTTCAAACGGGAGCAGCAAAAAAAATCGGGTACATTGATTGATCGTGCTTTCCACACTGATCGAGCCTTTATGCTCTGAGAGGATATTATGGCTGATCGACAGACCTAAACCGGTCCCATCCCGCCCCTTATTGGTATAGAAAGGCTCAAATATCAAACCCACTTTTTCGGCCTCAATGCCACAGCCATTATCGATAACCGTTACCTGCACCCCCTTGCGCACACGACTTACCAGAATCTTCAACTGACCCCCTTCAGGCATGGCATCGATCGCATTACTGAACAGGTTCAGAAATACCTGTTTCAGCCGATCGGCATCGATCAACAGTTTTGGCATGCCGAAATCAAAATGGGTAACGATCTCGATCCCCTGCCGTTCACACTGTTTCCGCACCAGAAATATTGAATCCTCAAGAACGATGGTCAGATCGCCGGAGATCAACCGCGGCTTAGACGCGGAGAAGTGCAGCAGTTCCCCCACCAGGCCTTCGAGGCGTTCAATCTCGCCGAGGGCCTTCTGGATAAGGAGTTGATCCCGTTCTTGACCGAGCAGACGATCGTGCAGTTCATCCAACAGCAGACTGACCCCAGTTAACGGATTACGAATTTCATGCGCAATTCCGGCCGACATGCGCCCTAAAGAAGCCAATCGGTCCATACGAGACATCTGCTCGCGCATATTTACCCGTTCGGTCAGGTCCTCAACAGTCAACAACCAACCGGCCTGGTGCCGGAAACTTAAAGGGAAAAGGGAGAGACGATAGGTCAACTTCCGATCATCCCGCTCGAGGGTAATATAATCGCCCCAATTAGGCTGACCGACCGTTGTGAACGCCTGTTCCAGTCCGGTGTAAAATTCCGGCCAAAGGGTTAAGACCTCATGCCATGGGGTTGCTTCGCTGGGTTGGGTGATATTGAGAATCTTGCAGGCGGGTCCATTTAAGGATGTCACCTGCCGATTGCCGTCGAAGGTCAGAATGCCGGTTTCAATATTTTCGACGACCGTGTGTTTAAAGTTGCGCTCGCGGATAATCTCCTGCCGTGAACGCCGTAGCGCCTGCAGGGTTTTTAACAAACGGAGTTGCCGCAGGCTCAAATCATTGGCCATGCGATTGAATGAGTCCGCCAGCACACCGACCTCATCCCTGGAACCGACTTCGACGCGGATCTCGAGATTGCCGCGTGCCATCTCCCGGGTTCCCTCGGTCAGGGAGAGAAGTGGACCGACAATGCCGCTGGAGAGGCGATAGGCCGCTAATATCACGAGCATGACGGTTATTGAGATTACGAACCAGGACTCACTTAAATAGTTGGTTATTTGCTTGCCAATCAAGCTGGCAGTGGTTAAAGCCGGTTGATGAAAATTTTCGACTTCGGCACCAATGGTAATCCCACCAAAAATGTTATACCGCTTAAAATCTCCCTGAGCGTAAACGATTGGCGCGTAAGCCATAATCTTACGCGAGCCCCCGACATTGGTAATATCAACCACGCCCTTCTGCCCCTTGCGGATCGCTTCGGCGACGACCGGATAGTTCTGGTGGATGAACCCGGCGTTCAGCAGATTAAAAGGGATCCGCCCAGCCGTGATGGTCTTTGGGTCGGTCGTTTGACTATAGGCGGGCACCAGGCTTCCGTCGGGATCATAACCACGGATATCCCAATATTTGGGGTGGGTGATCATCCAGCCTTCGTCATCGAACATAAAAGCGTAATTACCACTGGCATAGGAGGGGAAGACCACGTAGCGATCTTTGGTTGGTGAGATATGCTGCGTGAACTCCATCAGGTGGCGATGGTCGAGGGAAAGAACGACGACGCCTAACAGTTTGTCCCCCTTATAGAGCGGAGTGGCAAAACGAATAACCCCGCGGTAAGGCGTGCCCTGCACCGCAAGAAGGGGAGTTTCGGCACCCTGCAGTTGCTCATCACGGCTAACGTACCAGCCACTAAGTCGGGATACCGAAATTTCCCCATTGCGCAGTGCTCTCGCCTTATTAAAATATGTTTCATTTTTAAAGGTGGTATTTTCCGGCACAGCGACGTTGCGCAGATTAAGCGATGGTCGGCCCGCGACAATCCGAATTTTTTCTTGGCCCTCCGGATCGATAAAGCTGACTTCGTGGTAAAGCAGGATTCGCTCTCTGACTTCGACCGGATTTTCATTGGTGCCGCGCCGGTACCAGACGCTACGCGCGTGGCCCCAGGAAAAATCGAGATAGTCGGCCTCAACGGGTTTGATCAGGCTCAGATCTTTCAGATCCCCTTCGATCTGCTGCAAAAAATCGGACACCTCGCCGGCGACCATCTCGGCGCGCAGTTCAAGGGCTTGCGCCGCTTGTAAATCAAGGGCCTCGGTCGTCCTCTGGCGCAGCAGGGTCTCGACCAAACGCAGGCTGTGGTGCGAATTGACCAGCAGTAACACCAGCGGCACCAGTGACAGGAGCAGAAAAGCCCCGAGCACTTTTTTATGAAGATTGATTTTAAACATCAAGTTTCCAATTAAAACGAAAAAAACGCCCCTATATTTAGCAGGTGCGGCCTTTATCGTGGGCATATTCCCAGGATACGCGACTTACTTGTTCCGCGCCACCACATAGTCAGCGAGGATAAAGAGGGCGTTCCGGACCTCATTTTCGGGGAAGATGTTGAGTTGAATCTTCGCAAGTTCAATCCGCTCAACGGCGCGCTGTCGCGTATATTTGATCCCTTCATATTTCTCGATGAGGGCACAGACACGGTTGAAATCTACTTCACTCAAATTTTCAAGCTTCACAATCTGCGCAATTTCAAGGCGTTCAATGTCATCTGCCCTGACATAGGTATAGATGAGCGGCAGGGTCATCTTCCCCTCTTCGAGATCATGGCCGCGGGCCTTACCGAAATCCTGTTGATCGGCAACATAGTCGAGCGCATCATCCATTAGTTGGAAAGCAGTGCCGATCTCGAGTCCAAATTCACGCAGCGCGGTTTCGTACTGAGGTGAGGCTTCGGCCAGCACGGCCCCAACCTGGCAAGCAGCCGCAATCAAGATCGCTGTTTTGTCGCGGATGACAGCGAGATAACGGTCTTCATCCATTTCGAGGTCGGCAGTATTGAGCAGCTGCTGGATCTCCCCCTCAGCCATTTGCGTGGTGGTGTCTGAGAGCAATTGCAAAACTTTAAGGCTATTGCAGCCGACCATCACCGAAAAGGATTTAGCTAACAGAAAATCACCTACCAGCACCGAGGCCTCATTGCCCCAGACCGCATTGGCTGAGCGGTTGCCACGGCGCAGTTCGGCACCATCTACCACGTCATCATGCAGCAGGGTCGCACTATGAATAAACTCAATGACCCCGGCGAGTTCAATATGATGCTCCCCGCTATAACTACACAGTCTCGCAGCCAGCAACAACAGCATCGGACGTATTCGTTTTCCGCCGCTGGACAGAAGATACTCCCCCACCTGACCGATCAGCGGCACATCAGAGGTCAAATTCTTGCGAAATCGTGCCTCGACTGCCTGCATATCTCCCTGGATCAGGACTGAAACTCGCTCCATAGTAACTATATTTCCATCTCACATTGAGGGGGGAAATGGCTCCGCGCATTCTAAAAATCGCGTGCCCGTATGTCAAAGACTTTTTCAGACCGAGTCTAGAGTTTTCCCATCTGGAGCACGGGGCAGAAAAATTCTGATCCACGTGCCGACGAGAGGAGAATCGGGAGCTGCGATATTATCACCATGTTCTTCGGTTAACTTACGACAACCAGCCAGGCTAGACCAAGCCCTATCCCCTTTTCTAGGTTGTAAAAAGTGGTCATAGATCGTTTTCCATGGCACGATTGAAATGCTCGGGCCATCATCGTCAACAACAATCGCCGCGCCGCTACCGGCATATAAAGAGTTTTTTCACAAGGGTCATACAGAATTTATTGTCTCATTTTTTCAGTAAGTTACAGCCATTTCACACCAGCCGTATCATATTTGTACACAGTATACAGTATTTTTTTATTTGACAGCTCAGATTTCGGACCCTAAAATCATCACCATTTAAGTAAACAATATTGATCCTGTCGTTTATATTTCACTCTTCCCAGTTAGAGTTAAATGATTTAATTGTCCCTGTTTCAGGAAGACACTTAACAAGGAGACCCCATGGATAAGCCGCAGTATAACACGGACATTGTCAGGAGCTTCATTCACTGGAGTGTGCTCTGGGGACTGGTCGCGGTCTTGGTCGGGGTTGTTGTTTCAATCCAGATGACCAATCCGGAACTGAATTTTGCGCCCTATTTCACCTTCGGACGCCTGCGGCCCATCCATACCAACGCCGGCATTTACGGCTGGGGGGTCGGCACCATCTTCGCCATGTTTATCTACATCGCGCAGCGACTCTGCAAGGTCAGACTCTGGAGTGACAAGCTGGCCACCTTCCAGCTCTGGCTATTCAACACCACGATCACCGCTTCGGCGATCACCCTGCTTCTCGGCTATACGACCTCCAAAGAATACCATGAAATGGAATGGCCGATCGATGTGATGGTCGTGATCCTGTGGGTCGTCTTTTCGATCAATATCATCATGACCATCATCAAACGCAAGGAAGAGCAGATGTATATCTCGCTCTGGTATATGATGGCTGCACTTGTCGGTGTCGCCATCCTGTACCTGGTGAACTCGGCGGCTGTGCCGGTCTCATTCTTCAAGTCCTATTCAGCTTTCGCCGGCACTAACGATGCGAACGTGGAATGGTGGTTCGGACATAATGCCGTAGCGATGGTGTTAACAGCGCCTCCGCTGGCAATGTTCTACTATTTTCTGCCAAAATCGACCGGTGTCCCAATCTACAGTCACAAGATTTCGATCATCTCCTTCTGGTCGTTGATCTTCATGTACCTCTGGACCGGTGCCCACCACCTGCTCTGGACGCCGATTCCGGACTGGATTCAGACCCTCGCGATGGCCTTTTCATTGATGCTGATTGCTCCTTCTTGGGGTTCAGTGATCAACGGCTACATGTCGATGAAGGGCCAGTGGCATCAGATGCGTGAAAACTATCTGGTTAAATTCCTGATCCTCGGCATCACGTTTTATGGTCTTCAGACCCTGCAGGGTCCGATGCAGGCGATTCGTTCCTTCTCGGCCTTTATCCATTACACCGACTGGGTCCCGGCCCACATCCACATGGGAACCATGGGCTGGGTTTCGATGATCAGTTTCGCCTCGATCTACTATATGGTTCCGCGCATCTACGGCAAGGAGCTCTACAGCATTCCATTGGCAAACCTGCACTTCTGGCTGGTCTTGATCGGACAGTTGATCTGGACGATTTCGCTCTGGATTGCCGGGGTATTACAAGCAGGGATGTGGAACGCGATGAATCCTGACGGCAGCCTGACTTATACCTTCATGGAAACCATGGTCGAGATGTACCCCTACTGGTGGGCACGAACTTTTGGCGGGCTGCTTTTCCTCAGCGGCGTCCTGGTTTTCATCTTCAACTTGGTTAAAACATGCCGCAGTGGAAAAGAGACTGTCCCCTCAGGCGCCACTGCCGAAGGGAGGGTTTAAGTTATGTGGGAAAAAAACCCGATACTCCTTCTGGTTCTAGCGACGGTTGTGATCATGATCGGCACAACCGTTACCGTGATAGTCCCTTTTATGTCGGTCAATACCGAGGCTGACAGGATCTCCAGCGTCAAACCCTACACCCCGCTGCAACAGGAAGGGCGTGACCTCTATATCCGAGAGGGCTGCAACAACTGCCATTCTCAAACCGTGCGCCCTCTCGTCAGCGAGGTCCTGCGCTACGGCGAATATTCGAAGTCGGGCGAGTTTGTCTACGATCGCCCTTTTCTTTGGGGTTCAAAGCGGACCGGGCCCGATCTGGCCCGTTTGGGGGGCAAGTATCCTGATGCCTGGCACTACAAACACATGGCTGCCCCGCGGACGATGGTCCCCGGATCGAACATGCCCGATTATGGGTGGATGAAAGAGAATCTTCTCGACCCAAAGATGATTGAACGAAAAATGAAGGTTCTCGGTTTCCCCTACACCTCCGAGCAACTGAGCGCCCTTGGTGACAACAACGAAATGGATGCGATCGTCGCTTATCTGCAAAAGCTCGGCAGTGACATTCCTTGGCGCAAGGCTGCACAAACCACGATCATCGGTAATATAACCAATCCCTATGCCGGGGCATCGCACGACACCATGGAACCCTGGGAAGAGCTTTACGAAGGCAACTGTGCCGCCTGCCATGGCGAGCATATGGAAGGCGAAATCGGTCCAAACCTGGCAGGGATCAGCCTTGAGGATCAGGAACTGTTTCAGATTGTCTTCAACGGTATCGCCGCGGGAGGCATGCCTTCTTTCGGCAACCTTGGGACAAACAAGGTCTGGCAATTGGTTAACTACATCAAATACTATAATCAGACAGAGGACCATTAATCATGGATCTGGGATCAATCCTCTATCTCGGGGTGACCTTCAGCTTCTTCGTGATCTTTGCCTGGATCGTTATTCGAACCTACAGCCGTAGAAATCGTGAAAAAAACGAAACCGCCAAGTACCGTATGCTGGATGACGATTGAGGCCATTTTTCAGTTTACTTTTTAAAGGTAAAGGACTGCTGCTATGAATGATAAGGATCAGCACACCGACGACCACGCCGATGGCATCGTCGAGGATCGCAAACAGGCGCCGCCGATCTATTTCAATATCCTCTTCTTTGGCCTGATTATCTGGGGAGTGCTTTTTATCGCTTATTTCCTGCTGAGCGGTTGGAGCTCTCAGCAGGAGTTCGAGCAGAAGATGGCGGCTCACACTGCGACTCAACCCCCATCAACGCAGGTGGCTCCGACCGCAACAGTCGCACCAGCAGCAGGTGAAAGTGTCGATGCCGATGAGCTGTTCGCCGCCAATTGCGCCGGCTGTCATGGTGCCGAGGGTAAGGGCGGATTTGGTCCGGACCTAAGAGGTCAATACACCTACGGCAAAAGTAGCGCGGCGGTAAAGGCTTCGATAACAAACGGGCGGGGTGGCAAAATGCCAGCTTTTGCTGATCGCCTCTCTGCTGAGCAGATTGATACCCTGGCAACGTACGTTCTGCAACTCTGATTTTCCAGTACTCGTGCGGGGTGGCTTTGCTGCCCCGCACGGAAAGTTGCTCATGGCGCAGCACAGTCAACATACTTCTCAAAATCGCCGTCTCGCCCCCTACCGCATCAGTTTTCAATGGTTTTTCAGCCTGCTGATTCTCTTGCTCCCCTGGGGGCATCTGAATAACATCAGCCTGCTGCGTCTGGATATCCCGCACTTAAGCCTGCAGATCTTTGGCGCAACCCTGCGCATCGAAGAGCTCTACCTCTTCCTCTTTTTCAGTCTTGCTCTTACGCTGTTTTTTCTGCTGACCACCCTGGTGTTCGGCCGCGTCTGGTGTGGGTGGGCTTGTCCACAAACCACGCTGAGCGACATTGCCGAATGGGCAGCGCACAAACTTAAAATAAAAACCAGCGGAACTCAGCTTCAGGGTACGCTTGGACGCAAAATCATTCTGCATAGTCTCTTTTTATTCCTCGCCCTGCTGGTCGGGAGTAATCTGCTCTGGTATTTCATCGACCCCCGACAATACTTCACCCAACTCGTTAGCGGAAACCTACCTCCTGCCGCCATGATGACGCTCCTGATCATTTCGACGATCGTTTATCTCGACATGGCCTTTTTGCGCCGTCTGGTCTGTCGCGAGTTCTGCCCTTACGGCCGCTTGCAGACAGTACTGGTCGATGCAGGGACTCTCGTTCTGCGGCTGCCTGAATCCGAAGCCCCACGCTGTATCGAGTGCAATGCATGCGTTCGCATCTGTCCGATGGAGATCGACATCCGGCAGGGCTACCAGATTGAATGTATCAATTGTGGACGCTGCCTTGATACCTGCCGCAAGGTTATGGATAAGCGCCAACAACCCGGGCTGATCGGCTATTATTTCGGGTTAGAGGACGAAGGTTGGCGCGCACTGCTAAACCCACGGACACTGCTCTTGGCTCTCGGATTGTGCGGCATGCTGGTTCTACTCTTTTTTGCAGTGCAGTCGCGTCCAGAGGCCAGCCTCAAGGTAGCGCTGTCCCATCAGGTCGCAAGTCGGCGCACGACGGATGGTACGCAGATCAGCTTTTTCAATGCCTGGATTCACAATCGCACGACGGCTGTCAATGAGTATGTGCTCAGCGCCGAGAGCAGCACTCAAGAAGAAACGCTCGAGCTCAAAGGACCGACAAGTGCTATCCTGCTTAACGCTGGACAAAACCGGAAGGTCGACTTTGTTCTGGTCTCTTCATTTACCGGCAAAGAGAGCCGGGTCACCTTTGTGCTCACCACCAAAGATGGCCAGCAACTCGACTCAAATGAAGTCCTTATCACCCCTGACCAAAGCAGGTAAAATGACGATACTTAAACTAAAAAGCCCCTATGTCTTGCTGATCCTGCTCCTGATTTTTTCTTTTCTCGCCTTCTCGCTCTGGTCCGCTTTTCAGGCATCTAAGCGTGGCAGTCAGATCTCCGATCCCAACTACTACAGCAAGGGGCTTAAATACAACAATACCCGAATCGAGGAGCGAGCAGCGGTCAGCCGGGGCTGGCGTCTGGAAACGCAGATTAACGGCCTGCAGCTCCATTTCGAACTGTTCGACCGTACGAACCTGCCGATCAGTCAGGCATCTGGAGAGTTGACCGTTTATCTGGCCAATCAGCAGAAGATTATACTCCTGCATACCAACGAAACCGGGGCGGGAGTTTATTCGATTGATCTGCCGACGGAAATTTCTGGCAGTCTGCAGGCGCGCATTGATTTTCTAGCGCAGGGTGCACGTATCAGTCGCCAGTTATTGGTCAATCTCTGAAGATGTCTGAAGCTGAACGGCAAAGCTGTGTTCACTGTGGTCTGCCGATTGCGCCGGCCGATCTCGTTCTGGAACAAGACGCAGACCAGGAATTCAGCTTCTGCTGTCATGGCTGCCGTGGCGCCTGGTTAATTATTCGGGGCGCGGGTCTGGAGAATTTCTACACGCGCAAAGAGCTCAAACATGAACCCTTAAAAGAAATCCATTCCAGCCAATTCGATCGAACATACCTGCAGAACTTTGTCACGGAGAGTTCTACGGGCGCTGAAATCAGTCTGATTATTGATGGGATACGCTGCGCGAGCTGTATCTGGTTAATTGAAAGATATATGCAGCAGATCCCAGGTGTTCTTGCAGCCAGGGTCAACTTCGCGACCCATCGGCTGTTACTGCGCTTCGATCCCCATCTGGTTGAGATCACACAACTCTGCTGGAAATTGTCCCAACTCGGTTATCTGCCGCGCCCCTATAGCCAGGATGAACTCCGCACCTCCATGGAGAGCGAACGTCGCAGCCTGCTTATCCGCTTCGGCACTGCGGTCTTTCTCTCGATGCAACTGATGGGTTTCTCCATCGCCCTCTACGCAGGTTACTTCGAGGGGATTGACCCGCAGACCCGTCTCCTGCTCCAGATTCTGGCGGCGCTGGTCACGACGCCGGTCATTTTCTATGCGGGCTACCCTTTCCTGCGCGGTGCCTGGTTTTCGCTGCGCAATCTCGCCCCAAACATGGACCTGCTGATCGCCATGGGGTCACTGACGGCCTACAGCTACAGCCTGTTTGCCCTGGCGACCGGCCGGGAGGTCTATTTCGACACGGCCGCGATGATCGTCACCCTGATTCTGGCCGGCAGGCTCTTCGAGAGCAGTGCCAGGCATAGGGCAACGGCCGGCCTGGACCGTCTGCTGCAACTTGCACCAGCCACCGCCAGCCGCCTCGTTGACGGACAAACCGACCAGATGGATAGCCGCCTGCTGGAACCGGGAGATCTGATTCTCATTTCACCGGGCGACCGTTTCCCGGTTGATGGTTTAATCCTGAACGGCTGCTCTGAGGTTGACGAAGCCGCAGTTAACGGAGAAGCCATCCCTGTCTTTCGGCAAGCGGGTGACAGGGTTAAGGCCGGCACCCAAAATCTGAACGGGACTCTGACGCTCGAGGTTGAGGCCAAGGCCGCCGATTCATTTATCGCGCGCATTGGTCGTATGGTTGAGCAGGCGCAAACGCGTAAAGCCCCGATTCAAAACCTCGCCGACCGGATCTCCGGTATTTTCATTCCGACGGTGTTGAGCATCGCAGTTCTGACCTTCATTTATTGGGGGGCCGACCAGAACGCGCTCCTCCATGCGATTACGGTGCTGGTTGTTGCCTGCCCCTGTGCCCTGGGACTGGCAACACCGACAGCTGTCATGGTCGCCACCGGGCGCGCCGCGGAAGAAGGGGTGTTGTTTCGCGGTGGAGACACCCTTGAGGCGGCCTCCCAGCTCAATCTGCTGGCGTTTGACAAGACCGGCACCCTGACCGAGGGGCGCCCGCAGGTGATTGCCATCAACGCGGTCAACGCGGTCAATGACCAGCTGGAACTCCTATGTTGTGCTGCTCAGTTGGAATCTGGCAGCCGTCACCCCTTGGCGCAGGGGATATCGGTTGAGGCCAAACGCAGACAGATTTTCTGCAGCCAACTGGCGAATATTCAGCAAATCCCTGGAAAAGGCCTAATCGCTCGCGAAGAAAAACTGCTGGGCGGAAGTGCTGAGTTTTTAAGAGAACAGGGGATTCTGCTGTCAGAGACACTGGATGACTCTACCGCGAGTGAGGTGCATTTTGCCCAAGATGGTCGTTATCTTGGATCAATCTGTCTGCAAGATATCGCACGCCAAGAAGCAGCGAAAACCTTCTCTTTACTGCGCAGCCAGGGTTATTCCACCCTGCTCCTCTCCGGCGATCAGCCCGGCAGTGCAAAAAAAATCTCCGAGAGTCTCAAGATCGACCGCTGGCTGGCGCCTTTGACCCCAGAACAAAAAACCCTGGAGATAGAGCGCTTGACTGAGCTGGGGAACAAAATCCTGATGACTGGGGACGGGATCAACGACGCCCCGGCCTTAGCCGCCGCCACCGTCAGCTGTTCGATTGCCGGGAGCAGTGATATTGCTATGGAACAAGCAGGGCTGCTGCTGACCCGCCCAAATCTGCTGCTCCTGCCCTGGGCTCTCAAGACATCGCAAAAAACCATGACGATTATTCACCAGAATCTCTTCTGGGCTTTCAGCTATAACCTGATTGCCATTCCGCTGGCAGCCAGCGGCAAACTGCTCCCGGTCTATGGGGCCGCGGCTATGGCGCTCAGCTCTATCGGAGTCCTTCTTAATTCGTTGCGCCTGAAAAGGATTTCACCGCCATGATGACCACCATTCTGCTGTTAATTTTCCTTTCATTCTGCATCGGCACCGGGGTCTGGGTTTTCTTTATATATGCCGTCAAAAAAGGGCAGTTTGATGATATCGAAGCCGCTAAATATCGCATGCTTGATGATGACGATGAGGAACCGCCCACGCCGAGCACAAACCAACATTAAGCAAAGCGGTATCAGCCGTTTGTACATTCAGGCTGATTTGCGTCGTTTTACGGATGATTCCCATGGAGAACTGCTATGAGTTTTGATCCACTCTACACCCTTGCCTTCACCACCGCACTCCTCGGTTCGGGCCACTGTATCGGCATGTGTGGCGGTCTGGTCACCGCGCTGGGCTTATCAGCCGATGGCCGCCGCGCCGGGTTGACCTTCCACCTGCTCTACAACCTGGGTCGCACCATCACTTATACAGTAATCGGCCTTGCCGTCGGCTGGGTCGGATCAGCGATGGTCTACAAGCAATCCCTGCACGGGGTCAGCCGGTACCTGCTGCTCGGCAGCGATCTCTTGGTTATCTTGGCGGGTCTGGGCACTGCGGGTCTATTCACCTGGTTAAACCTCACCCGTTTCGAATTTGCCGGGCCGATCCGCAGCATGACGCGAGCGACGCACATATTACGCCGACTGCCACCAGCGGCCTCAGCCTTGCCGCTCGGCTTACTTTTTGGCTTTTTACCCTGCGGATTTCTTTACGCGATGATCCTGACCGCCGCCCAGAGTGCCGAGGTATTAAAGGGAGGAGGGATAATGTTCGCCTTCGGCATGGGAACATTGCCGGCACTCTTTTTTGTCGGAAGTGCCGTTCACCTGATTGGCCATACAAAAAGAGTCTGGATGTTCAGAACCGCCGGACTCCTGGTCGCCGTGATGGGATCCTATAATCTTTACCGCCACATCAACATGTTCATGATGGGTTCATGATGGCCGGCGGAAGGCACGCGGGCTAGGAGACTGTCGGACCAAATAGCCGAATTTGCAGCCAGGTCAGGGATAGTCCGACAGCCTCTAGAACAACAAATATGCCACTGAATAATCAAAGATCATTCAGCAATCGATAGACCTGCTGTTCCACGTGCCAGATCAATGCACCCTCGTCACTCTTGCCTGTATCTTCGTAAAGGACCCGTGCACGGTCGAGGGTAGAATGGACCCGCAACAGCACCGGCGATAGCCTTTGCTCCAGACGCATCTGCGGGATTTCTCCGACCTGGTCATTCCACTCAGCTAACTCTTCCTGGCATTTTTTCAGCAGATTCACGGCGCGGTCTATCCTCAAGCCATCTGGCTGACAGGAAAATTTATTCACTAACTCTTCTGATATCTGCGTCAACTGACGAAATCGATCAGTAACTTTCATAGTTCATACCCTTCTCCGATTCGTAAAGTTGGCCATCCTAAAACAATTGCCGAGCAAAAGACAATTTACTTACCAGCAGATTGATTTTGATTCCTACATAACAGTCTATTCCTTGACTTATGACGAAGGCACTTTGATAATGTCGTTCTTCAGGCAATTTTCGGGAATGCCCCTGCAAACTGTGAGAATATCTGACATGAAACTGACTGCGGATTTCCTGGTCATCGGTACCGGTATTGCTGGTCTCAGTTACGCTTTAAAGGTCGCGAAAAAGGGTTCGGTCCTGCTGGTCACCAAGCGGCAGATCGACTTCACTGCGACACGCCTCGCTCAGGGCGGGATCGCCGCGGTGGCCAGCGTGCAAGGCGACTTCACCTCCCACGTCGAAGATACGATGGTGGCAGGTGCCGACCTTTCGCATCGAGACATTGTTGAACTGACCGTTAAAATGGGGCCGCAGGTGATTGCGGACTTGATCGACTGGGGGGTTGAATTCAGCCGTAATCAGCAGAACAAATACGATATGACGCGCGAAGGCGGGCATAGCCAACGCCGTATCTTTCACGCGAAAGACGCAACCGGTCGAGAGATCGAGCGCGCCCTGGTGGCTGCCGTTGAGAAACACCCCTCGATCCAGATCCTCGAAAATCATATTGCAATCGATTTAATCACTAAGGCAAAAGTCCAACCGCAGCACACCGACAAGAATGAGTGTATTGGGGCCTATGTCCTCGATATCGCAGCGCAAGAAGTGATTACCATCGGCGCACGATTTACGGTTTTGGCCACCGGGGGTGCGGGCAAGGTCTATCTGTATACCTGCAATCCCGATGTCGCAACCGGTGACGGCGTCGCCATCGCCTGGCGCGCAGGCGCTGCCGTGGCCAACATGGAATTCATGCAGTTTCACCCCACCACCCTTTATCACCCCAATGCCAAATCCTTTCTGATTTCAGAGGCCGTACGGGGTGAAGGGGCTATCCTGCGCCGCAGTGACGGAACAGCCTTCATGGCCGATCAGCACCCATTGAAGGATCTGGCCCCACGCGATATCGTCGCCCGTGCCATCGATCATCAGATGAAGAAGCACGGTGATGATTGCGTCTTCCTCGACATGACCCACAAGGGGGCCGATTATATTCGCGAACGCTTCCCCATGATCTACGAGACCTGCCTCAGCTACGGGATCGACATGACGACTGAGCCAATTCCGGTCGTGCCTGCCGCCCATTATCTGTGTGGCGGGGTTCAGGTGGACCGCCATGGCGAGAGCGGCGGCGTGAAGAATCTGTTTGTTATCGGCGAGAGTGCCTGCACCGGACTCCATGGCGCCAACCGTCTGGCAAGCAACAGCCTGCTTGAAGGAGTTGCCTTTGCCGAACTCGCCGCAAACGCCTCCCTGGAGCGTCTGGCCTCGACACCGGCAGACTTTTCCAGCATCAC
Organism: Geopsychrobacter sp.; assembly: GCA_041689145.1. Classification (GTDB taxonomy): domain Bacteria; phylum Desulfobacterota; class Desulfuromonadia; order Desulfuromonadales; family Geopsychrobacteraceae; genus Geopsychrobacter. The sequence continues at coordinate 535 of JBDNGT010000351.1, read as the reverse complement.
CTATTGGGACAGCGGAAATGCCACCGACAGCGACGAGGAGGTCATTGTTGCGCATAACTGGGAAGAGATCAGACGCTGCATGTGGAGCTATGTCGGCATCGTGCGCACCACCAAGCGCCTCAACCGTGCCCTCAACCGCATTCAACTGATCCAGAAGGAAATCATCGAGTATTACTGGGATTTCCATATCACCTCCGACCTGATCGAACTGCGGAACATCGCCACCGTGGCCGAATTGATTGTCAAGAGTGCCTTGCAACGCAAAGAGAGTCGCGGTCTGCATTTCACCCTCGATTACCCGGAACGGGATGACCTGAACTACAAACGTGACACAATTATCGCGGGTGCCTTAGCAGCCCCCGAACAATTCTCTGGGATATCTCCTTATGAAAATCGATGACATCCGTATCGCCATCAATCGCATCGACAGTGAACTGCTGCGTCTGTTCAATGAGCGCGCAGCACTGGCCCTCGAAATCGGACATATCAAAAAGGAACTCAATCTGCCGATCTACGATCCACAGCGCGAAAAATT
>JBDNGT010000350.1:0-2902 GCA_041689145.1 Geopsychrobacter sp. | reverse complement strand
CCCTGATAGTTGAGACAGGTCGGATTATGCATGCTCCAAAAGCGCTGGAGCAAATCCTCATAGCTGAACCGCTGCGGATCGAAGTCGACTTCTACGGTTTCGGCATGGCCGGTCTCACCACTGCAGACCTGTGCGTAGGTCGGGTTCGCCCAAGCCCCGCCCATATAACCCACGGCCGTTCCGGTCACGCCTGAGAGCTCGGAAAATTTCTTCTCTATTCCCCAGAAACAACCTGCCGCGAAATATGCCTTCATCCCTTAGCCTCCCGCATTCTGCGCCCGATACACTGTTGGGCAAACTGCACCGCCGTCCGTCCGCAGCGCTTACTCTTGTCGTGCGACCAACTGATGGCGTTTAGCCGAACCCGTTCATCCCAAAAAGGGGGAATTCCCTGTTGCCTGCAGATCCGCGCCATCACCTGCTCAACCACCTCAAGGTACTGATCCTGGCTGAAGCTGTTAAACGCCACCCAGAGACCGAAGCGATCCGAGAGTGAGATCTTCTCTTCGACCCCTTCGCCATGATGGATCTCATTCTTAACCATCTTTGCGCCGAGGTTGTCGGTTTCATATTCGGGGAGCAGGTGGCGCCGGTTGGAAGTGACATAGATGAGCAGGTTCTCCGGCGCCGCGTAGACTGAGCCATCAAGAGCACTTTTCAGCATTTTATAGCTCGACTCGCCCGCTTCGAAGGAGAGATCGTCACACAGCAGAATAAAACGATAGGACTGTTCGCGGATCGCGGCGAAGATATCGGGCAGGTAGACCAGATCGTCCTTGTCGACCTGAATCACCCGCAACCCCTCTGCCGCATAGCGGTTGAGCAGGGCACGCACCAGGGTCGATTTTCCGGTGCCGCGCGTGCCCCACAACAGGACATTGTTGGAGGGGAAGCCGTCGAGAAACTGGCGGGTGTTCTCCTCAAGCATCTGTTTTTGCTGGTCGATGCCGAGCAGCTCCTCGAGTTGGACCGGGTCGAGCGCGTCGACCGGGTGCAGATAACCTGTCAGCGAGTGCCGGCGCCAGCTCGCGGCGTAACAGCCTTGCCAATCGAGCGCTTCCGCCACCGGTGGCAGCAGTTGCTCCACCGCCGCAAGAACCCTTTTCAGTTGCATCTTCAGCTCAGCATCATTCCACAATTCAACAACCTCTTTCCCCTCCATAGAATTTCGGTCAGCATTGAATCAAACCAGGCGCAGCAACACCAGGTTAAGCAGGCCGATCAGAAAACCGAGCAGTCCGCCGAAGACATTGATGTACTTGAACTGCTCCTGCATGATCCCCATCAACAGCCCCTCGACCTGGAGCAGATCGAGGCCGTTGACCTTCTCTTCGACCATGCGCTGCACATTAAGGGTTTCGACCAGGCGCGGCGCTTCCTTCTTGATCAAATCCTCGACCAGCTGACAGAGGGCCGTTTCCAGCTCTTTACGCAGGTCATGCGGCAGTTTCGCCGAGAGTAGACCGAGCTGTTTGCGGTAGATCCACTCTTCACTCTGTTCGAGCAGTACCGTCTCCATGGCCTGCCGCGCCTGCGGTGAACGGAGCAGCTCAAGCAGCTGTTCAGACAACTGCTCGCGCAGCCGCTCGAGACTACCGTCCGGCAGACTGCCGCGCAGCAGACTGTCGAAGGAGCGATCCTTCAGCCGGTCGATCGTCGTTTCGGTCAGCCCGAGAACAGCCTCGGTGGTGCGCCGCGACTTAACGGCCAGGATCGTCTGATCCCGCACAAAACGGCGCAGGCCGCTGACTTTTTCGTAGGAGAGCTTTTCCAGATAGCCGGCCAAGGGTTTATCGAGCAGGCCATCGATCCGCTCACGCAGCATCGCGGCCAGCTGTTGCTGGGTTTTCTCCTCTTTGAGCCAGCCCGCCAGCTCGTCGCCGGCCTTGTCGAGAAACTCCGGAATCTTGGCGTAAATCTTATTGAGATCCATGAAGCCGCTGAGCATCCCGGCCAGCCCGCCCAACGAATCGAGGAACGAGTCGATGGCGCCCTTCCCTTTAGCGACCAGGCGTTCGCGAAAGTCGGGATCGTACAACATTCCGCCGAAGCGTTCGACCAACGGCGGCAGCTCACGCTCCAACTGATTCAAGAGCAACTCTATCAGCTCGGGCGGCAAGAGTTCGCGCAGCGGGCGTTCACTGGCGAACAGGGTCTCGGTCTTGTGATCGACATAATGGCCGACAGTTTCCACCAGGCGTGGCGACTGGAAAAAGCCGGTTAACTTGCCATCCAGGTGCCGTTGCAGCTTCTGGTGACGTTCGGGGGTCAATAGACGGTTGAGATCCGCTGACAGCCACTGATCACCCTGCCGCTGCAGGTAATCACGCAGGCGGGCCTCGAAGCCATCGGTCTGCAGATAGTCGAAGATCAGCTTGGCGAACTTGCCGCGCACCAGATCTACCAACTCGCGGAAGCGGCGCCGGAAGCGCAGCGGCACCAGGGTTTCAAGCGGCCCGAGCTCGCGGTCCAGGAAGAGCCCGAGCTTGTCGGTCACCGCCAGGCGCAGCTCCTGCTGAATATTCTCCTTGGCGAAGGCGCGTCCGACATCATCGGCGGTCAAGAGATGATCGCCAACCATGTCCCCCATCTTGCGCGCCAACTCATCCCGTTTTGCGGGGATGATCCCGGGGGTCAGCGGTACCCGCAGGCCAAATAGGCGCCAGGCCCTTAAGGGGCGAAAGAGCATGCGGATCGCAATGTAGTTGGTGACATAGCCGATCAACGCCCCGAGCAGGGGCGGCAACAGGTAGGGGAGCAGCTGTTCGATGGTCATTCCACTCACGGTAAGCCTTTACTGATCCATTTCGATAATGGAATGATCGCCAATATTCATCCGGCGCGGCGAGCCGATCAGGCTGACCGCATCGCCCAGCAGGGAGCCATCCAGAATCATATTGAT